>CAXSDM010000046.1:0-10230 GCA_964235575.1 uncultured Acidobacteriaceae bacterium | reverse complement strand
TAGAGCACGCGGGTAAGAATCCAGTTGACGGTGAGCAGGGAGAATGCGCCGAGGATGCCTCCGGAGACGGAGTTGTCGTCGCCGATCATGGCGTTCTGGACCGTGTTTGAAAGGCTGAGCAGGACGACCAGGTCGAATGGATTCAGCTGCGCTAGCTCACGCTTTCCGAAGATTCGAAGAAAGACGACGAGGACCAGATAGACGATCATGGGCCGCAGGATCTTCTCGAGGATAGGCGCTTGAAGATGAAACATGGATCCGGTCACGTTGCGCTCCCAAAGAGTTGCTGATGCCACTGCCACGCGCTCTGAACGATGTCGTCGAGCTGCGGATGTTGGGGGCTCCAGCCCAGTTCGCGCTGGATGGCTTCCGAGCTGGCGACCAGCACGGCGGGGTCGCCTGCGCGGCGCTCGCACATTTCGACCGTGACTGCGCGACCGGTGACACGGCGGACCGAGTCAATGACCTGCTTGACGGTGAAGCCCTGTCCGTTTCCGATGTTGTAAACAAGCCGATCGTGCTTATCGAGCGCGGCAAGCGCGAGCAGGTGTGCTTTGGCGAGGTCTTCGACATGGATGTAATCGCGGATGCAGGTGCCGTCCGGGGTGGGGTAATCCTGCCCGAAGATCTTGATGCTGGGACGCCGGCCGAGTGCGACATCCAGAATGAGCGGGATGAGGTGCGATTCCGGCTCGTGGTGTTCGCCGTAGCCGGGGATGGCGCCGGCCACGTTGAAGTAGCGCAGCGCGGCGTAGTGCAGGCCACGGGTCTCGCTCATCCAGCGCATCATATGTTCGCTGAGCAGCTTGCTCTCGCCGTAGGGATTGGTGGGGGCGAGCTTGGCGCTTTCAAGAATGGGGGTCGTCTCGGGCTCGCCATAGACGGCGGCCGTGGAACTGAAGACCAGCCGATCATGGCCGGTGGCGAACATCGCCTCAAGCAGGGTGAGGGTGCCGACGGTGTTGTTGCGGAAGTAGACCTCGGGAGCTTTCACGCTCTCACCGGCTTCGATCAACGCGGCAAAGTGCATGATGCCGTCAAACTTGCCCTCGCTAAGTGTGGATTCAAGTAGCGGCCGGTTATCGAGTGCGCCCTCGACCAGGCGAGCGCCCTGGGGAACGGCAGATCTCCGGCTGTGACGGAAATCGTCGAAGATGGTGACTTCGTGACCCGATTGAAGGAGGAGGCGGCTCACGGTTCCGCCAATATAGCCGGCACCGCCGGTAACTAGGATGCGCATATTTCGATCTCCGGGGGGTAAGGAGTAAACTCGTAGCGAGGCACTGCAACAAAAGTACCAGTGCGAGCGGTTGCGTGTTCAGGCACACTTGCACCTGTTACTGAAGTGTTGATGAGGGAAGCACCACGAGTGTCATCTGAAGGTTTCCTCTGCGAGAGACAGCGACTCGCAGAGTTGGATGATCGCCTTGGACCTGGTGCGAGGGAAGATTCGATCTTTGCCGGTTGGCTCGTCCTGTGTTGACAGGAGATCGGCGACGGAATGAACCCTCAATTGTAGAACTGGTTCATTTGCGCCGAGAGTTTGCTGCCATGTCCGAGACGCCCCGGCCGGGTCTCCGATGAAAACCATCACTCTTGCCTCCTCCTCTCGCGAGGCTCTTCAAAGGATTTTTTCACGATGCCTACTCCTCTCCGCAGCGCAGACCCGCAGCCTCGGGATAGACAGTTTACCCATTTTGGTGTCTTGAGTACGGGTGGCCAGAGCAAGAGTTCGTTGTTCACCTCCATTACCGTTAATTTGATTTTAGCCATCATCATCGTCATCCTGGGCGCGGCCGCGAAGAAGACGATCGACCGGCGCAACCGGGAGATCGTGTTGACTGTGCCGCTGGCTGCCAAGCCGCCGGAGCCGATCCGGCCCAAGCTGATCCCACCGAAGATCGTTCCGCCGAAGCCCACCATCCAGCCGCCGGAGCCGAAGATCGTGCTGCCGGAGGTGAAGGTTGTGGAGCCGCCGAAGGTGCAGCCGGTGGTTCAGCCGAAGCCCATCCCGGTGGTTACTCCCGCGCAGCCGAAGGTGGTAGTTGCGGCAGCCGCGCCGAAACCCGTCCAGGTGAACCTCGGTAAATCCGCTTCAGTAGTCAATAACGATGCGCACCCGACCGCAGTGGCCTTGGGAAGAACCGACAACCCAATCCATCCGAGCAATGCACCGGCCACCGCGGCGGTCGACCTTGGCAATCGCGGGATGAGCGGCATGCCTCCGGGTTCGGGCAGCGGTGCGAATGCCCGTGCAGTCAATCTTGGGTCCGGCCAGCCCAACGGACAGATGGGCGGGACGGGTGTACGTGCTGTAGCCGGTGTGCCCCATGGCGTGCCGCTGGGGACCGGGACGGCTCCGGGCGGAAACGGAGTGGGCACGCAGGTACGCCAGGTCGCGCTGGGCGGAGCGCCTCCTCCTCCGGCGCCAACCGCGGTTGCGACGCGGGCCCCGGTACGCACCGCTCCCAAGGTGCTCTTTAAGCCCAGCCCGCAGTACACCGCGGAGGCCGCTGCGATGCATCTAGAGGGCACCGTCCAGGTTAAGATTCACGTTTCGCCGTCAGGCGCGGTCTCCGTCCTCGGGGTCACGAACGGCCTGGGACATGGGTTGGACGAGGCGGCGGTTCGCGCCGCGCAGGGCATTCGCTTCAAGCCGGCTGCCGATGCGGCCGGTGAGCCGATCGATTGGGAAGGCGTGGTCAGCATCATCTTCCAAATGGCAACCTGAGCCGGACCTGGGCGCGCCGGCCGACTTTCCTCTCGATAGATTTTCAATCGTCGAGCCAATCTCAACCCTAGAACCGCAGTTCTGAACGGCCCGCCGCTGAGCTGTCACTTACAGGAGTTGCAATCCATATGATCTCTCGGACACACACCATTACCGGACTGTCGCTGGCCCTTGTCTTCGCTTCCGCACTGCCCGGCCACGCTGCAGGCTCGGTCTTCGGCGGCAAGAAGAAGGAAGTGGTCGCCGCGAAAAAGCTTACCCCTGCCCAAAGCGCGTTGATCGACAAAGCGATCGTGCGCGAGAAGGCGGTGATCAAGGTCGTGCGCGATCGGGCTCCGCTGGTTGAGACGTACATCCAGAACATGAAGGTCGATCCCGTGATGCGCCAGGTTCCGGAGAGCGATGAGCACTTCCTGGGACGGGTCGACTTCGGCAAGGTGATTGGCGATACGGCGTACGAGGCGGGACCGAAGCCTGGGCAGAAAAGCAAGCTGGGTTCCTTCAAAGGATCGCTCAGCTTCATCTCGGGTCTGGGCGGCTCGCTGCACCTGCAGTTCAGCGAAGCGGGCTTCGTCCAGATGCTGCTGATGGACTCGAACGACTTCAACAAGGAGCACTATAACTTCTTCTTCGTCCGCAATGACTTTCTCGGGACGATTCCGACTGCGGTCTTCGACGTGACCCCCGTGCAGGGGAAGAATGCCACGGGACGCTTCTTCGGGCGCATCTGGGTAGAGACACAGAACGGCAACGTCGTCCGCTTCAACGGCGACTTTGCCGGCGCGGAGAAGGATTATCACGAGTACTTCCACTTCGACAGCTGGCGGACTAACGTGCAGCCCGACCTGTGGCTGCCGACGAGCTTCTACGTCGAGGAGAGCGATCCGAAGAGCCAGACCAGCACCTTGAAGTTCAAGGCGATCAATCATGTCTGGGGTTATGTGCTGAAGGTTCCGACCACCACGGCCGAGAACACATCCGTTGAGGTGCAGAACGCGACCGACGTGTCGAACGACGCTCAGGATGAGAGTCCGCTGGGAGCGCAGCGCGCGTTTGAGCGTCAAGCCGAGGACAACATCGTGACGCGGTTGTTCCAGGCTGGGCTGCTGGATGCTCCAAGTGACTTCGACAAAACGCTGGAGGCCTTGGCGAATAATATTCTGGCCTACAACCAGATTGCGGTGTCGAGCCCCATTCGGGTGCGGACGCTGCTGACCGAGCCGCTCGAATCGCTGGCTGTGGGCAACACCATCATCCTGTCCAAGAGCCTGATCGACACGACGGCTGTCGTTACCGCCGATGGCGCGCAACAGACGGGTAACCTGAATGCGATCCTCGCCTTCCAGATCGCGCACATCCTGAGCGGCCATAAGCTGGATACCAAATACGCCTTCAACGACCGGCTGCTCTTCCCGGATAACGCCGCCTTCAAGCGCATCCCTATGCACCATACGGACACGGACAACACGGAAGCGGCCAAGAAGTGCGTGGAGCTTCTGCAGGCGAAGGAGCTGGTGGACAGCCAAAAGTATTTCGGGCTGTACCTGCAGCAACTGCAGGCGCGCGTGAAGGGATTGCGTGCGTTGAATGAGCCGATGATTGGCGACGCTTTGGTCAAGAACGACAACGATCAAACGTTCTGGCTGGCGGCGCTGATGCCGAAGGCCGAGAAGCTGAACGCGAAAGACCTGAAGCAGCAGGCGGCGGTTCCGCTGTCGAGCTTCCTCCGGTTCGATCCCTGGACGGATCAGGTGATCACGATGCATACGGCGTTCGAGCCGATCCTGAGCCCGAGCGACAAGATGCCCTTCGAGGTGGCGCCGGTGTACATCAAGCTGGCCTACTACAAACCTCCGACGGATCCGAGTGCAGCCCCGGCGCCGGCAGCGCCGGGTGGGGCTCCGGCCGAGACCACCGCGGCCCCTCAGGCGATTGAGCCGAACGCAGCTCCAGCGCCCGCGACGACCGCACCTCCACCGTCCACAACCGCTCCACTGGCGCCGTCCGCAAAGGAGAAATAGAGCAGGTCGAACCTCCAGGAAGATGAGGAACGCCGTTGTTCGGTGAACGGTGCCCAGACCAACCTTCGCACAAGATTCACGGAGAACTTACACACATATATCGGGAGGGTCGCTGTGGTGGCGAACCTTCCCCGGCTTTCCCACAATCCGAGACTCCGCTGGCACGGACTCGCACTCGACGAGAGAGTAACGGAGAATCAATGAAGAACTGCCTTGGAACGATCTTTTGCTTGACCTTCTCGCTTGCCTTCATCCAACAACTGAACGCACAAGCTGTCTATAGTGCGGAGCGCACTGCCCGCATCTCGGTGGGCGCCGGAGGATCTTACCTCAACACCGACTACGCTCCCAAGCCCACGTACGGACCCAGCTTTTTTGCTGACATCGATTTGTTCCGGCATCTCGGCTTGGAAGGTGAAGGTCACATCGGAGGTGTCGTAAGCCCGGACGACATTGGGGAGAACAGCTATCTCGCCGGGCCGCGCGCGTTTCTCCGGCGAAGCCGCTTTACCGGGTATGGCAAGGCGATGCTTGGACGCGGCATTATTACGAACCAACTCTTCAATCTTTCCTCTTCCTACAACATCTATGCCTACGGCGGAGGTGTGGAGTATCGCGCGGCGCGCAAACTTACGGTGCGGGCGATCGACTTCGAGATGCAGAAATGGCCGGACTTTGCTACGCATGGCTTGTCTCCCCTGGTCGTGACGGTCGGCGCATCGTATATCATTCGATGAGGGATTGAGTGTCTGCCAAATAAGGGAGAAGCAGGTTGTTGACCTATCGGTATGCGGCATCCTGCCTGCTCGTGCTCTCTGCTCCCGTGTTGCTGAGCCAGGCATCTCCCACGGCGGCGCGCCGGGCTGACCTTCAGGTAGGTGGTGGGGTTGTGGTTGACTTCTCTGACTACAACCCCGACCCGCTCAGCGGATTTGCCATTTACTCTACGCTCGATTTAACGAATCATATCGGCGGCGAATTAGCTTTCCACCAAGCAAAAACCGGGAGCGGCGATCAGCTTTACGAGCGCACGTACGAGGTGGG
Organism: uncultured Acidobacteriaceae bacterium; assembly: GCA_964235575.1. Lineage (GTDB taxonomy): Bacteria > Acidobacteriota > Terriglobia > Terriglobales > Acidobacteriaceae > Edaphobacter. Next base: position 4,434 of record CAXSDM010000046.1, on the reverse strand, counting down.
CCCCCGCTATCACCGGACTTACGGCATCTTTTCGCCGTATGCTAAGGGAATGTATGGGCGCGGAGTCTTCAATTTTCCATTCAACACCGCAAACCTGGCCTACAACCTCTTTGCGATTGGAGGCGGTGCGGATGTTCGCGTGCGGTCTTACCTAAATTTCCGGGTCGACTACGAGTATCAGTTCTGGAAAGGATTTCCTCCCCAGGGGCTTACGCCACAACTGGTGACCATCGGGTTGGCATACCACTTTCCGGGCGGTCTACGGCGTGGCCAGCATTACTAGGACACTTAGAAATGGTAGGCGACGCCGACAGCCGGCAAGCTAAGGACCTCGTACCGGTTGGTGTTTAGAATATTTCCCGGCACCCCAAAGTTCGGAACTTTTACAAATAGTCCGCGATACTCGACCCGGATGTCAAAGCTTGGGCTGAGCTCATAGGCTACTCCGCCGCCGAAAAGCCCACCGATGCTGGTATTTCGCTTCGTGCTGAGCTGGTAGGTGCCGTCGTAGATGGGCGTGAAGAAGACTCCGCCAACGCCAGCTTCAAGAAACGGATTGTAGCGTTTGAAGGTAAGTCCGTAGACGTAGCCGACGGTTCCTTCCTGCTGCCGCGTGTGGATCGGATTCTCGGTTAGATTGCCGCCATAGCGAAAATATTCCGTGTTTTGAGCGAACGAGTAGTTGACCTCAAGGCCGCTGTGCGGAGTAAGCAGATAGCGATAGCTGGCCAGCGCTCCGAGAGTTTCGCTCTGGACCATATAGACGGAGTTGGCTCCGTTGACCGCCGGCCCGATGAGGCCAAAAGCGCTGACACTGACGTCCTGCCGGCTCTCTTGTGCAAAAACAGCTGCGGCGGACAGCATCAGCGCGCCCAACAAAATCGTCTTCTTCATTCTTTCTTCGACCCTCTCGCAATTCGCTCGGATGTCACGGTTAGACTTCGTCATCCGGCATTTCGGTGCGGCTCAACCGTGGCAAATGTGTATAGGCAATTGTACCCGGTGGGGCTGGCCGCGGGGCATGCAGGCGCAAAATGGCCGGAGCACATGGCGCGGCTCCGGCCTACGGATGGACCTGAAGGATACGTTTAGTTCTGGGGAGGAGGCTGCGGTGGCGCGCCGCCATTGCCGCCGTAGCCCCCGCCGCCGCGCCGTTCCTGCATTTGCTGCAGCATGGCGTCGTACTTGGGCTTCTGGTCGTCGGTCAGGACGCCGCGGATTTTGCCTTGCTCGTCCTGGCGCATGGACATCATCTTGGAGCGCTTGTCGTCCTGGGACATGGAGGTGTCGTCGCGCATGGCCATCATCTTGGTGCGGCCGTCGGCCTGGATTGCTTTGATTTGCGTGACCTGATCCGGCGTGAGGTTAAGCTGCTTCGTCATCATGTCGAGCTGACGCTGTTGCTGCTCCGGACCGCCTCGGCCGGGGCCTCCCTGACCTTGGTACGAGGGCGGAGGCGCGTCCTGGGCATGCATGGGCACCGCAAGTGCGGATGTACACGCGGCGAGGAGAGCTACCCGCAGGGCGGGCAGGACATGCAGTTTGCTGATGTTCATCGGAAGAACTCGCTTTCGTCTTGAATCTCCGGCAAGGAGCTCCGGGGTGCTGCTACCAGCTACAGACTAGAGACGGCAGAGCGTCTGGAAGGTTCCAGACTTCCGATCTTTTTTCGCGAAGCGTCAAGCTGGCCGATAGCTGTACGGGTCGCCGTGGGCTGCGGCATAGGCTTCGACAATCTTGAGAAAAGCGACCGCGGCATGCGACAGGCTGGCGTGTTTGCGGTACACCAGGCGCAGCTTGCGCTCGATACCGAGCTCGGGAACGTGGATGCGCACCAGCGATCCGGAGGCGAGCTCGTTCTTGACGGTGAGGCCTGGAACGAGCGCGACGCCGTTGCCCATTTCAACGAAGCGCTTAATGGCTTCGAGCGAAGGAAGCTCGACGTTCATGGTAAGCGGCGTGCGGTGCCGGCGAAAGGTCTGGATGACTTTCTGGCGCTGGGGCGAGGGAATGTTGTGAGCGATGAAACTTTGTTCGCCAAGCTGCCGGATGGAGACCTCGCGCGCGCGGGCCAGCGGGTGTTTGGGGTTGACGACGAAGCTAAGTTCATCGCGGTAGACGACGATCGACTGGACCTGCGGGTCATCGGGCTTGAAGGAAAGCACGCCGATCTCGACGGCATGCATGAGGACCTCGTCCGGAATGCGGCTGGCCAGAGCGCGCTGGACGGCGACCTTGATGCGTGGATTTTGGCGGCGGTACTCGTCGAGCAGAGGCAGGAGATAGAGGCAGGTGTACTCGTTGGCGGCGAGATTGAGGCGGCCGCGATGGAGCTCGCGGAGTTCGGTGAGGGCGGTGGCGGCGTCGTTGCGCAGGTTGAGGAGTTTGAGGGCGTACTCGCGCAGGACCTCGCCGGCGGCGGTGAGGGTGCCGTCCCGGGAAGAGCGCTCAAGAAGAACCTCTCCGAGTTCGGTCTCGAGTTTCGCAACGGCCTGGCTGACCGCGGGCTGGGTGCGATGAAGGCGGGCCGCGGCGCGCGAGAAGCTGCGCTCTTCCGCGACGGCGAGGAAGGTTTCGAGCTGAAAAAGGTCCATCGATAGCTCCCCCGGGGGCAGTGGCTGCAAAATACAAGGCGACGGATTTATGATGAATCCAGGCACTATGCCTGAAACAGAGGCCTGCAGGCGCCAATGGAGATATTAGAAGTTCTGATAGTTCATGGATGCACCATAAGATTAGATTATGCTAGCGCAAGCTGAACTGGATCCTGATATGAGCCTGCCAACCAACATTCTGATCTTCGACACAACGCTGCGCGACGGCGAGCAAAGCCCCGGGTGCACGATGCACGCGGGCGAGAAGCTGCGCATGGCGCATCAACTGGCCGCGCTGGGCGTGGATGTACTTGAGGCAGGCTTTGCGATTGCTTCCGAAGGCGATCTGCTTTCGATTCGCGAGATTGCGCATGCGGTGCGCGGGCCTCGGATCGCGTCGCTGGCGCGGTGCAAGCGTGCTGACATCGAGGCGGCAGCGCGCGCTATTGAGCCGGCGGAGGTGAACCGGATACATGTGTTTCTGGCGAGCTCAGACCTGCATCTGGAAGCCAAGCTGCGGATCACGCGGGCCGAGGCTCTGGATCAGGTGGCGGAGTCTGTGGCGCTGGCTTGCAGCTATGCGGACGATGTGGAGTTTTCCGCCGAGGATGCGACGCGGTCCGATCCGGAGTTTCTGGCGCAGATGTTGCGAGTTGCGGTCGAGGCCGGTGCGACGACGATCAATCTGCCGGACACGGTGGGCTATACGACTCCGGAGGAGTACAAGGCGCTGTTTTTGCGCATGCGGCGAGAGATTTCGGAGCGCATTGTCTTTTCAACCCATTGCCACAACGATCTGGGTATGGCCGTGGCAAACTCACTGGCGGGTGTCGAGGGCGGGGCACGGCAGGTGGAGTGCACGGTGAACGGAATCGGTGAGCGTGCGGGCAATGCGGCGCTCGAGGAGATTGCGGCTGCGCTGGCCACGCGGCGAGATCGGTATCCGTTCGGCAACCGGATCGAGATGAAACAGCTCTATCCGACTAGTCGACTGCTTGCGGAGCTGATCAGCTTCGGCTGCTCGCCCAATAAGGCGGTAGTGGGTGCGAACGCCTTTGCGCATGAGTCGGGAATACACCAGCACGGGATGCTGGCGAACCCATTAACCTACGAAATTATGACGCCAGAGTCCGTGGGAGTTCCGGCGACTAACCTGGTGCTGGGCAAGCATAGCGGCCGGCGGCTGCTGGAGCAGCGTTTGGCGGAGTTGGGACATGCCGTTGGCCGGGCCGAGCTGGACCTGGTGTATGCGCGCTTTACGGCGCTGGCGGATCGCAAGAAGGCCATCTATGACCAGGATTTGATCAGCCTGTTGAAGCCGGACGAATCGATCGTAACAGTCTGACGACGGGCACTTGTTTGGGAGAGGGAACGCTTTCATGAAGCTCAAATTAGCGGTGCTGGCAGGCGACGGCATCGGTCCTGAGGTGACGGAAGAGGCGACCAAGATTCTGGGCGCTGTGGCCGAGTTGAGCGGACACGACTTCGAGTTTGTGCCGGGCCTGATTGGCGGAGTAGCGATTGCCGCGACGGGCTCTCCACTGCCGGACGCAACGCTTGCTTTAGCACTGGACGCGGACGCAGTGCTGCTGGGCGCGGTGGGCGATAACCGCTATGGGTCGCTGCCGCCGGACAAACGTCCCGAGGCTGGCTTGCTGCAGATTCGTCAGGCGCTGGGAGGGTTTGCGAACCTGCGGCCGTCGGTGGCGTATGCGGCGCTGAGCGGGAACTCGCCGCTGCGGCCGGAGGTGACCGAGGGCGCGGACATCCTGTTTGTGCGCGAGCTGCTGGGCGGCCTGTACTTCGGCGCGCCGCGCTGGTGGGATCGCGCCGAGACCTC
>CAXSDM010000045.1:13884-19115 GCA_964235575.1 uncultured Acidobacteriaceae bacterium | reverse complement strand
GCTGCACCTTGCTTCGCGCCACCCAGGCCCCATCCGGGGCTCGCATGGATCCATCCGGCAAGGTGTATCCCCCATTCGAATCGGTCGTGACGCCACGCCCGTCTGCCTCCGCCCACTCGGTCAACAGGCGGTTGATCCTGCTGTTGATCATGCTGCTGCCGAACCCGGAAGGTGACATCACGAGTAGATCTCCGTTCGCTTCTCGTTCTACACGCACACTCTCGTTGGTCGTGCAAAAGCGCATCAAGGCTTCATCGTCCATGGCCCTGACCATGCGAAGCCGTACCGGAAGCTCGACCTGGGATATGTCAAGATTCATGGTTGTAGTCTAGACCTCCTCCTCAACTCCAGATCCGTTCCAGCACAAGCTCAAACCCCGCCACCGGCCCGCTTCCCTGCACCGAAGTCGGCTGCTCATGCACCTCCGGCTCCTCGCCCGGCCGATACACCTCGACCACCTTCCGCTGCGGATCGATCAGCCAAGCCAGCTCCACCCCATTCCGAATCCATAGCCGCATCTTCTCCTGCAGCATCGCCAGGCGATCGTTCTCCGACCGCATCTCGATCACAAACTCCGGCGACACGCGCCCATACCGCTTTTGCTCGTCGCGCGGCACCGCATTCCACCGCCGCCAGGAGACCCACGCCGCATCCGGTGCGCGCATCGAGCCATCCGGCAACGTAAAGCCGCCGTTCGAATCGAAGACCTTCCCGCGCCCATCCTGCCGCGCCCAAAGATTGAGCTCAGTAATCAACTCCGAGTTCCAACTGCTACCCTCGAGCCCCGTCGGCGACATCAGGATCAGCTCCCCGTTGGCATCGCGCTCCACCCGCACCATCTCGTTCACCGCGCAGAAACGCATCAGTTCGAGGTCCGTTAGTGGCTTCTCCAGCCGCAACCGGATCGGCAGTTCCACACCCTCAAGCGCAAGATTCATGCCGCCAGTCTACTCCCGTTCACGGCGCGGCCGGCCTCTTCCCAGGCACACCTTTCGTCACATGCTTCAACAGAAACTCCTGAAACAGCGTCCCAAACGCCCCCGTCGCCACCCCCAGCAACGTATTGTCCACCGTCACCTGCACGCTATGCCGCTCACTCGCCGGGTAGTACAACGTCGAGATGCCCGCCGAACCCAGGTTCCCCAGCACATTCGAGAAGTTTGGCTGCCACTTCCCGTTGTCACCCTTGCACACCACCGTCGTCGAAATTGCGTAAAGCGCCCGGGTAACCACCTTGCCATGACCGCGGTAGAAGTAGCGTGGATCCTGGTGCAGCAGCGATGGAAAAAGCGCCGCTCCCAGAAAAGTCGAGCTGAGCCGATCCCCATAGGACGCCGCATAACGCTCCGCATAGCCGGAAAAGCCAACGCCATACCCGGAAAAGTCGCCCTGCCAATCTTCAATGCCGGCCGTCACCCCCGTCGTGAAAAACGTTACCGGATCAGTGCTCACCACCAGCGCCAGCTTGAACTTCTGCTTGCGCGTCAATGGAGCCGCACTGGGAACATAACTCACATAGAAGTTGGGCAGGATGCCCAGAATGCGCTGATGCTCCTCAGCCGTAATCTGCTCCTCAGCCAGATCCTCAAGCGTGATCGCATTCACATTCGTGGTAATCCCCTCGACTCCCAACTGCACCTCAGGGAGCACCACCGCCTCACCTTCATGTACCAACAGGACATCCTTGATGTGCCACGCAGCGAACCCCTTCGCCGAAATCGTCACCACATACTCCCCGGCGGCGACCGGCGCAAAACGGAAGCCGCCCGAGGCATCCGTGCTCGCGCTCACCCGCGTCTTCGCCTCAGGATTCTCAAGCTGGACGGTCGCTCCTGGAATCGACGCCTTATCGGTGTCGGCCACCGTTCCGGCGATGCTGCCCGCCGGACGTTCCACAGCCTGCGCAGGCGCACTGCCCTCCTGCGCCCACAGGCACGCTCCTCCATATGCCATCACCAGCAGAAATGCCCACAAACGAAACATCATCCCTACTCCGTCACACCTTCTCCCCGGTGCTTCTCTCCCAGTTCCGGAAAAGTGTGTTTCTGCTGAGTCTATTCAATACTCGGTTGACGTGCAGCAACCATCCCACTATGGTTGCTGTTGAGGCGAACAAGTGGCGAATGTATCCTCCCCCAGAAGCAGCACTCCCCCCACCCTCTTCCCCATCCTCCATCCCGCGCCCACCGGCCTCGCTCGCCTCGCCGCCGCCGCAACCCACCACGGCGACGGCCACAACGTCGAGTTCCGCGCACTCAAAGTACGCAGCATCCTGAACCGCTCCGTCTCCTGCCGCAAGCTCTCGCTCGCCTACTCCATCAACCCCTACCGAGGCTGCGAATTTGCCTGCCGCTACTGCTACGCGCGATACACCCACGAGTTCCTGGCCGCTAAGACTCCCGCCGCGGGCGCACCCGACTTCCATGACCCGAGCCTCTTCGAGCGGCTCATCTTCCTCAAGGAGAACACCGCTTGGCTGCTCGACCAGGAGCTCCGCAAGATTGATCCGGCCGACGAGATCGCCCTCGGCACCGCCACCGACCCCTACCAGCCCATCGAGCGCACCGCCCGCATCACGCGCTCGCTGCTGGAGGTCTTCGCGCGCCACTCCGGCCTTCGCCTCGGCATCATCACCAAATCCACGCTCATCGCGCGCGACATCGACCTGCTCACCGAAATCGCCCGCAAGAACACGCTCGTCCTGCACCTGACGATCACCACTCCGGACGCGGCGCTCGCCCGCCTGCTCGAGCCCCGCGCCCCACGCCCGGACCTTCGCTTTCGCACCGTGCTGCGCCTGCGCGAGGCCGGGCTGACCGCCGGCATCTTCTGCTCGCCGCTGCTGCCCGGCATTACGGACACGGCCGAGGCCCTCGACGTCATGGCCTCCCGCGCCGCCCAGGCTAAGGCAAGTTTTTTCGCCGCGCAGCCGCTGTTCCTCAAGCCCTGCTCCCACGCCACCTTCCTCGCCTTCATCCACGAGCACTTCCCTGCGCTCGAAGCCGATTACCTCGCCCGCTTTGCCGCAAACGCCTTTGCCGCTAAGCCATACCGTGATCAACTCGCGGCTCTCGTCGAACGAACCTGCCAACGTCACGGTCTGCTTCCGCGCTCCACCGATGCCCTGCTCACCCGCGACCAGGGACCTGCCCGCAAGCCTGCCGCAAACGTCGGCTCGCCCGTCCAGGGAGCTCTTTTCGCTTGAGCGGCTTTCCTCCGCGCACCTCGGCGCAGTCTCCGCGTTCTCAGCGTTCGTCCTCTGTCCATCCTCCGCTAAACTAAAGCCATGATCGACGAGTCGACCTTCCGCCGCGTCTCCGACCAGGCCCTCCATGCGCTAAAGCAGTCCCTGATCGAAGCCGAGCAGGAAGGCGGCTTCGAGACCGAGGACAACAACGGCGTCCTCAACGTGCTCTTCGAGGACGGCTCCTTCAAGTTCGTCTACACCCCGCAGACGCCCGTCCGCCAGATCTGGATCTCCGCGCGTTCCACCAGCTTCAAGCTCGAGTGGTCCGAAGACAAGCACACCTTCCTGCTTCCGAAGACCGGCGAGGGCCTCAAGCAGCTTACCGAGCGCCTGCTCCAGGAGCAGCTTGCCGACCCGTCCATCCACCTCGGATAATTGCCTTCCGTCAATTGAAAATCCGGGTATGCTTGAAGTACTGCCTTCATCAGCTCAGACGGCGTGCCCGAAGCTTGGAAAAGCCGCGGCTCCACTGCTCGTTCTCCGCTGTCCGAAGGCCGTTGAACAGCCTGGAACGCCTGCCTATGCCTCTGCTTTCAGTCGCCATCATCACGTGTAACGAAGAGCGGAACCTCGCCCGCACGCTGGCCAGCGTTGCCTTTGCCGACGAGATCGTCGTCGTCGATTCCGGCTCGAAGGACCGCACCGTACCGATCGCCGAGTCTTTTGGCGCCAAGGTCTTCACGCGCGTCTGGCAGGGCTTTGCCTCGCAGAAAAATTTCGCCATCGAGCAGTGCACCTCCGACTGGATCCTGTCGCTTGACGCCGACGAGGAGCTCACCCCCGAGCTGCGCCAGCAGATCAGCCGCCTGCTCCCCAGCAACCCGCCCGCGGACGCTTACTATATCAAGCGGCGCAACCTGTTCCTCAATCGCTGGATCAAGCGCGGCGGCTACTATCCGGATGCCAAGCTGCGCCTGTTCCGCCGATCGACCGCGAACTTCTCCCACCCGCTGCACTTTGAAGAGCGGCCGGTGCATGAAACGATCATCTTCGACGGCGAGTCCTCGCGCCTGGACTACGACCTGATCCATCACGCCTACCCTACGCTCGAAGACTATCTCGAACACATGGACCGTTACTCCACCCTGGGCGCGCAGGTGCTGCTTGCCCAAGGCCGCAAGAGCCGCAACTCGGTCGCGTTCATGTGGAACGTCTTCGTGGTGCCGCAGCTTACCTTCCTCTGGAATTACTTCTTTCGCCTCGGCATTCTGGATGGCCGTGAAGGCCTGCTGCTGCACCTCTATCACTCCACCTACGTCAGCTGGAAGTACGCGAAGGCGTGGCGCTCCACCCTGAGCGAACAGCCGGCAGCCGCGGCCAAATCTCCTCTCATCGCGGGCGACTGAACGGAGTTCACCCGTGGTTTGCGCGGTGAGCGAATTCCCTGCTACTCCCTCGGTCGCTTCTTGATCTCAACATTAAGCCGCTTGATCTTCTGGTTCAGCGTGCTCAGGGGAACCTTGAAGTACTCGGCGGCTTCGGTCTGGTTCCAGTGGCAACGCTCCAGGCGGTCGGCGATGATGCGACGCTCGATCTCTTCCATGACGTCGAAGAGCGAGGCGTCGGGTCGGTGGTCGAGGAGCGCCGCCGAGTAGGTGCTGCCGGTAAGCTGCGCGGGCAGGAGGTCAGGCGTGATAGTGCGGGTGGTCGAGAGCACGACGCCGCGCTCCATGGCATTTTCGAGCTCGCGAACGTTGCCGGGCCACTCGTAATCCATCAGCACGCGCAGCGCCTCGGGGGTGAGCGTCGGCGGCTCGGTGCCGTTTTCCTCGGCGTAGAAGCGAAGAAAGTGGCTGGCAAGCAGGGGGACGTCACCGCGGCGCTGGCGGAGCGGCGGCAGCTCAAGATTGATAACGTTGAGGCGGTAAAAGAGGTCTTCGCGGAAGCGGCCATCCTTGACCGCCTGCTGCAGGTTGACGTTGGTGGCGGCGACGATGCGGACGTCGACCTGGATCTCGCTGGTGCCGCCAAGATGCATGAAGCG
>CAXSDM010000045.1:1261-13784 GCA_964235575.1 uncultured Acidobacteriaceae bacterium | reverse complement strand
GCGAGGTCGAGCAGGAGGAGATCGAACTCATTGCGGGACAGGAGGTCGAGGCCTTCGGCGCCGTCAGGGGCGAGGGTGACGTCGAAGCCTTCGAGGGTGAGCAGCGTATCGAGCGACTCGCGGATGGAGGGTTCGTCGTCGATGATGAGCAGGCGCGGAAGCGTGGGCGTACTGCCGACGGAAGGCCGCTCAGGGAGCGTGGCTATGGACATGGGCGTATTTACCTGGCTGAGGTGATGGGAAGTGTCAGCTCGTTGTCAGTATCTTGAGGTGCTGGACGAGGGAAAATCAAAGCTCGAACCGGTGGCGAGCAGAGTAAAAGTACATGCAATAACGCGAGAAAAAGCAGGAAGACTTCAGGGTTATTCTGCAGTCCGAGATGGTGGTACTTGAGGTTCTCAATAAGGTTGATGGTTATGAGTGCGAATGATGGAAGTGCAAAATAAAGGTCTACAACGAGCGCGAGGTTCCAGCCAGGCTTTCTCCCCAATCCAAGGAAAACCCAGGAAAGAATGGTTGATACAACTGGTAGGGCGAGGGTAAGAATAATGACAGAAGGATAAAACCGTAGATAGAGCTCAAAAAGATAGATGGAAACGCTGTGTAACCAAAAGGGCAGGACAACGGTTTCAAGGTCGCCGAAGTATGTCGTTCCTTTGGCCACAAGGTAGGCCTGCAGTCCACAGGCTACGACAAGGAGCATCCAGGCGAGGTAACGATTGCTCATGCGTGACTCGCGATAGTTGCTTCTAGCGGGGTGAGGCGAGTTCCAGCGGCGGGAATCTCCAGGCGGAAGGTGGTGCCGGTGCCGGGCTTCGAATCGACGGTGATCTTGCCTCCGTGCTCCTGCAGAATTCCGTAGCTGACGGCGAGGCCGAGGCCGGTGCCTTTGTGCTGGCCGGGCTGCGGGTTGGTCTTGGTGGTGAAGAAAGGGTCGAAGATACGCTGCAGGTTTTCAGGCGCGATGCCCCCGCCGGTGTCGCAGAAGTCGACTTCGACGTGGCTGTTGACCGAGCGCGTAGAGATGCGAAGGACCGCGTCGGCGCGGCCGTGCATAGCGTCCTTCGCGTTGAGCATCAGGTTGAGGACGACCTGCTGCAGCTTGCCCTGGTTGCCGACGATGGGCGCGAGCGCGGGGTCAAGGTCGGTCTCAATGCGGATGCGCGCGGTTTTGTACTGGTGATCGAGCAAGAGCAGCGAGTCACGCAGGAGCTGGTTCAGGTCGATCTCGAGGAACTCGGTGCCGGAGGTGCGGGAAAAGTTGAGCAGGCCGTTGACGATCTCGGAGGCGCGGAAGGTCTGCTGGGTGATCTTCTGGAGCACCGGGTCGAGGCGCGTGGCCATGGCGGGCTCGGCGCGGAGCTGCTTCGAGAGCATCTGGGTGTAGCTCGAGATGACGGCCAGCGGCGTGTTGACCTCATGCGCGACCCCGGCGGCGAGCAGCCCGATGGACGACAGTTTTTCGGACTGAGTAAGCTGCGACTCGAGCTGCAGGCGGTCGGTGATGTCGTCGATGAGGATAATGCGGCCGACAACGTCGAAGCTGCGGGTAAGCAGAGGCGCGATCGAGATGTTGGCAGTGCGGGTCTCGCCGGTCGGCAGGGCGAGGCGAAATTTGTAGAGCGTGTTCGTGCCGTGGGCGGAGCCGTCGCCGCGCAGGTCGTTGAAGCGGGAGAGGAACTCCGGCGGCAACAACGCGGCCAGTGGCTGGTGAAGCGCTTCGGCGCGCGAGCGAGCGAACAGCACCTCCATCTGCGCGTTCCAGCTCTCGATCCGGTCTTCAAGGTCGACGGCAAAGATGCCGATGTTGATTGATTCAACGATGTTTTGGTTAAAGTCCTTGAGGCGCTCGAACTGGTTGATCTTGGATTCGAGCCGGCGGTAGAGCTGCGCGTTCTGAATAGCGATGCCGATATAGCCGGCGAGCGACTCAAGCACCTCCATATCTTCGGACGAGAGGAAGTCGCCGTCGTGGGTGCGGCCAAGGCCGATGACGGCGACGGTGCGGGTGCCGCGGCCGGAGTGGTTGGCGACGCGGCAGGGCAGGTAATAGTTGAGATCGAGCCGCGCGGCGGTCTGGCGTTCGGAGTCGGGAAGATGCAGCACCTGCTGGGGATTTTCGAGAAAGATATGGGGATGAGCTTCCACGGGCGCGAAATCTAAGTCGAAGCGGAGGAAGCGCGTGTCCAAGGTGCCAAGTTCGCTGGCCTGCAGATGCAGCCCGTGTGAGGCGGCGAGCTCGAAGGTGGACGCGCGCAAGGGCCGGAGGTCGGACTCGGAGTCGGATTCGGCGGCGAGGAAGACCGCGACGCGGGTGACGAGGAGCGTCTGGGGCAGGCGTTCCACGATCGAGTCGACCAAGGTGCGGAGGTCGGTCTGCGAGTTGAGCGAACGGCCAAAGTCGACCAGGGTCTCGCGATAATCGAAGCGCTTCTGGTCAAACAGGCGATCGACCCAGCCCTGGATGATGCGCTTGAGCGGGTCGAAGACGAAGGCGGTGATGAGGATGATGGAGAGCAGGCCCCAAAAGCTGAACTTCTCCGGCAGGCGCTGGTGCAGGTTAATTGCAAAGACAGCGATGACGGCGAAGTAAACTCCAACCAATGCAGCAGTTGCGATGGTATACGTTACGCCGCGCTTGAAGATCAGGTCGACGTCCATCAGGCGGTAGCGGACGATCGCCCACGAGAAGGTCAGGGGTAGAAAAACCAGCGAGAGCCGGACGAGGTTGGTGAACGGCGTGGGGACGGCGAGGTCGAAGAGGAACGGAAGGACGTAGAGGAAGGTGAATGGAACGACGGCGACGAGGGTTCCGCGGGTGAGCCACTTGAGCTGCTGGCGCTCCAGCGGAAATTGGCTGCGGCGGGCGCGGAAGAAGAAAATACCGGCAGCCCACAGATAGCAGACGGCCATGTAGGCGAGGGCAATCTTATCGAGGCGGTGCTTGAGGGTTTCGGTCGCGGACCAGCGCAGGATCGCGGTGACCTGGAGCGCGACGAACAAAGCTCCCGGAAGGTAAAGCAGGGCGGCGAAGATGCGGCGGACGCGGCTGGGATGCGGCGAAGGAGCTGTATCGGCGAAGCTGAAGGCAAAGTGCAGAAAGAGCGCCGGCTGCAGCGCTCCGGCAAGGATAGTGGCCCAGTAGATGATCTGGTCGGTCAGGTCGAACTGGCCGGTGTAGCGGAAGGCGTAGAGGATGAACGACGCGAGGCAGAAGAGATAGAAGTGAGTGGATTTGGGCGCGGTCCAGCGGCGGAAGAGAATGTAGAGGCCGATGAGCAGGTAGACGACAGCAATGAGCCGCAGGCCGTAGTTGATGGCGCGGTCGGTGGGCTCGAGGATGACCTCGATGGTCAGATGGCTGCTTGGGGAGGAGCGATCGCAGGCCTGCACGGGGCGGACGATGGTGTAGCTGGCGTGGCTCCAGGCGCCGTCGTGGAAGATCTGACGGACGAAGGAGGCGAGGCGCGGCGTGGGGCGGTCGTCCACGGCTTCGAGCAGGTCTCCGCGGCGCACGCCTGCGCGGCGGCCGGCTGAATCGGCGGGCGCCTGCTGAGCGCAAAGGCCGCCTGGAGCCTCGGTCCAGAAGATGCCGTCGGTCGGGACGTTGTAGCTGGCTTCGGACGCGACATTCAGCCCGGCGAGCACGCAGGCCGCCAGGGTAAGGGCCGCGAGGACGACGGCCAGGATGCGCGTTTGGAAGGCGTTCTTCATCAAGAGCTTAGCCAGCTTCTATCAGGTTTGGAGCACGTTAGCTGCCAAACGATCTCTTCGCACAGTGCCGATTATCGGCAAGGTTTGTTCCCGTGCTACAGAGAATCATAGATCGGGTCTCAAGTTGCGGATACGGCAAAAGAGTGAAAGAAGTTCCGCACCGCCGCTGCAGGCCCTTGCGTCCGCTCCACACGAGCAAACGGCCATCACTTTCGTGTGCTGAACGGAACAAGAGACTGCTTAACAAGCGCCCCAGCCCCTCGCTCGACTCCGCATGCCGCTCCCTTGGTCGTTGTCCGCAGGGATTTGCTTCTATCCTTGTCGTCTACCCTCACCCACTTGGATGTTGATTCGAAAGAGGTGAATGCCCTCTGTTCCGCGTCCTTCTGTTCCGCATTAGGGATTGTTGCGTAACTTCCGCTCTTGCGACTTCGCGGTCCTTGCCGAGTCCGCAAACTGCCGTGGTGAACAACCTACAGCACGCGTAAACGCTGTGCTGAACGCACTACCCGATTGAAACCCGACTGACAGTGCAATTTCGCCGATACTGCTGACGCCGCGCCGAATCTCATCCTTGGCGATTGCCATGCGCCATCTTTGCAGGTACGCAATCGGACCCAGACCCACGAGCCTGGTGAAGCGCGAGGCGAGCGAAGAGCGTGACAGGCCACACAATCGAGCCAACTTCTGGGTCGTCCAAGAACGACTCACGTCGCCATGCAGCGCCGCTAGCGCACGTGCGATCACGGGATCGGCTAGCCCTGCGATCAGACCAGGCGTCAGCGCAACCGGTGTTTGAGCTTGGCCGCGCAGGATCTCCACAAGCACTAACTCCATAAGTCGCGCGATCACGAAGTCACTCCCTGGCCCTGGTTGCGTAGATTCTGCCTCATTCATCCGGAGCAGCATCCGTAACCGGTCTGCGCGATCAGCTGTCGCCGCGATATGGAGCACATCCGGTAGGAGACCGGTAAGGAGCTGCTCATTCGCGGTGTCGAAGACGAATCTCCCACCGCGCAACAACGTGCTCGGGCCAGATCCATCGCCCAGAGTTGCAGCAGTCCCAGGCCCCTTCAGAACAGTCTCGCTGTCTGTCGGCTCAACGTCGGTCTCTGAAACGAGACGAAATGGCGCGGAGGTCCGTATCAGGACGAAATCGTCTGCGTGCAACGACAGGGCTTCGCTGGCTGACCGTAGCAGCTCGCACCTGCCATGCTGTACCCAGCAAAAGAGGACGTCGTTATGCTGCCGAAACGAAAGTCCCCAGCGACCGCTTGCCTCGACCCTGGTCCAGAGCGTCGCTCGCGGTCTTAAGAGGTAAATCAGATCGAGAAAAGGATCCATTTCACTTTGGATGATTGATAAAGAAACCTGGTGTCTGGATGATCGACCAAAGGTTGCGTGCAGGCCTAAGGTGAATGAGTGCGGCATCTATGCAATGCCGCGGACAGGAGACCGTATGACCGACGAAGCTCTGCAACAACTCTGGAAGACCTACCAAGACGCGTGGGCGGACATCGCGCAGAACGAACGGAGCAAGCTGCTTGAAGCGAGCCTGGCTCATGACATTGCCTACACCAACCCGGATGGTGAGGAGCATGGCATGGAAGGTATGCTCGCGAACATCACGGCCTTTCAGACCCAGTACAACGGTTGCTACTTTCGCACCACCCTTCTCAGGCAGCAGCATGGTCAGCTTCTTGCGGCATGGACCATGTTCGACCGCAACGATGCGTCGCTCGTAAACGGCCATAGCTTTGCTCGCTTCGATGAGCAGCAAGGTCGTCTGACTTACTTGGCCGGCTTTTGGAAGCTGTGAGATGAGGTAGCTTTGTTTGTTTCCGAGGACATTCGTCCTCGGAAACGCAACTCTGTTAGGCGATGAAGAAGCAAGCCGCCCGCAGTTCAAAAGAACTACTGCAAATTCTGTCAGTTGCCTGTTTCATCGTTAGAGATCCTGCTTCTGTCTTTAACGTTGCTTGTTCTTTACCCTCTGCTACCTGACTTTGGTTAGCGAAGTCATACTAAAATTTCGGCCGTAAGCTATTTGTTCTAAATGGCTTAGCACAAACAAGGCGAGGCAGTGATTCCCCAATTAGTTGCCCGAGCCGCTCGCCGGCTTCTTCTTCGCCCTCGCTGCCGGAGCAGGCTTGCAGGGCGCCGGAGCAGCAGCAGCCACCGCGGGTGCTGGCCGGGCACTCAGCTCGGTTTGCAAGTCCGTCACTCGCCGCTCCTCTGCTTCGGCCGACGACTGCAGCCGCTCCGTGAACGACCGCCGCGCACCCTCGAGACTGGTTAGCGCCTGTTCGAGCGCCGCCGCCTGCTCGGGAGGTGCCGATGACTCCGCCACCACGGTCACCCGCAACAGCACATCGTAGAGCGCCCCCAGGTTCTGCGACACCGGAACCAGACTGGCCACTGACCCCGGCGCCCCATCCGCCGTCGCCAGCAACCCCGGCAGGGTTGTCTCGAGATCGCGATGAATCGACCCCAGGTTGTTCGTCGTAGTCTCCTTCAGTGCCTTCGAGGTCTTCCACCGGTCAAGGAACACCTTCTCGAGCGACTGCTCCACCGTCCCCAGCGAGGGCTGCACCAGACCTGACAGCGCCACCACCGGCGACACGGCCGGGGCCGCCTGCCCGTAAGCGTACCCGCCCCCGCAGAAAACCACCGCAATTCCCGCCCACCCTCGAAATCTCATCCCGCAATCCTAACGCCAAAGCCGTCCTCTACGCTCGCCGCAGCCGGCTGCCGCTCCCACGCTAAAATCGACACAATGGCAACCTCCACCGCGCCGCTCGCCCTTTCCCCTTTCCGCAACGAGCCCTTTCTCGACTTCACCGACGCCGCCGTCAAGCGCTCCATGCAGGAAGCCCTCGTCCTTGTCGAAGGCCAGCTTGGCCGCGAGTACGACCTGGTGATCGGCGGCAAGCGCCTCCGCACCTCCGCCAACATCACCAGCATCAACCCCGCGAGGCCGTCGCAGGTCGTCGGCCTCCACCAGCAGGCCGAGGCCGAGCACGCCGAACCCGCCCTCCAGGCCGCCCTCGCCGCCTTTCCCGCCTGGTCCCGCACCCCGGTCGAAGACCGCGTCCATCTCCTTCTTCGCGTCGCCCGCCTCATCCGGGAGCGCAAGTACACCCTCTGCGCCTGGCTCACCTTCGAGGTCGGCAAGAACTGGGCCGAGGCCGACGCCGACGTAGGCGAGTGCATCGACTTCCTCGAGTTCTACGCCCGCGAAGCCCTCCGGCTCGACCGCGCGACGACACCCATCCAGCTTCCCGGCGAGCGCAATCTCCTCCGCTACGTCCCGCTCGGCGCCGGAGCCGTGATCCCGCCCTGGAACTTCCCTTTCGCCATCATGGCCGGCATGACCGCCGCCGCCATTGTCACCGGCAACACCGTCGTCCTCAAGCCCTCCCCCGACGCCCCCACCATCGCCGCGCACTTCTTCTCGCTACTTGAAGAGGCCGGCATGCCCGACGGCGTGGTGAACTTTTGTCCCGGTGCCGGCCCAGGCTTCGGCTCTGCCGTCGTCGCTCACCCGCAGACCCGCTTCATCGCCTTCACCGGCTCTAAAAAAGTGGGACTCGAAATCCACGAGTCCGCCGCCAAAACGCAACCCGGCCAGCACTTCCTCAAGCGGACCATCCTCGAGATGGGTGGCAAGGACGCCATCGTCGTCGACGCCAACTGCGACCTCCAGGCCGCCGTCGAGGGCGTCGTCGCCAGCGCATTTGGCTTCAATGGCCAGAAGTGCTCCGCCTGCTCCCGCGTCATCGTCGATGAGGCCATCTACGACGCATTCGTCGACGAACTTGAAGAGCGTGTCGGCAGCATCCAGCAGGGCGATCCCGCCGAGAACTTCTTTGCCGGCCCAGTCATCAGCCCGGCCGCCTACCAGCGCGTGCTCGACTATATCGAAGTCGGAAAATCGGAAGCGCGTCTGCTGACCGGCGGCGACCCCGTCCAAAATCAAGGCGGCTATTACATCGCTCCCACGGTCTTCGTCGATGTCCCAGCCTCGGTGCGCATCGCTCAGGAAGAGATTTTCGGACCGGTCCTCGCCGTCGTCCGCTCCAGCAATCTTGACGACGCTCTCGCCATTGCCAACAGCACCGAATACGGCCTCACCGGCGCCATTTACTCCAAATCCCCCGACGTCCTCGACCGCGCCCGCAACGAGTTCCACGTCGGCAACCTTTACCTCAACCGCAAGTGCACCGGAGCCATGGTCGGCGCGCATCCCTTTGGCGGCTTCAACATGAGCGGAACCGACTCCAAGGCCGGCGGCCCCGACTATCTGTTGCTCTTTACCCAGGCCAAGTCCATTGCGGAGAAGGTCGCTCACCCCAGTAAGCAGGCCGACGAAGAGGAAGCCCGCATGGGCCTCTGATTCATTCGGCTATGCGGTCTTCCGCTGGATCATGTTTCCGGCCCTGGCCGCGGCTTCGGCCAGAAGTCGATGGTGCAGCGTAAATAAGGCCAGCTCCAAACGATCGCTTACTCCGGTCTTGTCGTAGATGCTGCGCAGGTAGTTCTTGATCACCTGCTCCTTGGTGTTCAGCTGCGTGGCGATGTCCTTGTTCTTGCATCCATGGACGATCAGCGCCACGATCTGCAGTTCCTTGGGCGTGAGGCGGTCGCGCGCCCGCGCTCCTACCACGTCGAGCTCCGGCATCGCCGCGAGCGTTCCGCGCTGCACGCAGCGACCGCCGCGCGCCACGCGCCGCACGCAGTCGATCAACTGCGGTCCGGTCACATTGCGCCCAATGATGCCGTCCAATTTCTCTGCAATCGCCGGCGCCACCTCTTCATTCTTATCGACCACCAGGATGGCCTTGCTGCCCGCCGCTTCGAGCTGCTCCAGCGTCACGGCAAGATCCAATCCCAGGCCGGTTGAGAAAATCACGAGGGACGAGCGAAAGCTCTGAATCGCCGTACGCAGCCGCGGCCCGTCCTCACACTGAGCAATAATGCGCATATCCTCTTCCATGGCAAGCACCCGAGCGGTTCCCGCTCGAAAGATTGCCTGGTCATCTGCCACAATCATCCGGTTCATCTCGTCCTAACCTCCTGCGTGGCCTGTTTTACGCCCGCAGTTTCCTCATCGGCCAAGGTGGATCATAGAGTCCGGCCTGTCCTGTTTTCGGACACTCGGCCAGTCTCTGCCCTCCAGAGTAGCGCGTCGGCGCTCCGGCTGAACTGATTTCTGAACCGTCCCTCGCTTCGCTTCATCCAATTTTTCGAAGGCGCACGACAAGCTCGTCCGCAGAGGCGGGGCATAATCGAGTCATGGCAAAACCCATTCTCCTCGCGGTCGACGACGACATCAGCGTACTCGAAGCGGTCGTACAGGACCTGCGCCGGCACTACGGCCAGAAACACCGCATCGTCCGCGCCGCTTCCGGCCAGGCCGCGCTCGACATCTGCCGCCAGCTCAAGGAGCGTAACGACGTCGTCGCGCTTATCCTCTCCGACCAGCGTATGCCCGGCATGACCGGTGTCGACTTCCTCGAAGCCGCCATTCCCCTCTTCCCCGAAGCCAAGCGCGTGCTGCTCACCGCCTACGCCGACACCGAAGCGGCCATCCGCGCCATCAACTCCGCCCGTATCCACTACTACCTGAACAAGCCCTGGGACCCGCCCGAGGAGAAGCTCTACCCCGTCCTCGACGACCTTCTCCAAGCCTGGTATCTCGGCTTCAAGCCGCCCTACGACGGCATCCAGCTCATCTCTCCGCGCTGGGGCGCAGGCGATCACGAGGTCCGCAACTTCCTCTCCCGCAATCGCATCGGCTTCAAGTGGGTCGACCCCGACGTCAACCCCGAGGCGTTCACCCTGCTGCGGGAGCGCGAGCTCGACGAAGCCAAGCTGCCGGTCGTGCTGTTTCCGGACGGAACCTCGCTTGTCCAACCCTCCACCACCCAGCTCGCGGAAAAGGTCGGCCTCAGCGTCCAGGCCAGCCAGGAATACTACGACGTCGTGGTCGTCGGCGCCGGTCCGGCCGGGCTCGGAGCGGGCGTGTACGGAGCCAGCGAGGGCCTGAAAACCCTCATCGTCGAGCCGTTCGCCGCCGGCGGCCAGGCCGGTTCCAGCTCCAAAATCGAAAACTACCTCGGCTTCGTGGACGGCATCAGCGGCGAAGAGCTCGCCCAGCGCGCCTACCTGCAGGCCCGCCGCTTCAAGGCCGAGTTCCTGACCCAGCGCGTCGCCGAGATCGGCTCCGACAATGGCTACCACGTCCTCCGCATGAGCGACGACCGCGAAGTGACCTGCCGCGCCTGCATCCTCGCCACCGGCGTCGATTATTGCCGGCTGGACATTCCCGGCGAAGATCGCTTCTCGGGCGCCGGCCTCTACTACGGAGCCGCCGCCACCCAGGGCGATTCCTGCGTCAACGAGACCGTTTATATCGTAGGCGGCGCGAACTCCGCCGGCCAGGCCGCGATGCACTTCTCCCGCCACGCCCGTGAGGTGCGCCTGCTGGTGCGCGGCACGGGCCTCGAGCGCAGCATGTCCAAGTACCTGATCGAGCAGATCGAAGCCACCCAGAACATCGTCGTCGAAACTGGCACCCAGCTCGTCGCGCTCGACGGCGAAGTCCACCTGCAGTGCATCACGCTCTCAACGCCTACAGGCACGGTCAAGCGCGGCGCCAGCTCCGTCTTCGTCTTTATCGGCGCCGAACCGAAGACCCAGTGGCTTCCGCAAACCATCTCCCGCGATCCGAAAGGCTTTGTCCTCGCCGGGCCGGACCTCAAAATGCAAGCCCGCGATGCCTGGAAGCTCGACCGCGACCCCTACCTGCTCGAGACAAGCGTTCCCGGAATCTTCGCCGCGGGCGACGTCCGTCATGGATCCGTCAAGCGCTGCGCCTCCGCCGTCGGCGAAGGATCGATAGCCATCCAGTTCGTTCATCAATATCTGGCGACCCTGGATGGAGCGTGAGCGGAGTGTGGATTGACTTTGGATGGATCGGAACGTGACTCCTATGGCCGAAAGTTTAGCCCAACTCGCAAAAACCGAAGCGCCTGCCTTACTCCGCCCGGACATCCTGGCGCTGCTCCGCGCGTTGCCTCTCTTCGCAGAACTCGACGACCAGACGCTCCAGGCGATGAACGGCGCGGAACAACGCAGCTTCGCTCCCGAAGAGCAGGTCAGCCCCCAGGGCAGCACGGCGCGCGAGTTCTGTGTCCTGCTCGAAGGCACCCTGCACGTCTTCTATACCGCGCCCGAGGAAGGAACCGAGCTCCTCGTGGCGACCATCCATCCCGGCGCCAGCTTCGGAGAGGTGCAGCTGCTTACCGGGTTTCCCTCCACCTCCACCCTGCGCGCCGCGGAGCCCTCGCGCGTCCTCTGCCTGAACGAAGATCTCTTCTGGAAGCTGCTGAATGATAACCCGACCGGCCGCCGAGAGATCCTCGGCAATCTCTCCATGCGCCTCGCCAAGGTGCACAACGCCACCGCCCAGCAGGAGAAAATGGCCTCCCTCGGCACCATGGCCGCCGGCCTCATGCACGAGCTCAACAACCCCGGAGCGGCCGCCCGCCGAGCCTCGACCCAGCTGCGCGAAAACCTGGTCCGCATGCACAAGCTCTCCGCCAAGTGGGCGCGTATGCAGCTCACCGAGCAGCAGAAACAATGCATGTACGATCTCCAGGAGTACGCCCTCTCCGCCCGCCCGCACGTCACCCTCAGTTCACTCGAACAAGCCGACGAGGAAGAGGAGCTGAGCCACTGGATGGAGACATCCGGGGTCGAAGACGCGTGGAAGCTCGCCCCCACCTTTGTCTCCATCAACCTCGACTCCGACGCCCTCGAGTGCGCTCGCGCCACCGTTCCCAAGCCATTCTTCTCAGACGCCGTGAACTGGCTGGAAGCCATGATCTCCAGCATGCAGCTCGTCGGCACCATTGAGGAAAGCATCGGCCGCGTCACCGAGCTCGTCGCCGCCGTCAAGAGCTACGCTTACGAAGCTCGCGGCCAAAAGCAGGCGCTCGATATCAACCGCAGCATCCACGCCACGCTCGTCATCCTTGGTCACAAGCTGCGCGAGAAGCAGATCACCGTCAAGAAAAGCTTGGCCCCTAACCTCCCGACGCTGACCACCGATTGCGGCGGCCTGAACCAGATCTGGACCAACCTTCTCGACAACGCCATCGACGCCTCTCCCACCGGTGGGCGCATCGTGCTCAAGACCTGGGCCGAGCCGAGCCCCCACAACCCCCAGGCCACCGATCTCTGCATCCTGGTCTGCGACAACGGCAACGGCATCCCGCCGGAGACCCAGCCGCACATCTTCGACGCCTTCTACACCACCAAGCCGGCCGGCATCGGCACCGGCCTCGGCCTCGGGATCGCTCATCGCATCGTCGAGCAGATTGGCGGCACCATCCTCTTTTCCTCCGTTCCTGGGGAAACCGAGTTCGTCGTCCGCCTTCCTGCCACCCGCGGCTAAGACATCAGCCGTGAGTTCGCCGCCAGGATCTCCCGGAGGGGCCGAGGCTCTATCTCGCGCCCCGGACAGAAGATCTGCAACTATCCTGAATAGCCCCCGTCTCACCTAAGCATTGACGCTTGCCGGTACTTGTCCCATGCTTGCGGCCCAGTCGCCTCTGGAAGACAGTGAGAACGCTCTTGAGACGGAACAGGTGGACTCGCGACGCGTTTAACCCCCGCATCCTTTCCCTTTCCGCCTGGCGGCTTTGTTGATCTCCGCATGCGGCTTTCTTGTGGATGCCCTGGTCCACCACCAGCTTCATGTGCTTGCTTCCGACTTCTACACCGGCCTGATCGGGTTCATCCT
>CAXSDM010000045.1:0-1161 GCA_964235575.1 uncultured Acidobacteriaceae bacterium | reverse complement strand
AAGCCCGGTAAAGCAAGCTGATCAAGATCCCCCAACGCCTTCGGCGAAGGGACCCGCTGGAGCAGAACATGGAGACGCGATTGAGGAAGCTCACCCTGATGGAACACATCTCGCTGGACGGCGTGATCCAGCACTCCGCCGACGACGGCGACTTTCCATACGGCGAATGGACCACGCCCTACCGAACCCTCGCCGGCCGGGAGGCCATCCTCGCCGCGTATGGCGCAAGCTTCGGTCTGCTGCTCGGCCGCCGCACCTACGATCTCTGGTCGAGTTTCTGGCCCACGGCGCCAAGCAGTCCGATAGCGGACCGCCTCAACGCGGCAACGAAATATGTCGTCACCCACCGTCCCGACACGCTTGCCTGGGGCCCGTGCAAGGGGCTTGGACCGGACATCGTCGAAGAAGTTCGCCGCATCAAGGCAGAGGACGGCCCGGACCTTTTCCTTTCCGGTAGCTCCACGCTGACCTCGACGTTGCTCGAATATGGGCTTGCGGACGAACTCCTGCTCATCGTCTATCCGGTTCTGTTGGGCGCGGGAAAGCGCTTCTTCGCGGAGGGAACCCCGGCACGCTCCTTCCAGCTCGTCAGCACCAAAGCAACACCGTCCGGCATTCTCATCAATGCTTACAAGATCGACGGCCCGCTGCGAACCGCAGCGTCCGGTTGAGTTTGGATGTGGTCCTCACAAGCGCGCCTCTCTTCACGCAAGAGCAATCAACCTTGTTCCGCGATACCCTTAAAGACAGGAGATTCCATGTCCCTGACTCCCTTTCACATCGCCTTCCCGGTCAACGACCTTGACGCCGCCCGCCGCTTCTACGGCCAGACGCTCGGCTGCCCCGAAGGCCGCAGCAGCGCCGAGTGGATCGACTTCGACCTCTTCGGCCACCAGATCGTCGCCCACCTCAAGCCCTCCGCATCCGCCGAGAAGCCGCACCACAACGCCGTCGATGGCCACGCCGTCCCCGTCCCACACTTCGGCGTCGTCCTCACCATGGATCGCTGGCAGTCGCTCGCCGACCGCCTCCGCGCCGCCGGCCAGAAGTTCGAGATTGAGCCCTACATCCGCTTTCAGGGTGAGGTCGGCGAACAGGCCACCATGTTCTTCTACGACCCCGCCGGCAACGCCCTCGAGTTCAAAGCCTTCGCCGACATGA
>CAXSDM010000044.1:16758-19345 GCA_964235575.1 uncultured Acidobacteriaceae bacterium | reverse complement strand
TTTCCGACGCGAGGGACTGGACTGCAGGCAGGTGTTCGGTGGCGATCCAGCAGGGTTTGCCGTGGACTTCGGCGGTTTGGACGCGACTGTTGCGAGCGAGGCGCTCGTAGAAGAGGGGCCAGCCGGCGGCTTGATCGGTGTCGAGGAAGGAGAGCGGGAGGAGGATGAGCGAGAGCAGGAGGTCGTGGAGCTCGTGTTCGTCGCGGAGGTCGGGCCAGAGTTCGGCGCGGACGGTGTCGATGGCGGCCTGGTCGAGATGGCGGGGCTCGCTGGGAGACGTGGAGGGCAGGCCGCGGCGGAGCGTGGTGGCGCGGGCTCGGCGTTCTTCGGCGCCGGCTTCGTCGAGGTAGGCGTAGGGCATGGCGTTGATGAGCTCATGCGCGAAGACGGAGGGGTTGGGCGTATCTATTGCTAAACAACGGATTGCGCCGCTTGAGATGCCGCGGAGGATCTCGATCAGGCCCTCGATGTCCATGGCCTCGGTGAGGACGTCTTTCATGACCTCGCGGACGAGGGGGTGGTCCGGGATCTGGATGTCGCCGACGATGGTTTCGAAGCAGGCGGCGGCCTGGGGGAAGACGTTGGCCATGAGATCGTCGGACCGGGTGCGCTGGATCTGCGGGGCGACGCGTTTGCCTTTCTGCATGCGGAGGAGCTGGAGGCTGCGCCCGGCGGCCCAGCGCCAGCGGTTCTTGAAGATGGGCGAGGTGATGGAGGCCTGTTCGAGGAGCTCCTGCGCGGTGTGCTCGGTGAGGAAGTGGAAGACGTCGGCGAGGGGAAAGCTGTGCTGCTCGGCGAGCGAGATGTTGATGCCGTTGTCGGTGGCGGCGGCCTGGAGCTCGAAGTTGAAGCCGCGGCAGAAGCGTTTGCGGAGGGCGAGGCCCCAGGCCTTGTTGACGCGGCCGCCGAAGGGGGCGTGGAGGATGAGTTGCATGCCGCCGCCGTCGTCGAAGAAGCGCTCGGCGATGATGGTGGTTTTGGAGGGGACGGCGCCAAGGACGGCGCGGCCGGCGACGACGTAGGCGATGAGCTGGAGGGCTCCTGAGCGGCAGACGCCGGTTTCGGATTGGAGCCAGAGGAGGGTCTCCGTGAGCTGTTGTGCGGGTCCGTCCCAGGTCTCAGAGGCGAGACCTGGGGCACCCGGAGTGGTGGCTGGGTAAAGGCGCAGGTCCGCCGGGGAGACGTTCGAGGTGCGCGTGGAGATTTCTTCACGGAGGTCGCCGACGCCGTTCGAGAGAACGCCGGTGCGCTGCGGGGCTTCGCCCTCCCAGAAGGGGATGCTGGGCGGGGCGCCGTGGGCGTCTTCGACGAGGACGCGGCCGACGGACTCGATCTTCTGGATGCGCCAGCTGGCGTTGCCGAGGAGGACGACGTCGCCGGGGGAGGAGTCGACGGCGAAGTGCTCGTCCAGAGTGGCGATCTGGACGCCTTCGGGTTGGAGGATGACGGCGAAGAGGCTAGTGTCGGGGATGGCTCCGCCGTTCGAGATGGCGATCATGCGGGCGCCGCGGCGGGGGTGCAGCTCGCGGTGGACGCCGTCGCGGAGGAGGTAGGCACCGTAACGGCCGCGGCTTGACTCGATGCCTTCGTGCAAAAGTTTGAGGAGTTCCTCGAAGTGCTCATGCGTGAGGGCGCGGTAGGGATAGGCGCGGCGCAGGATGTCGAAGAGGGCGTCTTCGCGCCAGGGCTCGGCTCCGCAGGCGGCGACGATGTGCTGCATGAGGACGTCGATGGGGGCGTCGGGGATTTCGAGCTGGTCGAGCTCGCCGGCGCGCATCTTGCGGATGAGCGCGGCCTGCTCGAGGAGGTCGTCGCGGGTGGTGGCGAAGAAGCGGCCCTTGGGGATGGCTCCGCGCCAGTGCCCGGCGCGCCCGACGCGCTGCATGGCGACGGCGACGGCGCGGGTGGTGTTGATCTGGCAGACGAGGTCGACGTTGCCGATGTCGATGCCGAGCTCGAGCGAGGCAGTGGCGATGAGGATCTTGATCTCGCCGCGTTTGAGGCGCTGTTCTGCGTCCAGGCGCAGGGTGCGGGAAAGTGAGCCGTGGTGCGCCGCGACGTGCTCTGGCCCGAGGCGTTCGGAGAGTTCGAAGGCGATCTTTTCGACGAGGCGGCGGGTGTTGACGAAGACGAGGGTGCTGCGGTGGGCTTCAGTCAGAGTGGATAGCTTGTCGAAGAGCTCGGTCCACATGGCGATGGTGGCGATGGAGCCGAGTTCGTCGGAGGGAACTTCGATGGCGAGGTCGAGTTGGCGGCGCTGGCCGACCTGGACGATTCTGGCGGGAGGGCGAGAGGGGTGGCTGCCGGTGAGGAAGTCGGCGACGAGCTCGATGGGGTTCTGGGTGGCGGAGAGGCCGATGCGTTGAGGCGGGGTGGCCAGACCGGTGAGGAAGGCGCCGGGGGTGAGGTGGTTCTCTCCGCAGACGAGAGCTTCGAGGCGCTCGAGCGAGAGGGCGAGATGGGCGCCGCGCTTGTCGTCGGCGACGGCGTGGATCTCGTCGACGATGACGGTGCGGACGCGGCGCAGGTTCTCGCGGGACTTGCCGGAGGTGAGGAGGATGTAGAGGGATTCGGGCGTGGTGACGAG
>CAXSDM010000044.1:13749-16658 GCA_964235575.1 uncultured Acidobacteriaceae bacterium | reverse complement strand
CGCGTTCGCCTGTTGTTCGCTTACATGTTGCCGGCGCCGATGTCGCTGGCCTGGGCGGCGGGGTTGTCGGCGTCGAGATATTCCTCGATGACACGGTCGAGCGAGCCTTGGGCAGCCAAGATGAACTCGATTGCGTCGCGGCCGGCGCCTTGTCCCCCTGGCAGTGGCGTAACCCAGTGGGCCGCCTGCTTGACCTGAGAGCGGGCGTTGGCGGTGGCGATGCCCAAGCCGCAGAGGCGCAGAATGGGCAGGTCGACGATGTCATCGCCGACATAGCAGAGCTGGTCGGCGGTGATTTCGGCCTTGGCGAGAATCTCCTGGAAGGCTTTGAGTTTGTGGGCCTGCCCCTGGTAGACGAACTCCATCTTCAGATCGCGCATGCGGAGGGCGACGGTCTGGCTTTGGCGCTTGGTGATAACGCCGGTTCGCAGGCCGCCCAGGCGGGCGAGCGAGATGGCGAGGCCGTCGTGCGCGGTGAAGCTCTTGACCTCGACGCCGGAGCCATCGGGCTGCGGAATAATCGTGATGTCGCCGTCAGTCAGAACGCCATCGACGTCGAAGATGAGCACTTTAATGTTGCGGGCGCGGGCCTGCGCGTCTTCAAGCGGGATCATTCTGTGATGATACAAGCCGGGAGGAATGGGCGCATGCGACGAGGGTTGGCAGGGCTGCTGGTGGTCTTCGCTGCGCTGGCTGTTGCGCTTCCGCGTCTCAACCATGCGAGCGCGCGGGTGGCGTTCCTGGGCGATTCGCTCACGTGGGGCTGGTCGTTTCCGCGGGCGAACCTCGGCGTCCGCGGCCAGACGACAGCGCAGATGCTGGAGCGTTTTCCGCGCCAGATCTCCGCGGATCACTATCGCGAGGTGGTGATCCTGGGCGGCACGAACGACACGCTGCTGGGGTTGGATCCGGCGGTGACGCTGAGCAATCTGAGCCGGATGGTGGATCTGGCCAGCGCGGCGGGGGTGCGTCCGGTGCTGGCAGAAATTCCGCCTATCTATAAAGAGGACGGGCGGTATCTTGGGGCAGTGGACGAGTTGGATGCCGGCATCGTACGTCTGGCGGCGCAGCGGAAGATCGCTGTGATCGATTACGCGAGTGCTCTGCGTGGGCATCCGGACGCTTACAGCGATGGCGTCCATCTGAAGCGGCGTGGGTATCTGCGGATGGAGTGGGCTTTGGTGAGGGCGGACGATCCGTTTTAGATTGCGCGAGTTTGTATTAAGTCTAAGAGCGCTCTTTTTCCCAATTCTTCCAGAGCAGGAGCTTCGACTCCATCGAGGCGAGGAGTCTCCGCGATGGATTCTTCGGCCTTCTGCATTTCGTATTGATCCTGCAGCTCAGTCGTACTCATGACGAAATTCTATTCCGCTTACCGAAGCAGCATGGAGACGATGCTCGCGGACATGAGATTGGCCATGGTTCCGGCAAGCATCGCGCGCAAGCCGAGCTGGGCGAGGTCGTTGCGGCGGTTTGGCACCAGCGCGCCAATGCCGCCAATCTGCATGCCGATCGAGCCGACGTTGGCGAAGCCGCAGAGGGCGAAGGTGGCGATTGAAAAAGTGCGCGGGGCAAGCGAGGATTTCAGAAGGCCGAGCTGCGTGAAGGCGACGAACTCGTTGATCATGGTGCGGGTGCCGAGCAGGTTGCCGATCTGCCGGGCCTCCCGCCATGGAATGCCGATCAGCCAGGCGATGGGGGCCCCGACCACGCCAAGGACAGCGTTGAGGGAGTGGGGAAAAGGGATGCGGCCGTGCGCCCAGGCGAAGTCGGAGATGCCGAGCATGATGGCGTTGAAGAGGCCGACCAGGGCGACGAAGGAGATCAGCATGATGGCGACATTAAACGCGAGCTGGCCTCCGTCGATGGTGCCGCGGGCGATGGCAGCGATGAAGTTTTCGTTCTTATGCTCCTCATTGGGCGGCATGTGGACGCTGCCCGCGGTGGCGGGTACTTCGGTTTCAGGAACCAGCATCTTGGCGACGAGTATTGTTCCGGGAGCGGTCATAATGACTGCGGAGAGGAGATCCTGGGCATTGATGCCGAAGCTGATATAGGCGGCCATGATGCCTCCGGAGACGTGGGCCATGCCGGAAGTCATGATGGTCATGAGCTCGGAGCGTGTGGCTCCGGCGAGGAAGGGCCGAATGGTCAGCGGGGCTTCGGTCTGGCCCATGAAGATGCTGGCGGCGACGTTGGTGGACTCGGCACCGGAGGTACCCATCGTGCGCTGCATAATCCAGGCGACGACCCTAATGATCTGCTGCATTAAGCCGATGTGGTACATGATGGCGAAAAACGCGGAGACGAAGATGATGGTGGGGAGGACGGCGAAGGCAAGGGCGGCGAGCGGGTCGCCGGGCGTGCCGATGCGGCCGAAGACGAGGGAGGAGCCGTCTGCGGAATGGCCGAGCAGCGAGGTGATGACGGTGGAGATGCTGTGCAGGATGAGCTGGCCGGTGTTCCACTTGATCACCAGGAAGGCGAACAGGATCTGCAGGCCGAGCCCCCAGGCGACGGTGCGCCAGCGGATGGCGCGGCGATTGGTGGAGAAAAGCCAGGCGAGGGCGAGAAACGTGAACAGGCCGAGCAGACCGGTGAATCGGGCCAAAAGGGGCTCCGGGCAAGGAGGAATGGAGGTAGGTGAGTCGAGTGTATCGCGAGCGCGAGGCGTTTGATCGATGGAATGGAGATCAACGGTGGATGACTTCACGAACGACATCAGGCAGTGCGGGCTTTTCAGAGCGGATCGTATAGGTGGCGCGCAGCATCTCAAGCGGTTCGGCGAGCAGGGCTTCGTCTTCGGCAAAGAGGGTGACCAGCGGAGCACCCTGCTGGACTTGATCTCCAAGTTTGACGTGCACTTCAATGCCGGCGTGCGCGCTGACCGGATCGCCGGGGCGGGTGCG
>CAXSDM010000044.1:0-13649 GCA_964235575.1 uncultured Acidobacteriaceae bacterium | reverse complement strand
GATTCGGCGTGACCGGCGAGAAAGAGCATCCAGCCGGAGAGCGTGTTGGTGAGGTGAATGAGGTCGGCGGAGAGCTCGTGCCGGCGGCCTTGCAAGATCTCCACGCACTCATACACTTCCAGCCAGTTGCCGGCGAAGCGCCCGAGTGGCTGCGACATGTCGGTGAGCAACGCGACGGTGGTTGTGCCGGCGGCCTCGCCTGTGTCGACCATAAGCTGCGCGAGTTGGCGAGCCTCGGCATCGCTGCGCAGAAACGCACCCGAGCCGGTCTTGACGTCGAGCACCAGCCCGTTTAGGTCTTCAGCCAGCTTTTTGCTCATGATGCTGGCAGTGATCAGGAAGGGCGATTCGACTGTGCCGGTGTGGTCGCGCAGCCCATAAAGAATACGGTCAGCGGGGACAAGCGTGGGCGTCTGGCCGATGAGGCAGGCACCGTAGCGGCGCAGAACTTCTGCAAAGCGGGGGAGCAGGAGCTGAGTGTCGAAGCCTGGGATCGTCTCGAGCTTGTCAAGCGTGCCGCCGGTGTGGCCGAGCGAGCGGCCGGAGATCATCGGCACGCAAATGCCGGGAACACCGGCGGTGGTGGGGTGAGCCATCCCGGCTGCCGCGAGAATGGGCGCGATCAGCAAAGACGTTTTATCGCCGACGCCGCCGGTGGAGTGCTTGTCGATGGTGTAGGCGCCCAGGGGGCTCGCGTCGAAGACCTCGCCCGAGCAGCGCATGGCGTCTGTCAAGGTGGCGAGCTCGGCGGGGTTGAGTCCGCGCAAAAGGACGGCCATCAGAAATGCGGCTATCTGTGCGTCGCTTACGGTTCCGGCGGTGGTGGCCTGGATGAAGCCGCGAATCTCGCTCTCCTCAAGCGGCAGTCCGTCGCGCTTATGCTGAATGATTTGAATAGGATGCAGCGTGGCGCTCATTCCGGAACCAGGCGGAAAGAGGCGGGAAGCAGGTCGGCCAGCGTGCACATGCAGGCCTGTTCGGCGTCGCCGGGGTAGAAGATGAGGGTGTCCGGCCCGGCAAACTCGGCCAGGGTCTGACGGCAGGCGCCGCAGGGCTGGCAAGCTGCGCCGTTCAGATTGCTTACGGCAACGGCGCGGATGCGGATGCCTGGACCGAAGGCCGCCACCGCGGACGCGACGGCGCCCTGTTCGGCGCAGGTCGTCAGGCGGAAGGAAGCGTTTTCCACATTGCAGCCGGTAACAATCTCGCCGGTCTCAAGCAGGAGGGCCGCGCCGACGAAAAAGTGGCTGTACGGCGCATACGCGCGGTGGGCGGCAGCCTCGGAGCGGGCGAGCAACTCGGATTTTTGGGCTGCGGCTGTTGAAATTTCCGGCATGGGTCTGCGTTGAGATTAAGGGGCGAGCGAAAACTTAGCAAGTATTTCAAAAAAAGACTGATGCTTTTCCAAATTCCACCGATATAGGGAGTGTGGACGATTTAACCAAAGAGTTTCTCGCGGAAGGAATGGATGGTTTGGACCGCATGGAGCGGTGCCTTACTGAATTGGAGCAGCGGCCCGGCGATCGCGAGCTGCTGGACGAGATCTTCCGCGCCGTGCACACGATCAAAGGGTCAACCGGTTTTCTGGGCTTGAAGCGGCTGGAGTTGCTGGCCCATGCTGGCGAGAGCTTATTGGATTCGCTCCGGGAAGGCCGGATCAAGGCCACCGCAGATGTTGTAAGTGGGCTGCTGCAGCTGTTGGACGTGCTCCGTCAGATTCTGAAGCTTATTGAGTTGACCGGGGGAGAAGGCACTCGAGCCTCGGATCAGGACAGCACTTTGGTCGCTCTTTTGAAGAGGCTCAATGGCTTGGAAGGCGAGCGTTGCCATGGAGAGGAGCGCGCCGAATCGGAAGAGAGTCTGCCCCCGTCGGCCTCGGTAGACGGTTCCTCTTCCGTGCACGCCGTCCCTGGCCCGTCTGGAGGTTTGAGCAAGCAGACCTTGCGCGTGGATGTAGAAGTCTTGAATCGCATGATGAATCTGGTTGGTGAGCTGGTGCTGACCCGGAATCAGCTCTTGCAGATTCACTCCGTAGCACCTACGTTTTCCGAACTGACCCGAAGGTTGGATAGCGTCACCGCCGACTTACGCGAGACCGTAATGCAAGCACGTATGCAGCCGGTCGGTCATCTGTTCGGTAAGTTTCCCCGCATGATCCGCGACCTGGCCCGAAGCTGCGGCAAGCATATCCGTCTGGAATGTTCCGGGCAGGAGACCGGGTTAGACAAAAGTTTGCTGGAGGCCATTAAGGATCCAATCGCGCATGCAGTTCGCAACGCCGTCGACCATGGCATCGAGGATCCTTCGAGGCGCGCCTTGGCAGGCAAGCCGCTAGAGGGAGTCATCCGGCTGCAGGCCCGGCAGCACAATGGGTCGGTGCTCATTGAGATATCGGACGACGGCAGGGGTATCTCCATAGCACATGTTCTGGAAAAGGCGGTCGCACGTCACGTGATTACCGCGGAACGCGCGGTGTCGATGAGCGACCGGGAGGCGCTGCAATTGCTTTTTCTTCCGGGATTTTCCACTTCAGAGACCGTGACCCACGTATCCGGACGCGGCGTGGGCATGGACGTCGTACTGGCCAATGTTCAGAAGGCCGGCGGTACGGTGGAACTGGAGTCCTGCGAGGGACAAGGGACGACATTGCGGCTACGGCTTCCGCTCACCCTGGCCATCGTGCCGGCTCTGGTGGTGCTGAGCGCAGGACAGAGCTTTTGTCTGCCGCAGGAGTCGCTTGCCGAGCTTGTTTATGTGTCGGAGAGAGATGCTGCCACGGCTGTCGAATCGATGGGAGAAGCGGAGCTGTATCGGCTTCGAGAGGCCCTTCTGCCGATAGTTCGGCTGGATCGGATACTCGGCTTGAGAAGCGGAAAGAAGAGAGAAGACACGGAGGCCTTTTATCTGGTCGTCCTTGAACTGGAAGGCTGCCGTTTCGGGCTGGTCGTCGACGATATTCGGACCCCCGAGGAGATCGTGGTAAAAGCGCTCTCGCCAGGACTTCGAGAGATCGGGCTTTTCTCCGGAGCGACGATGCTTGGCAACGGCATGCTGGCGATGATTATCGACATCGCGGCAATCGCCGCGCGGGCAGGAGTAGCGCGCTCCGTCGAGCAGAGTATCGAGCCGCTCTCGACGGCATCGGAAATAAGCCTGCAGGAATCCTTTTTGCTCTTTGAAGATCGCCACTCAAGACCGCGGCCTGGTCGAGGCCTGGGGCAGGATGCTGAATCAGGCTTCCGGGTCGGTGCCGGACCGGAGACGGGTCACGCCGCCGAGCGCAGAGCTCTGCCATTGCGTTCGGTGGAGCGGATTGAAAGCGTGGCCGCGCACCAGGTGGAATATGTCGGCAGCCGGGCGTTACTGCGCTACCAGGGTGAGTTGCTGGCACTGGAAGACGCCGGCTCGGTGTTGTCCGAGGCGGACCTAGACGCGGACCTGACCATTCTGATCTGCGTGAAACCCTCTGAAAGCGGACGGGATCAGAGATTCGGCATCGTGGTGCGCAATGTGCTCGGTGTCGCGCAAGGCGAGTCGCTGGACGGAACTGCGCACGTGTGTCCAGAGCGGCTTGCGCTGGTGAACGATCGGCTTGCCGTGGTGTATGAGCAATTTTGCGACCAGCGTGTTCTGGAGGGGGTTCTATGAGTGCACTTGAAGCGGAGAATCCGCAGGCGATCGTCACTGCGCAGGAGAACCTGGCGTTGTGCTGGCTCACCGTGGATGGACGATTGTTTGGCATCGACACGCGCCAGATTCGGGAGGTGCTTGGGCTGAGAACGGTGCAAGCGGTTCCGTTGGCACCCGCCTTCCTGGCCGGTATCCTCGCGTATCGAGGCGAGGTGCTCCCCGCGGTCGACCTTCGTTGCCTTCTCGGCCTGCCGCCCCATCGAGAGAAAGGCTGTTTGCTGGTGCTGGACGGAGGAGGGAACCCATTTGGACTTCTCGTGGACCGGGTAGGTGGGGTGGTGGAGGTCGAGGCAAAGACGGTAGCTGCTAATCCAACCACACTCGCCGCGAGCAGCAAAGATCTGTTTCGCGGAGCATACCGCGTCCCTCAAGGTTTGCTTGTTCAATTGGACGCCGACCGCCTCAGGCCGCAGCATCTGGTCGAAGCGGGGCTTTTCCGGCTTGAAGCGGCCGGAGGAGTGCAATGAGAGTGCTCATCGTCGACGATTCAAGTTTCATTCGCAAGCATCTGCGCGACCATCTTGTGCGCCTTGGAGTGACCTGTGTTGAAGCTCAAGACGGTAAAGAAGGTCTGGACGTGTTGCGTCGTGAAGAGCGTTTCGATCTGATCCTGACGGACGTGAACATGCCGCGTATGGATGGTCTGGCCTTCGTGAAATGTCTGCGCGAGGAGGGACTTGGCCCCGAGATGAAGATCATGATGATTACCACCGAGACGGACGACAGCTTCATATCCCGTGCTCTCTCGTACGGCGCGGATGAGTTCCTGATGAAGCCATTTACGTCACAAAGCCTGAATGAGAAGTTGCTGCTGTTGGGATTCGCCGGTACTGCATGATTTGGAACACGGTAGGAAAGAAAGGAATGAACGAATGACGATGGAGACCAGGCGTACGGTGCGGGTGCTTGCCGCGGACGACTCGGCCGTGATGCGCGGTGTGATCCGGACCATTTTTGAGCTGCATGCGTCGGATACCTCCTCCCCGCTGCCCACGATGGAGTTATGCGGAGTCGTCCGGGATGGGCAAGAGGCGCTGGACTGTGTGCGTGCTCTGCAGCCGGACGTGCTGCTGCTGGATCTGGAGATGCCGCGGCTGAATGGTTTACAGGTGCTGGACATCCTGCGCATCCAGGCGCCGGCATTGCCGGTGATCCTTTGCAGCGCACACACCGAGCGCGGTGCGCGGACGACCCTCGATGCGCTGGCCCGCGGCGCCGAGGACTATGTCATGAAGCCGAAAAATCAGAAGGACGTTGCCTCCTCATTCAAGCTCCTGATGGAGCAGCTGATGCCAAAGATTGCAATGGCCGCTCGGATCCCAGAGCAGAGCCGGGTCGCGTTGGAGGCAAAAGCCAATTTGTCGCTGCTTCCGTCCTCGTTATCGTGTCCAAGCCCGGATTTTAGAACGCAAGTCGAACTCGTGGTAATTGGCTTGTCTACGGGAGGTCCAGCCGCCCTGGAAGCAATGCTGCCCGCCTTGCCGGAGACCTTCGATGCTCCGGTCCTCGTGGTGCAACATATGCCGAAGCTGTTTACCAGTGCCTTGTCGGAACGGCTGAATCGGCTGTGTCGCCTTTCGGTCAAAGAAGCGAAGAACGGGGACGCGGTGAAGCCGGGCGGGATCTGGCTTGCTCCGGGGGACGCGCACATGGAGATCGCGGCCGGCGGGCTGATCAAACTGCACCAGGGTGTTCCTCTGAACAGCTGTAAGCCCTCCGTAGATTACCTGTTCCATTCCGCGGCAAGGTTTTACGGAGGGTCGACCCTGGCGGTGATGATGACCGGCATGGGCTCGGACGGACTTGACGGAGCACGCGCCGTGCAGGCGGCGGGTGGCTCGGTACTGGCTCAGGATGAAGCTTCGTCTGCGGTTTGGGGAATGCCGGGCAGGGTGGTCAAGGAAGGTATCTCTTGCGCCACAGTCGCGCTACGTGATCTTGCGGGAGAGCTGATCGAGCGGGTCAGCTTTGAACGCCTACCTACTCCCTGGTCGCAACGAAGGCTAGACCAACGGGAGGTGCTGCATGGCGTGCTCTGACGCGGACTACGCTTACCTGCGCGAACTCGTTCATACGCAGTCGGCCAACATCGTTGATCCCTCGCGCAAGACCCTGTTCGAGAGCCGGCTGCAGCCGTTGGTCCGGGTTGCGGGTGCCGGCAATCTGGAAGGTCTGGTCGGTCTTCTCCGGGAGCATCGGTCTGCGCCGTTGCACCGCGCGGTGGCGGAAGCCATGACGATCAACGAGACCAGCTTTTTCCGTGACGTGAAGCCGTTTGATGTGCTGCGCGATGAAGTGCTTCCGCAGCTGATTGAGCAGAAAAGCGCGGAACGAAAGCTGCGGATCTGGAGCGCAGCAAGTTCGACCGGGCAGGAGGCGTATAGCGTTGCGATGCTGCTTGCGGAACACTTTCCGCAGCTGGCGCAATGGGACATCCGGATCATCGGAACGGACCTTTCGCGCGAGGTGATCGAGTACGCGAAACGGGGTCGTTACCGGCGGCTCGAGGTCAATCGGGGCTTGCCTGCGAGACTGCTGTTGAAACATTTCCGTCGCGACGAAGATGAGTGGGAAGTGAGCGAAAGCCTGAAGGCACGATGTGAGTTTGAGGTTGGCAATCTCTGCGCTCCGCCAACACGCACGTTCCTTTTTGATCTGATTCTTCTCCGCAACGTCCTGCTGTACTTCTCTCAGCCGGATCGTACTACTGTCTTCCGCGAGGTTCATCGGCGCCTGAGTCCCGGCGGCTTTCTGATTCTGGGCAATGCGGAGCAGGCTGAGGACTCTACCGAGCTGTTTCGAACGCAGTTCACGAAGGATTGCTATTTTTACAGGCCAGCGGCGGAGGAGGTGCGAAACCGCACATAGGCCAGCGTCATCTCCTCAAAGTGCCAACCTCTGCCCGATACAAGCGCGGTGGATGGAACCCCTAAAATGGGATCAGGCGGACACGTGAATGGGGCGGTCGACAAGGAGCAAGAGCAAGCCGGAGGAGAGCGCTGCGGACGCGGCTCTCTCGTTATTTCATCCGGTAACGGCCCAGTGGTTTCGCGAGGTCTTCGACGGACCCACGGCTCCACAGATTGAGGGCTGGCCGGCCATCGCGCGCGGCGAATCAACGCTCATTCTTGCACCCACCGGCACAGGCAAGACGCTGACCGCCTTCCTCTGGTGTCTCGACAGATTAATGCTGCGAACGCCTGCGGAAGGGGCAGAGCGCGGCTGCCGCGTGCTGTATCTGTCTCCCTTGAAGGCGTTGGCCGCGGACGTGGAGCGCAATCTGCGATCGCCTCTCGCGGGAATCGCCAATCTGGCCAAGCGCGAAGGGGTCGCGGTCCATCTGCCCGAGATCAGCGTCCGCACCGGAGACACGTCCGCAAAAGATCGGGCGCGCTTCAACCGGCACCCCGGCGAGATTCTGATTACCACGCCGGAGTCCCTGTACCTGATGCTGACCAGCGCGGCTGGGGAGCAGCTGCGGACGGTCGAGACAGTCATTGTGGACGAGATTCACGCGCTCGTCCCGACCAAACGCGGGGCGCACATGGCGCTTTCGCTCGAGCGGCTGGAAACGCTGGTTGCGGCGTCACGGCCGGGAGCGCGGCTGCAACGGATCGGCTTGTCCGCGACCCAGCGTCCGCTTGAGGAGGTGGCGCGCTTTCTGGGAGGCGCGGAGCAGGGAAGCGGTTCTGTGCCGCTCCTTGCCGTCGAAGGAAAAGCTCTGCTGCAGGCAAATGTGGAGGGCGAGGTCCCGGCGGCCTTGATGGAAGTGGCGCGGGATGAGGCGGAGCCGACAGCCGGCGGCCCGCGCTTCCGTCCCGTCACGATCGTGAACGCGGGCGCGCGCAAAGTCCTCGATCTGCGGGTGGAGGTTCCGGTGGAGGACATGGCCAAGCTCGGCGAAATCCAGGACATTCCGAGCGGGCCGGCGAGCCAGTCCCCGAAGCGGACCAGCATCTGGCAGAGCATCCATCCGCGCCTGCTCGAGATAATTCGGGAGCGGACCTCGACGCTCATCTTCGTGAATGCGCGGCGTGTGGCGGAGCGGCTAGCCGGAGCGCTGAACGATTTGGCCGGCGAGGCCATCGCGCGGGCGCACCATGGATCGCTGGCTGCGGCGCAGAGGTCGGAGATCGAGGAACTGTTGAAGGCTGGCCGGATCAAGGCGCTGGTGTGCACTTCGTCGCTCGAGCTGGGGATCGACATGGGGGCGATTGACCTGGTGATCCAGATCGAGGCGCCGCCTTCGGTTGCGAGTGGGATGCAGAGGATCGGGCGCGCCGGACACCAGGTTGGCATGCCGTCGAACGGGATCATCTTTCCGAAGTACCGGGCCGACCTGGTCGCGTGCGCGGCCGTGACGCGAGCCATGCACGAGGGCCACGTTGAATCCACACGGTTTTTACGCAATCCGCTGGATGTGCTGGCTCAGCAGATGGTGGCTGTCGTTGCGCATCCGCCGCTTGAGCTCGACGCGGCGGAGCGGAGAACCAAGAGCAAAACGGACGAGGATGAGAGTCCGGGGATCAGTTATGCGGGTCTGCTGGGCCTGGTGCGCGGCGCGGCGAACTATGCGGCGTTGAGCCAGGCGGTCTTCGATGGCGTGCTGGACATGCTGGCAGGGCGTTACCCCAGCGACGAATTTGCGGAGCTTCGTCCGCGGGTGACCTGGGATCGGCAGCGCAACTGGCTAACACCGAGGCAGGGCGTCAAGAAGATTGCCATTCTGAATGGCGGAACGATCCCGGACCGGGGACTGTATGGCGTGTTTCTGGCCGGGACGGCGCAGGGCAAGCCGGTGCGCGTGGGTGAGCTGGACGAGGAGATGGTCTTCGAGCAGCGGACGGGGGACACCTTTATCCTGGGCGCGAGCACGTGGCGTGTAGAGGAAATCACGCACGACCGCGTGCTCGTGAGTCCGGCTCCCGGCGATCCAGGCAAGATGCCGTTCTGGCACGGCGACCAGGCTGGGCGGCCGATGGAGTTTGGCCGGAGGATTGGCGGCCTGGTACGTACACTGCGGGAGATGCCGCGCAGTGTCGCGGTCTCGACGCTGACGTCGGAGCACGATCTGGACCCGCAGGCGGCGGAGAATGTGATGCGGTACCTGGCCGACCAGGAGCTGGCGAGCGGGCAGGTTCCGGATGACCGCAACATCGTGATCGAGCGGGTACGCGACGAACTGGGTGACTGGCGAATGTGCTGCCTGACGCCCTTTGGCTCGAAGATCCATGCGCCCTGGGCGATGGCGGCAACGGCGCGCATCCGCGCAAACGGCGGCCCGGAGGTCGAGACGATGTGGAGCGAGGACGGCTTCGTCCTGCGCTTTCCGGAGACGGATGAGCCGCCCAGCGTGGACCATCTGCTGCTCGAACCGGACGAGGCGGCAGAGCTGGTGCTGCGCCAGCTGGGATCGACGGCGGTGTTTGCAGCAAAGTTCCGGGAGAGCGCTTCGCGGGCGCTGCTCCTGCCGCGGCGTAGGGCCGATGGGCGAACGCCGCTGTGGCAGCAGCGCAAACGGGCGTATGACCTGCTGAGCGTCGCGAGCCGCTATGCGAGCTTTCCTATCCTGCTCGAAGCCTATCGCGAATGTCTGCGCGATGTCTTCGACATGCCTGCGCTGATGGAGATTCTGCGCGGGGTGGGGAACCGCAGCCTGCGGGTGCATACGGTCGACTCGCGGACCCCGTCGCCTTTTGCCGCGGCGCTGCTGTTCAGCTATGTGGCTAACTATATCTATGACGGCGATGCGCCGCTGGCGGAACGGCGGGCGCAGGCGCTCTCGATCGACCAGGACCAGCTGCGCGAGCTGATGGGCGACGCGGACCTGCGCGAGTTGCTGGATGTTGCGGCGATCGAAGAGACCGAAGAGCAGCTGCAGTGCCTGGCCGAGACATACAAGGCCCGCTCAATGGATGGCGTGCACGATCTGCTGTTGAAGATCGGGGATCTGCGCCGCGACGAGCTGCTGGCGCGCTGCGTTTCGCCGGAGATCGCCCTGACCGTCGAGCGCCTGCGCAAGAGTTTGCGGGTGCTTGAAGTTTCGGTCGCAGGCGAGAAGCGGCTGATTGCGGTCGAAGACGCTGGCCGGTATCGAGATGCACTGGGAGTGCCGCTGCCGCCGGGTCTGCCGACCGCATTCCAAGTCGCGGTGCCAGACGCGGCGCTCGATCTGCTGCGGAGATTCGGGCGGACGCATGGACCGTTCACCACCGCCGAAATCGCAAGGCGGTTCGGCCTTGCGCTCGAAACGGCAGAGGCGGTGCTGAACCTACTGGTGCAGACCGGGCGGATCGTTGAGGGAGGCTTTCGGCCCGGAGGGGTGCACCGCGAGTGGTGCGACCACGAGGTGCTGCGCACCATCCGGCGGCGCTCCCTGGCGCGGCTGCGCAAGGAGGTGGAGCCGGTGGAGCAGGCGACGCTGGCCCGGCTGTTCACGCGCTGGCAGGGTGTGGTGCAGCCGCGGCGCGGGCTCGATGCGCTGCTGGACGTGATCGAAAACCTGCAGGGCGCGCCGGTGCCCGCGTCCGTGCTTGAGAGCGAGGTTCTGCCGGCACGTCTCTTTGGGTATAAGTCGGCGGACCTCGACACCCTGATCGCAGCGGGCGAGGTGGTCTGGTGCGGAGTGGAGGCCATTGGCGAGAAAGACGGACGCGTGGCGCTGTATCTATCCGAGAAGCTGCCAGTGTTGTGGCCGGTGACACCCAGGTCTCAGGATTCTGCGCAAGGCCCGACTGCGGAGCGGGAAGGGAAGATCGTCGATTATTTACGCTCCAAGGGAGCTTCGTTCTTTCAGGAGCTGCACGACGGTACTGGCGGCGGCTATCCCGGCGAGACGCTGGAAGCGGTCTGGAACCTGGTGTGGCGCGGCCTGCTGAACAACGACGCGCTGCATGCGCTGCGGGCCTACTGCGAGCGAACTGCTTCCAACACCAGGAACGCCAAGCCGGCGCGGAAGGTGCATCAACAGACCGGCTTCCGCTCGCGGCGAACCACTCCTCCGACGGCGCAAGGGCGCTGGTCGCTCAATGCGGTCGCCTTCGACGAGGCCCGGAGCGCGACCGAGTGGAGCCACGCCATTGCCCAGCAATTGCTGGCGCGCTACGGAGTCATCTTTCGCGAGACAGCGCATGCGGAAGGGCTTCCGGGTGGGTTCTCGGCGGTCTACGATGTCCTGAAGGCGCTGGAAGAAAGCGGCCGGGTTCGGCGCGGCTACTTCGCGGCGGATCTAGGCGCGACGCAGTTCGCCATGCCTGCGGCGGTCGACCTGCTGCGCAGCTTGCGCGTGAAGCGCGATGGCGAGAAGAGCGAGATGCTGATGCTGGCGGCGACCGATCCGGCCAATCCGTATGGCTCGCTGTTAAAGTGGCCGGCCGGGGGAGACGAGGGATCGTCGCTGACCCGGAGCGTGGGGGCACGGGTGGTGCTCTGCGATGGCTCGCTGATTGCCTACCTGCGCCGCGGCAATCCAAACCTGCAGGCGTTTCTACCGG
This sequence comes from uncultured Acidobacteriaceae bacterium, assembly GCA_964235575.1. Taxonomy (GTDB): domain Bacteria; phylum Acidobacteriota; class Terriglobia; order Terriglobales; family Acidobacteriaceae; genus Edaphobacter. The sequence goes on along the minus strand of CAXSDM010000044.1, from coordinate 2,466 downwards.
AGGAGGAGCCGGCGCGAACCCAGGCTGCGAAGGCGCTCTCCGAGTTCCTCGTCACGCGTGCCCAGGGCGAGGGGGGAATGCTGTTGACGAGTGTCAACGGCCAGGCGGTGGGCGCGAGCTGGATGGCGCGCGTGCTGCTCGACGCAGGATTCGTTGCGGCCCCCATGGGCTTTAATGTCCGGAGGGTGCTGCCGAACCTACCGGCGATGGCCGCGGCGCAGGCCTAGCCCTAGCGCACCGTCGCCTCCGCATGCAGCGGCAGGTCCCGCGACGAGCCGCCCACCGAGATCGCATACCTGCCCGGCAGCCACTCCCACGCGTCCTTGCTCTCGTTGAAACTCGCCCATGCCAGCCGTTCAAGCGACACCGTCACCTCTTTGCTCTCGCCCGGCTCAAGTGCAACGCGCTGCCAGCCCGCCAGCCTGCGAAAATGCTCGCCACTCGAGGGCGGCAGCTGCACGTAGACCTGCGCGATCTCCGTGCCCGCGCACTTGCCGCTGTTCGTTACCTTGAAGGTTGCCGATCCCAGCGTGCTGTCTACCGCAAGCGCGCCATAGGTGTAGCTCGTATACGAAAGCCCGTACCCGAAGGGGAACAGCGGTTGCTTGCCCTCTGAATCGAACCACTTGTACCCGAAGCGCACGCCCTCCGTGTAGTCGGCAGGGAAGCTGACCTTCTTGTTCTCGGACACCCAGTGCTCCGGCAGCCCGCCGTTGCCGGCCTGGTAGTCCATGCCGAAGATGCGCGCGTGCGGCAGGTCAGCGTCCGACTTCGCAAAGGTAATCGGCAGCTTGGCCGAGAAGTTCACCGTGCCGAACAGCAAATTCGCAATTGCCTGGCCGCCGCCGATGCCCGGATACCAGGCCTCGACCACGCCCGCCACTTGCTCCACCCACGGCATTGCCACTGGATTGCCGGTCACCAGTACCACCACGGTGCGCGGATTGGCCGCCGCCACCGCCGCGATCAGCGCGTCCTGCCGCCCCGGCAGAGCCAGCGTCGGAGCGTCGCCGCCCTCGCTCATATACTGGTCGGCGAAGACGATCGCCACATCCGAGCTCTTGGCCAGCGCCGCAGCCCGCGCCGGGTCTGTACCCGCGTCAAACTGCACCCGCGCTCCCGGAGCATGCTCGCGAATATATTTCAGCGGCGCGGAAGGGAAGTAGACGGCCGATCCCCACTTGGTCAGCTCGCCAGGACTCACCGCGTTGCCGCCCGGAGCATCCACCTGCGCCGAGCCTCCCCCAGACATGACGCCCACATCCGCATGCGCCCCAATCACTGCAATCGTGCGCACTGACGCGGCATTCAGCGGCAGCACGCCCCGGCTGTTTTTCAGCAGCACGATGCTTTCCTCGGCAATATGCTGCGCATCCTCGCGCCCCTGAAAGGGGTCCACCACCGTCCGCGGCATCGACGGCCGATCGATCACCCCCGTGGCAAACATTGACCGCAGTAGCCGATGCACCATGTCGTCCAGCCGCGCCATGGGCACTGTTCCCGCCTCGACGGCCTGCTCGAGCGGCTGGCCGAAGTACTCCTCGCCCGGCATCTGCACATCCAGGCCAGCCTTCGCCGCCTTCACCGTCGAGTGCGTCGCATCCCAGTCCGACACCACAAAGCCCGGATACTTCCACTGGTCCTTCAGCACATGGTTCAGCAGCCAGTCGTTCTCGCACGTCCAGTCGCCGTCCATCTTGTTGTAGCTGCACATCACCGATGCCGGATGCCCGATGCGAATGCCTATCTCAAACGCCAGCAGGTCGCTTTCATGCGCCGCCTTGTGCGAGATATGCACGTCGACCACCGTGCGGCCGGTCTCCTGATCGTTCAGCGCATAATGCTTGATGTCCCCCAGGATCTGGTTGCCCTGCACGCCTCGGATTACGTTGCCGACCGTATACCCGGCCAGCACCGGGTCCTCGCCCGGATACTCGAACAGCCGCCCATTGCGCGGATCACGGGCCAGGTCCACGCCGCCGCCAATCGACTGGTTGTAGCCCTCCGCGCGCAACTCGCGGCCGATCACATCTCCATAGAGGTGCGCCGCATCCGGATCCCAGGAAGCCGCCGCTCCCAGCACCGAGGGCAGCAGCGTCGCGTACCGGCTCTCGGGCGCAGCCATGCGGATGCCGACCGCCGAGTCCGCCTGCTGCAATGAAGGAATGCCCAGCCGCGGAATGCCCAGAACCTCGCCCGCGCCGCCATTATTATCGACTGGAATGGGCGCACCGGCGCGCAGCGGCCCCCAGCCGATCCCATGCACCAGCTGAATCTTTTCCGCCAGCGTCAGCTGCTGGACGACCAGATCCGCGCGCTGGTCTGCATTGAGCGCCGTGTTCATCCACGGACGGGCGGCAACGGGAGCGGCAGGCTGCTGAGCGATCGCCGAAACGGAGAACAGGGTTGCAGACGCGAGAAGAACTTTAGATATTCTGATGATGAGCCTGCTTCCGGTGCAATGAG
>CAXSDM010000043.1:17207-19751 GCA_964235575.1 uncultured Acidobacteriaceae bacterium | reverse complement strand
GCCCTCCGGCACCGCTCTTACGTTGGCCGATGCACTCTCCGCCGGAACCCGCGCCGATGCCGCGCCTGGCGTACGTGCCGGCGAAATCCCCATCGCCTCCTTCCGCGAGGGCGACGAGACCGGCCTCCATCTTCTCATCGCCACCAGCGACGCAGACCGCCTCACCTTGAAGCACGAGAGCTTCTCTCGCCGCAGCTTCGCCGAGGGCGCCGTCCGCGCGGCCGAGTGGCTCGCCACGCGCACCGGCTGCTTCGACTTCCGCGAAGTCTTCGATCACATCTAACCGCGGCTGCAGCCCTTCTTCGGCCAACCACGCAAGCACGTGTGGTGCCGGCGGCAAAACTTCCAGGCGCCCCCAAGGCTTGCGTCCCTTTCTCTCCGAGGCACCTCATCGATGGTCTCACGCCTTGTTTCTACCGCCCTGGTCTTTGCTTCCGCTGTCGCCGGCGCGCAGGTCCCCGAATTTCAGGCCGCGGACTCCTCTCTGCCGGAGGCTCCCCAAACCGTACAGGCGGCGCAATCCTCCTCCGCGCAAACTGGCACAGCCAGCATCTCCGGCCAGGTGGAAGACTTCAGCAGCGCCGCTGTCCCCGGTGCCCTGATCAAAATCGACGGCCCGGGCGGCCTTCAACGGAATCTGGCCGCAGACCCCGCAGGAAGCTTCCGCACCACCGGTCTCCCGCCCGGCATATACCGTGTCAGCGCCACCGCGCCCAACATGGGCATCTATATCTCGGCCGAAATCCATCTCACCCCCGGCGAGTCCCTTGAGCTCACCAAGATCGCTCTTGCTGTCGGGCCCACTCACGCCGACGTGCAGGTCATCGCCAGTCCGCAGGAGATCGCCTCCGCGCAGGTCCACGAAGAAGAGCATCAGCGCGTTTTCGGAATCTTCCCCAGCTTCTACTCGAGCTACATCTGGGACGCAGCGCCCCTCGACGCAAAACAGAAGTACGGCCTGGCCCTGCATTCCATCCTTGATCCCTTCGCCTTTGTCGGCGCAGCCATCGTCGCCGGCGTGCAGCAGGAGCGGAACACCTACCCCGGCTACGGCGATGACGCCGCTGCCTATGGCAAACGCTATGGCGCCGCCTACGCCACGCAGGCTGCCGCCCGGGTTATCGGCAGCGCCGTTCTGCCCTCCATCTTCCATCAGGATCCGCGCTACTTCTATAAGGGCTCCGGCAGCACGAAATCACGCGCGCTCTACGCCATTCGCTCCACCTTTGTCACCCGCGGAGACAATGGCCATCTTGAACCGAACTACTCCTACATGATCGGCGCCTTCGCCTCCGGATCCGTCGCTTACGGCCTCCATCCCGCCTCCGATCGCGATGTATCCACCATCTTCACCAACGCGCTCATCCAGATCGGCGCTCATGCTGGCGACGAGCTCCTCCGCGAGTTCGTCCTCCGCCATCTCACCCCTCACGTCCCCGCCTACAAAACTGGCCAGCCCCCCGCCTCCGACAAACCCTGATCCTTCTCTTCGTACCTGTCAAGCCTCACGCTATGGTCATCTGCACAATGCGCACCGTCTCGCCATACGAAGCTGCATTTCTCCCCGGACCTTCTCAAGGGAGTGGAGCAGGGTAGGGTCATTATCCAGCAGGACGGGCGCGAGATCGCCTACCTGATCTCGCCGGAGGAGTTTGGAACGACTCGTGAGGCGAGAAGCCGTGCTTACTCGAAGCCTCAGATGCACTTCCTGGCATTCGCTCCTTCGCCATCGTTAGCTCACCCTTGCACCTCACCCCCACACCCTCTACCCTAGAACGATGTCCTTCGCCGCCGTAGCCGCCCCTGCCTTCGACTTCGCCTCTCTCCCTTTCGAAGAAAAGCTCGATCGCTTCGCCAGAGTCGCCGTGCACGTCGGCCTCAATCTCCAGCCCGGCCAGGAACTTCTCATCTCCGCCACGCTCGACATGGTGCCGCTTGTTCGCCGCATCACCGAGCATGCCTACAAGGCCGGAGCCTTGCTCGTTTCTACCGTCTACTCCGACGACGAAACCGTTCTCGCCCGCTACAACTATGCTGAGGACGCCTCCTTCGACCACGCCGCGCAGTGGATGGCTGACGGCATCGCCGCCGCCTTCAAAAGCGGAGCCGCCCGGCTCGCCCTCGCCGGCGCCAATCCTGCCCTGCTCGCCGGCCAGGATCCCGCCAGAGTCTCCCGCGTGAACATCGCCGCCTCCAAGGCCAACAAGCCTGCCATGGAGCTCATCACCCGCCACGCCATCAACTGGTCCATCCTCGCCAACGCCACCCCTGCCTGGGCGAAACTCGTCTTTCCCGGCCTCCCCGAAGCCCAGGCCATGGACAAGCTCTGGAATGCCATCTTCACCGCGTCGCGCGCTACCTCCGACGATCCGGTCGCCGCCTGGAAGGCCCACTCCAAATCCCTCCACGAGCGCGTCGCCCATCTCAACGACAAGCGCTTCCACTCGCTCCGCTTCCATTCCAACGACGGCCGCACCGACCTCACCGTAGGCCTCGCTGACGACCACCTCTGGGCCGGCGGCGGCGGCACCGGCGGCAACGGCG
>CAXSDM010000043.1:14392-17107 GCA_964235575.1 uncultured Acidobacteriaceae bacterium | reverse complement strand
GGCCTCGCTGACGACCACCTCTGGGCCGGCGGCGGCGGCACCGGCGGCAACGGCGTTTTTTGCAACGCCAACATCCCCACCGAAGAGTGCTTCACGACCCCGCACAAAGACCGCGTCGACGGCTTCGTCCAGGCCTCGAAGCCGCTCTCCCACCAGGGCACGCTGATCGAAGACATCCGCTGCCGCTTCGAAGCCGGCCGCATCGTCGAGGCTACCGCCTCCGCCGGCGAAGACGTCCTCAACCGCCTCATCTCCACCGACGACGGAGCCCGCCGCCTCGGTGAAGTTGCCCTTGTGCCGCACTCCTCGCCCATCGCCCAGAGCGGCATTCTCTTCTGGAACACGCTCTTCGACGAGAATGCCGCCAGCCACATCGCGCTCGGCCAGGCCTACGCTACCTGCCTCCGCGGCGGAGAACACCTCGACGAAGCCACCCTCGCCGGCAAAGGCGCCAACTCCTCGCTCATCCACGTCGACTGGATGATCGGCTCCGGCCAGATGAACGTGGACGGCCTGGCCGCCGACGGCTCCAGCCAGCCCCTTATGCGCGCCGGCGAATGGGTCTAAGCCGAGGCTTGACCCTGCAGTCTCCGCCTCCCATGCAGCGCATTCTCCTGCGGCTGAAAGACCTGGCCCTCCGTCTCCTGCTCTCCGCCCTGGCCGCAGCCGTCGTCGTCGCCATCGCCTACTCCGGTATGTTCGTCGCCATGGCTCCGCGCCTCATCAGCGAGTCGGTCGAGCCGCTCAGCCTGCTGCTCCTTCCTGGCCTGTTTGTAGCCATCGTCTCCGCAGGCCCGCACGACTTCCAGCCCGCAATCGTTGTAAAGATCTCCGCACTCTTCTGGTTTCTCGTCGCGTTCCTCTTTTTTAGCTGGCGCGCCCGAACCCGGGAATAATGCTTCTGACTTGAGCTGCAGCGAAGTGGACGGACCTGCCTTTCGCCCCCAGAACCCCACCAGCGCTCACCCCGCGATAAACTGAATTCGTATGGACCTCTCCGGCTGTGGCACCGCCCTCGTCACCCCCTTTCGCCCCGACGGCACCCTTGACGAGCCCACCCTTCAGGCCCAGGTCAACGCCCAGATCGATAGCGGCATCGAGCTCCTCGTCCCCTGCGGAACGACAGGGGAAGCGGCAACCCTCTCCGACCCCGAATACCTCCGCGTCATCGAGCTCACCTGCGCCACCTCCGCCCGTCGCGTCCCTATCTTCGCCGGCTGCACCCACAACGCCACCGCCCTCGCCGTCCGCCGCGCCGAGCGCCTCGCCCAAATGCCCGGTCTCACCGGCATCCTCACCGCCAACCCCTACTACAACCGGCCCAGCCAGGAGGGGCAGTACCAGCACTTCCGCGCTATCGCCGAAGCCACGGCCCTGCCCATTCTTCTCTATAACATCCCCGCCCGCACCGGCGCCAACCTTGAACCCGCTACCGTCCTCCGCCTCACCGAGCTCGAAAACATCGTCGGCATCAAGGAGTCCTCGGGCAACATTGTCCAGATCACCGAGCTCCTCACCCGCGTCTCCCACAGCTTCCGCGTCTTTGCCGGTGATGACGCTTTGGCGCTCCCCGTCATCGCTCTCGGCGGAGCCGGCCTTATCTCCGTCGCCTCGAACGTCATCCCCACGCAGATGACCGAACTGGTCCGCGCTGCACTACGCAACGACTGGCCCGAAGCCCGCCGCCTCAACCGCCAATTCTTACCCCTCCTCCAGGCTCACTTCTGGGAGCCCTCGCCCGCTCCGGTCAAAGCCGTCATGGCGATGCTTGGGCTCGGGCCTGAGACCCTTCGTCTGCCCATGGTTTCGGTCACTTCCGCCACCCGCCGCCGCCTCGAGCAGCTCATCGGCGAGCTGGGTCTGACAGTTCGCTCTTCCGCCGGTAATTGAGAAAGCTGAGCGTCTCCTGACTCTCAACCTTTCATCCCCCTAGTTAGGCGGCTCAATCTATAAGCACAGCGTGAGCCCTAGATATTTCTTGCAAATATTATGAAGTACCTCCGGAGCTAATTTGGTACTGACCTCTTCCAACGAAACGGATGAAGCGGTTATCGCGCAGCACTTGTAGTTGTTGTCTAATTTTTGGTCGGATATTGTTGTTCTCTGGGTACATTGTTCGGAGTTCCGACTCGAACGCGTATAGGTCTGCAAGCCTGAAACTTGGTTTTGAGAGTCGATACACTAAGTTGAGCACTGTCGCCGCCCAAGCGCGCTTTGTATGTGATAGCTGTGCAATTCCTTCCAGACGAGCAAACGCGGCTCTGGTCTTCTCGGGTCGCTGAAGAATTGATTCAGTCACGACGTCGATTTTGCCGACGAGTGCTATTGCAGGAAGAAGGATATTGCAACCGATCCATCCCGCTCTTCGGGCCGTTATTGACAAAGGTTTACGCGGGAGAATCGCTTGCTCAGAAATCAGCGAGTGATGAACTGCCGTCAATCTTGAAATTGACCAATCCAGGGTGTACTGCATAAGGAGAAAAGTTGGAGTTTGATTGCTTCGTATCGTTTCGAGCATTGCAACGTAAGACCCGTCGATGATTCGTGTCGTGAATGGACCACACTTACTTTTCAGTTCATAAGCGTGTTCACATTGAGGGCAGATGAAATCTCGGGTTCTTGTGTTTGGAGAGGTGGGCCTGAGGTGATCTGAATTGCACTTAAGACAATAACCATGGCGAGTAATCCAGTCCTCGCTGATCCGGCGAGCCTGCT
>CAXSDM010000043.1:13014-14292 GCA_964235575.1 uncultured Acidobacteriaceae bacterium | reverse complement strand
CGGTATGCTAGAGCTTCACCAGCATCTTCCCCACATTGCCCCCCTGAAACAACTTCAGGAACGCCCCCACCGCCTGCTCGATTCCCTCATCCACCGTCTGCGCCGCCTTCACCTTGCCCGACGCGATCCACGGCACCATCTCCCCAAGAAAACGCGGCACTTGGTCAAACCGGTCGCTCACAATAAACCCTTCCAGCCGCAGTCGCTTCCTCACGATGTTCGCCAATCCCTTTACCGCCGCTCCTCCATCGTTCGCGCCCTCGATCATCCCGCACATCGCAAACCGCGCGTACGGCTTCGCCACAGCAAGCGCCGCCTCCAGATGCGCTCCACCCACATTGTCAAAGTACACACTGATCCCCTGCGGAGCCGCCTTCTCAAGCGCCGACGCCAGATCTTTTTCCGCCTTGTAGTCGATCACGGCATCCACCCCCAGCGAGCGCACAAAATCACCCTTCTCCGCGCCGCCCGCCGACCCGATCACCGTCGCGCCCTGGAGCTTCGCAATCTGGCACGCCACCGACCCCACCGCGCCAGCCGCCGCCGAGACGAACACCACGTCTCCCTCTTTCACCTTCGCCACGTCCAGCATGCCCAGATACGCCGTCAACCCAGTCAGCCCGGCCACGCCCAGATACATCTCCGGCGCCAGCTTCATCCTGTCCACCTTCATCATCCCCGGAGCATCCGCCGGTGCGTTGAAGCCCTCGCGCCAGCCAAACATCGAGGTAATCGTGTCTCCCTCCTTCAGGCTGGCATCGTTCGACTTTAGCACCACACCCACGGCCCCGCCCTGCATCGCCTCTCCCAGCGCGAATGGCGGCACATAGCTCGCCGCATCCCGCATCCGCCCGCGCATGTACGGGTCCACGCTCATCCATAGATTGCGCACCTGCACTTCGCCCGGCCCCGGCTCCGGCAGGGTCACCGTCGCCAGTTCAAAGTCTTCCGCCGCAGGCATGCCTTCCGGCCGCCTCACCAACCGTACTTCCCGAGATTCCATGTCACACTCCACCGCAATCCTACCCTCATCCAGCTAAGCTATCTTCAATGACCCCCGCAGAACTGACCAGCCTCGAATCTTCCATCGAACACCACTTCGCCCAGGGCGCCGCCGCCATCGGCGATGCCGAAGCCCTCGCCGCCTTCCAGCAACTCCGCGACGCCCTTGAAGCCGGCATCCTCCGCGCTGCCTCGCCCGACCCCGCCTCTCCTCTTGGCTGGACGGTGAACGCCTGGGTCAAGCGCGGCATCCTGCTTGGCTTCCGTTTGGGCCAC
>CAXSDM010000043.1:0-12914 GCA_964235575.1 uncultured Acidobacteriaceae bacterium | reverse complement strand
ATCATCGAGGACGACTGCCTGGTCGGCGGCAATACCGGCGTCTACGAGGGCACCATCCTCCGCACCCGCGCCGTCCTCGCCGCCGGCACTGTCCTCACCCGCGGCACACCCGTCTACGATCTCGTCCGCAACGAGATCCACCGCGCCACACCCGACACCCCTCTCATCATCCCCGCCGGGGCCGTCGTGGTTCCCGGATCGAGAGCCATCCCGCACGGCCCCGGCAAAGACTGGGGCCTCTCCGTCGCCACGCCCATTATTGTCAAATATCGCGATGAAAAGACCGAGCTTTCCCTTACCCTCGAAGACCTGCTCCGCTGAGATCCTTCAGTGAATCCTGGTCCAGGTCTGCGTCCGACCCAGCAGAGAAAACCCGATAAACCCTCGCACCACCAGCTTTTCGCCGCCATCCGCCAGCCGGAATTTGCACCGGTACACCTTGCCTGTATCCGGATCGAGAATATCGCCGCTAACATACTCGCCATCCGTCAGCGTCATGTTTCGCACCACCGTCAGCCCAACGATCGGCTTGTCCTTGCGCTCGTCCTGGCACAGATCGCACCGGCTCTGCGCATCCTTGCTGTCGTAGACGCGCGTAATCTGCGCGAACCAGCGCCCGTTCTGTTCAAAGACGCGGACCTCTCCCTTCGGCTGACCGGTCTTGTCATCGGTCGTCCTCCACATGCCTGCCGCACTCTGCGCCTGCTGCCCCCAGGCAGAGGACAGCAGGCTCGCAGGCCCCAACAGCACGAGCACCAAAGCCGCTCTTAGACGACCAGTTTTCATATCGCGCCTTCTATCCCGCTATTCTTTCTTAAGTCCACTCAACTTACCATCGAGTCTGCTTTGGCGATCGATGGAAGCCCACAGCCACGATGGCTCTTTCGACTTGAACAGGATCATCGCTGAGATGATCGCGGAGCCTGCATAGTGTCTCGCTGTTTTCAACGTTTTCTGCTCGCAGCCTGCGTTTTATGGCTTTTGCCTGCTCTCCTGCACGCCGCCGGGCTGCAGGGCATACGCCCGGTGGAACTGCTCACCGAGCATGCGGCACGCCCGCTGGCCGTTGAGACCGACACCCCGGAACTCGCCTGGAAGCTGGTCGCCGCACCCGGACAGCGGAACAAGAGGCAATCGGCATATGAGATCTTTGCGGCGGCTGAGCCACAAGCGATGACTCGCCACGTGCACGGCTTATGGAGCTCAGGTAAGGTCGTCTCCCCGGCCATCAGCGCGCAATATAGGGGCCCCGCGCTCAAGGATCTGCACACATATTTCTGGTCGGTCCGCGTCTGGGATGAGGCTGGACATGAGTCCGCGTGGAGCGCCCCAGCCAGCTTTACCGTTGGCCCAAGGCAAGCCGCGGACTGGGATGGCGCGCAGTGGATCGCCGGCAGACCCTGGGCAACGACGCCTGGTATGCCGGCCCCTCCAGCGCCCGAATTCCGGCGTGCGTTTACGCTTTCCAAGCGCATCGCGAACGCACGCCTGGATGTCACCGGGCTGGGCTACTATGTTCTGCGCCTGGATGGAAAGCCGCTCGATGACCGGGTCCTGGCGCCCGGCTGGACTTCGTACAACAAGCGAGTTCTCTACGACTCCTACGACGTGACCGACCGGCTTGCCGCGGGCCGTCACGCGTTTGGCGCCGTTCTTGGCAGGGGCTTTTTTGCCAACGCCTATCCAAACGTGTGGTTCCTTACGCCGGGAGACGACTCCACACGCAACCCCAGGTTTCTCTTGCGGTTACGCCTCACCTACGCGGACGGCTCCCAGGAAAGCATCGTGAGCGACGGCTCCTGGCTTACCCATGACGGTCCGACCGTCGCAGATTACGCGTATGAAGGGGAGACGTACGACGCGCGGCAGGAGACGGCGGGCTGGTCTCTGCCTCACTTCGACGCCCTGGGCTGGGCACCGGCGCAGGCTGCCGAGCCACCGAAAGGACGCCTGGCCGCCGAGATCCTGGATCCGATCCGCGCTGTTCAAACGATCGACGCCACGGCTCTGGTAAAGATCAAGCCGGGTGTGTGGCGCTTCGACTTTCCAGCCGTCCGGGCTGGTTGGGCCGTGCTTCATGTTCGCGGACCCGCCGGCAGCAAAGTCGTCCTGCGCTATGGTGAGCGACAGAGAGCCGATGGCACGGTGGACAACAGCGGCGACCCGAACATCGCGCCCGGCGACGTCCAGACCGATACCTACATCTTGAAGGGCGATCCGGGAGGCGAAACCTGGCGCCCGCAATTCAGCTTCAAGAGCTTCGCTTACGTGCAGGTCGATGGCTATCCCGGTAAGCCTTCGCTGTCCAGCGTGCAGATGGAGGTGGTCCACACGGACCCCAAAAGCGCCGGTTCTTTCCGTTGCTCCGACCCGCTGCTCAACGAGATTCAAGCGATGGTCTTGCGCAGCACACTTTCGAACCTCCAGTCCATCCCCACCGATACCCCCATGTACGAGAAGCGTGGCTGGTTGGGCGACGCCCAGCTGATGGCCGCCACAACGCTCCAGAACTTTGAGATGGATCGCTTCTACCGCTCCCGCCTGCAGGGTATCGTCGACGATCAACTCGCCAATGGCAGCGTGGCCTTATACTCTCCCGCCATGGACGGCTTCCCTGGGGCTTACTACGATAACGGCTGGTCCAGCGCCTTGATCATCATTGCCTTTGAGGTTTACCAGAACGACGGCGATGCACAAATCCTGTCCGACTTCTATCCGGCAATGGCACACTACCTGAACTACGTCAGCGGCCTCACGGTAGACGGTGTCCTGGACGGTCAGTTTGGCGATTGGCTTCCTCCTACTGGCCCTCTCGGAGCCGACGAAAAGCTGGTCGAAACCGCTTACCTCTACCACGACCAGAGACGTCTTGCGGAGATCGCTCGCGTCGCCGGTCATCCGGAAGATGTCGCTCACTGGAACGATCTGGCGACAAGAACGTTCGCCAGCTTCAACAAGGCATTCCTGAACCGCGATCGCGCAATGTACTTCAACCGCGAAAGCCTGAGCCGTGCTAACGCGACCTCCTTTTTTCTTGGTCTATTTGGCTTGCAACCCTATCACCAGACCGCGAACGCCCTGCCCCTGGCTTTCGGCCTCGTGCCGCCCGAACTCCGGCAGCGGGTGGCCGACCAGCTTGCGGCCGATGTACGCGCAAAGGGAACTCACCTGGACACCGGGATCGTCGGGACCAAGGAGCTCTTGCCCATGCTTTCGTCCACCGGACACGCCGATCTCGCGCTGGCTCTGGCCCGGCAGACGACAGCTCCAAGCTGGGGTTACATGCTGCAGAAGACGCAGGGCCGCACCGGGCTTTGGGAAGGCTGGGGTGTTCAGGGCGTTCGCTCCCTCAATCACATGATGCTGGGAACGATCGGGGACTGGTTCTATAAGCATCTGGCCGGCATCCGCCCGCTCGAGCCGGGCTTCGCCTCCTTTGCCGTAGACCCCGATCTCTCTCCAGGGCTGGACGCGGCAGAGGCTACGCGCGACACGCCGTATGGAAGGCTGAGCGTCTCCTGGAAACGGCAGGCTGGTGTCCTGAATCTGAACGTGACGGTTCCTGTGGATTCCACGGCCGAGGTCTGGCTGCCCGCTGCACGGCAGGACAAGGTAAAGGAGGGCGGACGCACGTTCCTGGCATCGTCGAGCGTCCAGTTTCTCCGCACGGAGAATGGGCGACTCGTCTATCGAATCGGATCCGGCACCTTTGCCTTTACTGTAGCTCCATAGTTTCCCTGTCGAAGCGCAAGGCAGGGGAGCGGTCAGGAAATTTCCTTGGCGTAGATCTGGTGGGTGACGCGGGGTTGGGTGTCGGCTTGGTGGAGGGCGTAGACGCGGTCGCGGATGGCGGTGTCGGCCGCGGTCACGCGCTCGCGCGAGCGCAGGAAGTCGAGCCAGGACTCCATGAGGAAGGTTTCGTTGAGGTGGGTGGGGTCGTGGGCGTCCCGGTAGATGCCCCAGCGGAGAGCGCCGTCGCGGAGGCGGACGCCCCGGAGCTCGTGGATGAGGCGGGTGAACAGGGCGTACTGGTCGAGCGGAATCTTGTACTCGATAGAGATGCGAACGGGACCGTCGTTGGGGTCGCCGGCCGCGGAGGCGATGCCGACGAGCTCAGGCGCGGGGCGGGAAAACTGGTGCGGGGTAAAGTCGGGCACGGGGCCTTGCAGGATTTTGAAGCGCTGGACGATGGGCAGCGTAAGGAGCAGCCCGGCGGCTGAGGCGGTGAGGGCGTATGGCGTCTGGGTGTGCTCCGCGACGAAGCCCCACAGGACCGAGCCGAGCGCCATGCCGCCCTGGAAGGTCATCATGTAGGTGCCGAGGGCGCGGGCGGTGACCCAGGAGGGAACCGACAGCTGGACGGAGGTGTTGATGGTCGACATGGCGCTGGTCCAGGCGGAACCCGAGACGATGAGCATCGGGATCACGATCCAGGGATTCGGAATGAAGGCGAGCACCAGCAGGGTAACAGCCTGAATGACGCTGGCGGCGGCCAGAAGGCGGTCCGCGGAGAGCAGGCGGCGGATGCGCGGGAGCTGGGTGGCGGCGACGACGGCTCCAACGCCGAGCGAACCGTTGAGGATGCCGTAGCCGAGCGCGCCCTGTTTGAGGTCGCGGCGGGCGACCACCGCGAGCAGGGACCAGATGGCCGAGACGAAGAAGCAATACGCAAAGGCGCGGACCAGCGACGCCTGCAGCTGGGGCGAGTAGCGGACGAAGCGGAGGCCGCCGCGGATGGAGCCGGCGATGCGCTCGGAGGGCAGCGCGGATTTGAACAGCGGGGTGCGCTTCCAGTTGACCAGGACCCAGATGACGCCGGCGAAGGAGATGGCGTTGAGGGCAAAGACGGAGCCGGCCCCGCCGTGGGTGGATTTGAAGGCGGCGACCATGAGTCCGCCAAGCGCGGGGCCGACGGCGCGGGCGAGGTTGTTGGAGGCGGCGTTGAGCGACACGGTATCCGGGATAAGATCGCGCGGAACGAGTTCCGGCACGATGGCCTGCCACGCGGGATTGTTCATAGCGGAGCCGATGTTGAGCAGGAAGGTGAACGCGAGCAGCGCCCACGGCGAAACGTGGCCGAGAAGCGTGAGGATCGCCAGGATAGCTACCGCGCCGAGCATCCAGGCCTGCCAGAAGATGAGCAGCTTGCGACGGTCGAAGATGTCGGCAGTGGCGCCGGCGAGCAGGCCGAGCAGGAGCACGGGAGCCGAAGCGGCGGTCTGCATGAGGGCGATCAGCAGTGGCGAGCCGGTGAGCGCGGTCATCAGCCAGGTGCCGGCGGTGTCCTGCATCCAGGTGCCAACCGACGAGATGGTGGAGGCGATCCAGCGGTCGCGGAAGAGTGGGATGCGGAGCGGCGCGAAACCGGAGGTGATGGCGGGCGGGATGGCTTCGGCGGAGGGCTCGGTGTTGGGCGAGGTGAGCGGCACTTGTCTAGCTTACGTGTGAGGGGTGATTAAAGAGGAAAGCCACGCAGCGCGGTGGGGGCTGTTGCGTGGCTATTCCGGTAAAGCAACGAAGTGGGTGGACTTCGTTAGAACCGGCTCGACTCAACGCAAGCGCGAGGAGCCATGCTCTAAAAAGAGTGTACGGACTCTTTGCGCGTGCGTCAAGTGTTGTCTATCAACTACAAACGGCAGATCAGGAGTTCGCGCTCATAGATCATCTCCGGCGGCAGGTGGTCATGGAGCGCGAGGAAGAGCTCTTCATGGCCGATGACCTCCTGCTTCCAGGCTTCGCGGTCGACCGCCTGCAGCGTGGTGAACTGCTCGTGGCTGAAGTCGAGGCCCTCCCAGTTGATGTCGTTGTACTTGGGCGTCCAGCCAATGGGAGTCTCCTTGCCGCGCACCCGGCCGCGGACGCGGTCGACGACCCACTTGAGGACGCGCATGTTTTCGCTGTAGCCGGGCCAGAGGAACTTGCCGTCGGGACCCTTGCGGAACCAGTTGACGTGGAAGATGCGCGGCGTGCTGGTCAGCGAGCGCTGCATGCGCAGCCAGTGCCGAAAGTAGTCGCCCATGTGGTAGCCGCAGAAGGGCAGCATGGCCATGGGATCACGGCGGACCTTGCCGATGGCTCCTCCGGCGGCGGCCGTGGTCTCCGAGCCCATGGTCGCGCCGACGTAGACGCCAGACGACCAGTTGAAGGCCTGGAAGACGAGCGGCATGGTGGTGGGCCGGCGTCCGCCGAAGAGGAAGGCGCTGATCGGCACGCCTTCGGGGTCTTCCCAGGAAGGGTCGATGGTGGGGCACTGGGCGGCCGGGGCGGTGAAACGGCCGTTCGGATGGGCGGCAGGAGTGGGAGAGTTCGGCGTCCAGGGAATGCCGCGCCAGTCGATCGCTTCAGCCGGCGGGGTTTCGGTCATGCCCTCCCACCAGATGTCTCCGTTCGGCACGCCGTTTTCGGTGACCAGCGCGACGTTGGTGAAGATGGAGTTGGCGCGGAGCGTGGCCATCGCGTTCGGATTGGTGAGATCGCTGGTGCCGGGCGCGACGCCGAAGAAGCCGGTTTCGGGGTTGATGGCGCGGAGCTGTCCGGTGGCATCCGGCTTGATCCACGCGATGTCGTCGCCGACGGTCCAGACCTTCCAGCCGTCGAAGCCGGCCGGGGGGATGAGCATGGCGAAGTTGGTTTTGCCGCAGGCCGAGGGGAAGGCAGCCGCGACGTAGGTTTTTTCCGTTTTGCCGCGGGCGTCGGCGGGCGATTCCACGCCGACGATGAGCATGTGCTCGGCCATCCAGCCTTCGTCGCGGGCGATGTTCGAGGCGATGCGCAGGGCGAAGCACTTCTTGCCGAGCAGCGCGTTGCCGCCGTAGCCGGAGCCGTACGACCAGATCTCGCGGGTTTCAGGGAAGTGAACGATGTACTTAGTGTCGTTCTGCGGCCAGGAGACGTCCTGCGCGCCCGGGGCGAGCGGCGCGCCGACCGAGTGGACGCAGGGGACGACACGCCTGGCGTCCTTTTCGATCTCCCTATAGACCGCGGTCCCGATGCGGGCCATGATGCGCATGTTGACGACCGCATAGGCGGAATCGGTCAGCTGCACGCCAATTTGCGACATGGGCGAGCCGATCGGCCCCATCGAGAATGGCATCACGTACATGGTGCGGCCGCGCATCGAGCCGCGAAAGAGCGCCTTGAGCTTCTTGCGCATGACGAAGGGATTTTCCCAGTTGTTGGTGGGTCCGGCATTGTCCCTGGACAGCGAGCAGATAAAGGTGCGGTCCTCGACGCGGGCGACGTCGTTGGGCGAGCTGCGGGCGTAAAAGCAGCCAGGCCACTTGGCTTCCGAGAGCCGGGTGAATGTGCCGGCCTTGACCAGCCCATCGCAGAGCCAGGCGTTCTCTTCTGCCGAGCCGTCGATCCAGTGAATGCGGGCCGGCTGGCAGAGGTCGGCCATCTTGTCGACCCAGCGGATGAGGTGTTTGTTGGTGGTGGGTGGGGCGAGTGTCCCTTCGGCGACGGGGCTGGCGAGCTTCGTGGGCATGGGCGTTGAGTCCCTCAACTGTCAGTGTTCGCTCGGAAAAGGCAGGCTGTCAATGGATTTGCTCATGAGATCGGGCTCCGGCGGACGAAGCACCCCAGGTCCAACCCATGCGAGTAGATCTCACCCCGATTCAGGCAGTACCGAAGTACCGCGATCGTGCCGAAGCTTTCCGTGAGGGATCGGCTGGCTGATTTATAGTTAAGGCTTGCCCAGCGGCTTGTGCGGCTTCGGCAAATCCGTAGGAAGTCAAGGTCGATCACCAGGCATGATTCGCATTCTGCAGCAGGACAACAAGTTCATCAAGGTCGTCTTCGGCCTGATTATCGGCGTGGCTGTGATCACGATGGTCATCACGCTCGTTCCGGGTATCTTCGACAACGCAGGAGCGGGCGGCGACCCGACGACCTACGCGACGGTGCACGAGCCAGGCTTCTTCAGCCGGCTGGTTGGGGATACGCAGACCGTGACCCGCACCGACATTGCGCGGGCGGTACAGCAGCAGACGCAGGGACGCCAGGTTCCGGCCTTCTATATGCCTTACCTCGAGAGCCGCGCGGGTCAGCAGCTGGTGCAGGAGGCGATCCTGAAGATCGAAGGCGATCGCCGCGGGCTGCAGGTGTCCGATGAGGACCTGCTCTCGGTGATGCACGAGGGCCAGCTGGGGCAGATTTTTTTCCCAGGTGGCAAGTTCATCGGCAATGACGCGTACATGAACTTTGTGCAGACGAATATGGGCATGACGCGGAAGCAGTTTGAGGACTACCTGAAGAGCCGCATCGAGCTGAGCCGGCTGCAGGCCATGATGACGGGCGGGGCAACGGTGTCGGACAACGATGTGCGGAACTCGTTCCGGGTTTCGGGCACAAAGGTGAAGTTCGACTACGCGGTGGTCTCGTCGGCGGACCTGGCGAAGACGATCAACCCCTCGGACTCCGATCTGCAGGCGTTCTTCAAGCAGAACGCAGCGCGGTATGCGACGGCCATTCCGGAACAGCGCAAAATTCAGTATGTCTCGTTTGGCATCGACCAGATGCCGGGCGGCAAGCCGCAGGTGTCGGACGCCGAAGTTCAGTCGTACTACGACGCGCACAAAGCACAATATGACGTGAAGGAGCAGGTGAAGGCGCGGCACATTCTAATTGCGGTGCCGCAGGGCTCGGATGCGAAGACGGACGCGGCGGCCAAGGCTAAAGCGCAGGGCATCCTCGACAAGGTCCGCGCGGGCGGCAACTTTGCGGAGCTTGCCAAGGCCAACTCAGACGACCCCGGAAGCAAGGACACGGGCGGCGAACTGGGCGTGTTTACCCGCGGCAAGATGGTGCCCGCGTTTGAGAAAGCTGCGTTCGCGCTCCAAGCCGGGCAGACCTCGGACCTGGTGAAGACGGACTTCGGCTACCACATCATCCAGGTGGAGCAGCACGACCAGGAGCACCTGAGGCCGCTGGGCGAGGTGAAAGCGGAGAT
Source organism: uncultured Acidobacteriaceae bacterium (assembly GCA_964235575.1). GTDB lineage: Bacteria > Acidobacteriota > Terriglobia > Terriglobales > Acidobacteriaceae > Edaphobacter. Next base: position 3,964 of record CAXSDM010000043.1, on the reverse strand, counting down.
TGTTCCGGTGCTGGAGCAGCAGAAGCTGGGCGCGGCGGAGCAGAACTTCGCGAACACGCTGGTGGCGGAGGCGAAGAAGGACGGCATCGACAAGACGGCAGCGGCGCATGGGCTGCACGCGATCGCCACCGACTACGTGGGTAAGGATGGAACGATTGGCGGAGTGTCCGATGCTACGGCCTTGTTGACGGGAGCGTTCGGAGCCACAAAGGGCGCTGCTCCGGCTTCGGCTTCGACCGGGGATGGCTACGCGGTATACCAGGTGGTGGATGTTCGCGCGCCGCATGCGCCTACGTTCGACGAGTACAAGTCGACGCTGCTGACCGATTATCGCGATCAGCAGGTTCCGCAGATGTTGGCGGCCAAGCTGAACAAGCTGGATGCGCGCGCCAAGGAACTGAACGACCTGCACAAGGCTGCAGCGGAGATGAACGTTCCGGTGAAGACGAGTGATCTGGTGGGCAAGGACGGCCAGGTGCCGGATGTGGGCGCGCTGACCGGGCAGGCGGCGCAGGCGTTTACGCTGGCGAAGGGAGCGATCTCGAGTCCGATCAATCTCGGCTCGACCGGGGTGGTGCTTTCGGTGGTGGACAAGCAGGAGCCGGGCACGGACGAGATTGCCAAGAACTTCGACAAGACCCGCGAGGCGATGTTGAACGAGAAGCGGCAGGAGATCTTCAATATCTATCTTGGGACGCTGGCGCAGAAGTACCAGAAGGCTGGAGCGATCCGGATCAAGGCTGCGGCTGCGGAGCCGGGTGGCTTGCCGGTCGGGAGTTAGTACGTGCCGGGGTCGCGTTCACGAGTCAGGAAAGCTGAGAGCGGGAAGCAGGGCGAGGCATCATGCTGAAGGAACGGGTTTCGGGAGTTCTGCTGCACGTGACTTCGCTTCCCTCGCAAGGTGGCGTGGGCGACTTCGGTCCGGCGGCTCGCGCCTTTGTCGACTTCCTAGCCGCGGGAAAGCAGCGCGTGTGGCAGGTGCTCCCGCTGAGTCCTACGGGCTACGGCAGCTCGCCGTACTCGGCGCTCTCGGCGTTTGCGGGCAACCCGATTCTGATCTCGCTTGAGGTGCTGGCGGACCAGGGCTGGCTCTCGCACGATCGCCTCACGGACGCGCCTGGTTCGGAGGGTTCGGTCGACTTCGGCGAGGTGTGGGAGCGCAAGTTGCCGCTGATTGAAGAGGCGGCGGCAAACTTCCTCGATCACGCCAGTGGCGAACAGCGCCTGCGCTTCCAGCGGTTCTGCACGGACAATCTCTCGTGGCTGCCGGACTATGCCATGTATACCGTGCTTCGGCGCATGTTTGCCTACGCCAGCTGGCACGAGTGGCCGGAGGAGTACGCCCGGCGCAAGAGCGATGCGCTGGCGCGGCTGATGAACGACAAGGGCCGGGAACTGGCGATCGAGCAGGCGGTCCAATTCTTCTTCAACGAGCAGTGGTTTGCGTTGCGGCACTACTGCGCCGAGCGCGACATCCGGATCATGGGAGACGTGGCGATCTTCGTCAGCTACGACTCGGCTGATGTGTGGACGGTGCCGGATCTGTTCGAGCTGGACGAGAACCTGAAGCCGATCCGGGTGTCCGGGGTGCCTCCGGATTACTTCTCGGCAACCGGCCAGCGTTGGGGCAATCCGCTCTATCGCTGGAGCGAGATGAAGGAGCGCGGGTTCGACTGGTGGGTGGCGCGCATCCGCCGCGCGCTGACGCTTTACGACATCATCCGGCTGGATCACTTCCGCGGGTTTGAGGCCTTCTGGTCGATTGCCGCGGAAGAAGAGACGGCGGTCAATGGACAGTGGGTCAAGGCACCGGGGCACGAGCTCTTCCAGCGGCTGAAGGAGGTCTTCGGCGACCTGCCCTTCATCGCTGAGGACCTGGGCGTCATCACCAAGGAGGTCGACGAGCTGCGCGAACACTACTCGATGCCCGGGATGCGCATTCTGCAGTTCGGCTTTACGGACCGGGGCAGCCACCTGTATCTGCCGCACCGCTGCGTGCCGAATACGGTGATCTACACGGGCACGCATGATAACAACACGACCCTAGGCTGGTGGCTCGAGGACACGTCGCCGGTGGAGCGCGCAAATGTGGAGGCGTACCTGCAGACGATGGAGCACCCGGCGCAGGTAGTGTGGGCCATGATCCGTCTGGCGGCGCGTTCGGTGGCCAGCATCTGCGTCTTTCCTTTGCAGGATATTTTGCACCTGGGCAGTGAGGCTCGGATGAACACGCCTGCGGCTGGGATGGGCAATTGGACGTGGCGCTACGAGCCCGGCGCGTTGCATCCGGACTTCGCCATGAAGATGGCACGGCTGATGGAGATGACGGACCGCGATGGCTACGAAGAACCGATCGAAGGCGTGGACGCGGGCAAGCCGACCGATGAAGCCAGCCGGCGGATTGTGCTGGGCAGCGAGGCGTAAGGCAAGCCGTGTTTCTGCAAAGCAAGTAGACTGAGAACAGGCTCTTGAGCCGATCTCATGTCTGGAGTAAGAATGCCACTGTCCGGCGAAGCAATCCGCACAATGAACTACGTTGACGATATTTCGGTGACCCTGCGCCGCATCCTGACCACGCTTCCTTCTCTTACCGAGGAGGAGCGCCACCGGATCGCCGACTATATCAAGCACTCCGAGCCGAACTACGAGACGGTGCTCAACTCCATTGAGACCAAGTAGGCCGGCGTGAACGTCGCGGTCATCGGCGCGGGCGTGCAGGGGCGAAGCTTTGCCGCGGCCTGCGCGGTGGCCGGCTTCGCGGTGGTGTTGGAGGACGTGATGCCGGCGCGGCTGCGGGACGCAAGCAGGGTCATAGCGGAGTTGGGCCAGTCGGTTGCGCTGGTGACAACGGTGGAAGACGCGGTGCGCGAGGCGGACGTGGTCGTCGATTTTGTGCCGGATGAGCTCGAGTCGAAGCTGGAAATCTGGAGCCTGATCGACCGGATGGCTCCGCCCAAAACGGTGATGTGTACGCCGAGCGAAGCGCTAAGCCTCACGGACCTGGCCTCGTGTACCTACCGGGCGGACCGCTGTGCGATGGTGCGGGGCGACCTGGCGGGCGCGGGCGAGCTGTTGCTCATCTCGGCGCGCGGCACGTCGGAGTCTACGCGGGCATGCTGCGAGACGCTGCTTCGCGGGCTGGGACGCGCGGTGATGCGGAGCGACGATCCGGATCTGCCGATGCTTTTGAAGAACATGAACGCGCAGCATCTGATGTAATGCGGTGCTCTTTCTAGAGCCTTGCGTTTGTGTAACCTCATCCAAAGAAAAGCAGCTGGGGAGGAGACGGCCACATGAGCGGAAGAAACGATTTGGGCGGTACGTTTACGTTTGCCGGGACCGCGGTGACGGTGAACCGGATGGGGTATGGGGCGATGCAGCTGGCGGGGCCGCATGTGTTTGGGCCGCCGAAAGATCGGGATGCGGCGGTGGCGGTGCTGCGCGAGGCCGTTGCGAGTGGAGTCAACCACATCGACACGAGCGACTTCTATGGACCGTATGTGGTGAATCAGATCCTCAAGGAAGCGCTCCATCCGTATCCGAAAGACCTGACCATCGTGACCAAGGTGGGTGCGCTTCGCGGGGACGATGGCTCGTGGAACCCGGCTGCCTCTCCGGAGCAGCTGACCCAGGCGGTGGAGAGCAATCTACGCCATCTTGGCCTGGATGCGCTGGACGTAGTGAACATGCGGAGCCTGCTGGGCCATCCTGCGCCCGCGGAGGGCTCGCTTGAGCCGCAGATCACGGCCTTGGCGGAGATGCAGCGGCGAGGCCTGGTGAAGCATATCGGTTTGAGCAACGTAACCCGGACGCAGGTAGCGGATGCCCGGAAGATTTGCGCAATTGTTTGCGTGCAGAACCTATACAACGTGGCGCATCGGGAAGATGACGCGCTGGTGGATGAGCTTGCCGGCGACGGGATTGCGTATGTGCCGTACTTCCCGTTGGGCGGGTTTTCGCCGGT
>CAXSDM010000042.1:17050-20095 GCA_964235575.1 uncultured Acidobacteriaceae bacterium | reverse complement strand
GAGGCTTCGGTCTCGGTGTTGAGTGTGGCGGGAGTCATCTGGGTGTTCATCCTCGGGTTACTGCTGAAATCAACGCTAGCAGGGTGCGAGGGGAGGCGTTGTAAGACTTTTGTAAGGGCGCTTGGGGGAGGCTGCTGACACTTCGGTGGGATAGTGAAACGGTTGGATCCGCCGATGAGAGGGGTAGAGAGTTTTGGGAAATCTCTGATCAAGAGTGTTCCTTCGCGCTGTGCTCTCTTGGTTGTCATTCCCGAAGGGAATCTGCGTTTTCGCTTGTGGCGACATCCGCAACGAGGACCTAAATAGACCTTACTCACGAATAAACGAAATCTTCATGCGGGGTTGATAGGCTGTGTGGATGACGAAATGGCGGATTACAGCGGCGGTGTTTCTGGTTGGGGTGCGGGTATGGGGGCAGGCTCCGGCAGAGAAGCCGGGCGGGCAAATCAACCTGCCAACGAGCAAGGAGATCCATGGGGTTGTGCCCGGCGCGCCAAAGCCGTTGAGCTCGCTGCCGGTGACCATGGCGGTGAGCCCGGATGGGCGGTATGTGGTGACGGTAAATGGAGGGTATGGCTCGTATGAGAGCGGGTATCACCAATCGCTGGCAGTGATGGATACCCAAACGGGCAAGGTGGAGGATTTTCCTGACTCTCGAACGCTGGTGAACGCGAAGCAGGCGCTATTTTCTGGACTGGCGTTTTCAGCCGATGGAGGGACGTTGTACGGGACAGTTGTTTCGTCCGGAGACCCGACCGGCAAGAATGGGGATGATACAGGGTCAGGGATCCAGGTGTACGGGTTTCATGAGGGCAGGATTACGCGGGAGCGGATGATGAAGGTCGCGCCTCCGCAGCTGGCTGAGGGGCGGACGACGCTGCTGGGCGGCGGGGGCGAGGCGTTTGGGGTGGCGGATAAGAGTACCGCTCAGATGAAGGGACTGCCGTATCCGGCGGCGATCACTGTGGTGGGATCGAAGCTGCTAGTGGCTGGCAATCTTTCGGACGACGTGTGGCTGATGGATGCGGCAACCGGCAAGGTAGAGACGCGGTTCGACCTGAGCGAGACCGACGTGGTGCCGGGTGTGTACCCGGTCGCGCTGGCAGTGGCTAAGGATGGGCGGCGGGCGTTTGTGGCTTTGTGGAACGGCAGCGAGGTGGTGGAGCTCGACCTGGCGAAGGGCATAGTGGGGCGCAAGCTGCCGCTGTTGAAGAACGATGATCCGGTGCGGCCGGGGTCGCATCCGGATGCGCTGGCGATGAGTCCGGACGGGAAAACGCTGTATGCGGCGCTGGGCAATCGGGACTCGGTAGCGGCGCTCGATTTGAGTGACGGCGGCTTCAAGTTGAAGGGCTACTTCGATGTGCGGCTGCCAGGGCAGAGCTTCTTCGGCGCGGAGCCGGAGGCGCTGGCGGTGAGCGCGGATGGCAGCCGGGTGTATGTGGCGGACATGGGGTCCGATGCGGTGGCGGTGCTCGATACGCGCAAGCTGACAAGGAGCGCGGCGGGAAAGGGAATGGTTGAGCCGATCGGCTTTATCCCGACGGAGTGGCTTCCGACAGGAGTGGCGCTGTCCAGCGGCAAACTGTATATAGCGACGGGCAAGGGAACCGGCACAGGGCCAAACAATTTCCCGCAGAAGCCGACGGCGGAGACCACTGGCCCCCGGTTCAAGCAGCCGTTTACGTACATTGCGACGCTGCTGCACGGGTCCCTTGCGCAGGTGGATGTAGAGGGCGCGGAGAAGGATTTGAAAGCGATGACCGTGGCCGTGCTCACCGACAACCGGATGAAGGCGGCGGCGGAGCGGCTTGCATGGGATCCGCGCTTCGCTGCCAACGGAGGCCCGATCAAGCATGTGATCTACATCATCCGGGAGAACCGAACATACGACCAGCTGCTGGGTGATCTGAAAATCAACGGGAAGACGGTCGGCAACGGCGATCTGAGCCTGGTCATGTATGGCGAGGACGTTACGCCGAACCTCCACAAGCTGGTAAAGCAGTTCGGAGTATTGGACAACTTCTACGACTCAGCCGAGGTCTCGGGCGACGGGCATGTGTGGTCGAACTCGGCCATCGGCACGGATTACCTCGAGCGGACGTGGCAGCTCAACTACCGCGGTGGGCAGCATGGCTATGACTTTGAAGGCGTGGTGAGCCAGGGGCTGCCGCTTGAGCAGCATATTCCGGACGTGAACGAGCCTTCGAGCGGCTATCTCTGGGGTAATCTGGCCCGGCATGGCATGACGCTCTACCACTTCGGCGAGTTCATCTCGACCACCTTTTGCAACCCGAAGCGCGGGGCGGGCGCGCAGACCGACTCGCGGCAGGGGCCGATGCTCGAAGGTGTTCCGTGCTCGGCGCGCAACGAGGTGAAGCCGGGCGAGACGCTGCCGGATATGTGGGGCGGCGGCGTGAACCAGTGGCCGTGGGCGATCCCGTTGATCGAGGCAAACCGGCCGACCAAGCCGGAGCTGGTGGGGCACTTTGCGCCGGAGGCTCCGGACTTCAACCTGCGGGTGCCGGACCAGGTGCGGGAAGACATCTTCGAGAAGCATCTGGCGGGGTGGATTGTGAATAAAAAGGCCGGCAAGGACACGATGCCGAACTTCGTCATGCTGCGGCTGGCCAACGATCATACGGCGGGAACGGCGCCGGGCGGCCCTACGCCGAAAGCTTCCGTGGCAGACAACGATCTGGCGGTGGGCCGGGCAGTGCAGGCGATCTCGCACTCCCCGTTCTGGGACGACACGGCGTTCTTCATCCTGGAAGACGATGCGCAGAGCGGCGCGGACCACGTGGATGCGCACCGCTCGATCGGCGTAGTGGTGAGCAAGTATGCGCCGCATGGCGGGGATGGAATGCCGTTTGTGGACAGCCGCTTTTACTCGACGGTGAGCATGGTGCGGACGATGGAGATGGTGCTCGGCCTGCCGCCGATGAACAACAACGACGCGCTGAGCTCGGCGATGGGCAGCCTGTTTACCGGTCCGGGCGATCAGGCGCCGTTTGTGGCGGATCGCTCGAACCAGGCGAACCGGCT
>CAXSDM010000042.1:1756-16950 GCA_964235575.1 uncultured Acidobacteriaceae bacterium | reverse complement strand
GCCGACCTTTCGCGGCAGTGCACGGGAACCCTCGACGGAGTGACCGGTGGAGGTGAGTTTCCGCTGCTGGTGAAGATGCTGTTTCCGAGCGAGAAGCTTTCGGTGCAGGTGCATCCAGATGATGAAGCGGCGGCGAAGCTGGGTCTGCCACGGGGCAAGACGGAGTGCTGGTATGTGCTTGAGGCGGAGCCGGGCGCCACGGTGGCGTGCGGGTTAAAGTCGGGTGTCTCGGTAGAAGATGTGCGTGTGTCGGCCGCGGATGGAACGCTGGAGACGCTGCTTCAGGTCGTGCCGGTCAATGTCGGGGATATGGTCTTCGTGGATGCAGGCACGGTACACGCGATTGGGCCGGGGTTGGTGTTGCTTGAGGTGCAGCAGACGTCCGATACAACGTATCGGTTGTTCGATTACGGGCGTGGGCGGGACCTGCATCTGGAGGAGGGCTTGGGCGTGGTCAAGACCAAGACCAAGGCCGGGGTGGTCGAGTCAATCAGTACGGAACGATACACGCGGCTCATCGACGAGAAATACTTTGTAGTGGATCGATTCGAGGTGCCGGCGGGACTCACGTTTGAGATGGAGATGGATGGGGTGGGCTGCGTGGTCGGCACAAGCGGAAGCGCGGCAGTCAACGAGGTGCGGTTTGACGTGGGGCAGGCCGTGATCGTTCCGGCAGGGAGCGTGACCATGAGCAGCGCGGCAGGTGGAACGTTTGTGCGGTGCTGGGAACGTGCGAAGTAGCGTCAGAACTGGAAGTAGAGGAACTGGGCGGTGGGGTCCAGTTCGACCAGGACCGCGAAGAAGAGAGCGGCCATCACGAGACCCCAGCGCAGGGTAGGCGCCCAGCGGAGGCCGGGAAAGAGGGTGGGCGCCTGTTCATGGGCGGGGGTAGTGGAAGCAGCTGGACCGGGCATCGGATGGTCGACCGTGCGCTCCTGGCCAAGAATCTGCTGGGTGTTGGGGAGAAACCAGACGACGGGAAAGAGGGCAAAGGCGAGCGCGCCCTCGAGCAGGTTACCGAGAGAGCCGAATCCGTGAGCTCCGCCGAGGTCGTGCAGGAGCGCAAGAGCGGCGTGCATGGAGCTTGAGCGGAAAAAGATGAGCGCGAAGGTGACCTGGACGTAAACGCCGATCATCATGGCCAAACGCTTTGCTCCGGTCGGGAATTCAGCCTGTGATGCGCGCTCCCGGAAGTGACGCCAGGCTTGGTTCGCGGTGAGGTAAACGCCGTGGAGTAGTCCGAACACAACGAACTGGAGGCCGGCTCCGTGCCAAAGGCCGGTGAGCAGCATGGTCGCCAGGGTGGGATAGGCGACCAGGACGGCAAAGCCGGCGGGTGTGGAGAGTGTCTTACGGGATATCTTGTGGCCACGCGCGAGACGGCGGCGTTGGATGCCGAGCAGGACGGGATTGTAAAGATAAAGCGTGACGTAGCGGGTAAGAGTCATGTGCCAGCGCTGCCAGTACTCGGTGACACTGGTGGCCTTGTAGGGGGAATCGAAGTTCAGCGGGAAGCGGATGGAGAACATGCGGGCGAGCCCGAGCGCCATGTCCGAGTAGCCGGAGAAGTCGAAGTAGAGCTGCATGGAGTACACGACGAGGCCGGTGAACGCGGAGACGAAGGAGAGCGAGCCGGCGTCGCGGAAGGTGAGGTCGGCGGTGTGGGCGAGGGTGTCGGCGAGGAGAACCTTTTTTGCCAGTCCCATGAGAAACCAGGTCAGGCCGAGCGAGACGTCTTCGGAGTGAAGCGAGAAGCGCCGGGAGGCAGCGGCGAACTGCGGCATCATCTCCTTGTGGTGGAGGATGGGTCCGGCGATGAGGTGAGGAAAGAAGGTGACGAAGAGCAGATAGGAGAGAAAGTCCTGGCGCTCGGCTTGGCCTTGGGCGAGGTCGACCAGGTAGCTGATCTGGGTGAACGTGAAGAAGGAGATGCCAAGCGGCAGGAGGATGGAGCCAGGGTGAAGGCCGGTCACTCCGAGTGAATGCAGGAAGAGAAGCGCTTTGAAGAGGTACTTGAAGTAAAAGAGCGCAAGCAGATTAAGGCCGACACCCAGGAGGAGTAGGCGCTTGCGTGGGGATGATTCCGCGGGCTTGCTGCTGATGGCTCGCGCGATCAGGAAATTCATAAGCGTGGAGAAGAGCAGAATCAGGACGAACGGGGGATTCCAGGCGGCGTAAAAGACCAGCGAGGCGGCGGCCAGCCAAAGCATGACATACCGGCGGCCGAAACGGCCAAGCAGCTGGTAGCCGAGCATGGTGATGGGAAGAAAGAGAAACAAGAAACGGTAGGAGTTGAAGAGCATGTGTGACAGGGCCGGGAAATCTTTTTTCCAAACAGTAATATTCAGCTAAGGTTTTCCGTTTCCTTGCCGATAAGAAGGATGGAGGCGCATGCGATGCAGCAAAGCGAGGGTTCGGGAGGAAGGCATGCGATCGTACGTCGAGGAACTTTGGATGGCGACGCTGTTGAGTTCGCTCGCAATGGCGTTGGAGACGACCCTGGAACCTGTGGCTGTGTAGTGGCGATCGTCATTGAAGAGGGTGATAGGTAGAGGCTGGAGAGAGTTGGAAGTAACGCCGTGAAGTTCGGTCTGGTAAGCGGCGAGGTTGTTGTCACAGGCTGGGATAGGTGCGACGTTGATCAGGACGACAGCAGCCTGGCCGGCATACTGACGATGGAAGCCGGCAACCAGGTCGCGGGTGAACCGCGAGCGTTGTTGATCGACTGTAGAGAGGAGGGACTCAGGCGGAGTGCAGGAGGTGAGCGCGGGCGCGGGAGGTGTAAAGAAGCCGTTGCGCACCAGGACGGTGTCTTCTTCCAGCTGATGATGCGTGGCGCGAGACCAGATGTCTCGTATGAGATACCAGGCGCCAAAGCCCGCGGCATAACCGGCGAAGGCGATGGATTCCTGGGGATGGGAGAGCAAAATGTGTCGTTTTTCCGCGGCATCGCCGTGGCGCAGCAGCTCGAGCATGCCTTCGGCGTAGATGGTCTGGTGCCAGGTATCTCTACCCGGCTCGAAGCCGTCCGGAGAGAGCTGGATGAGCAGGATGCGGGGCTTTGGATTTGCGGCTAGAAAATGGTTCAGGGTGAGGTTGCCAGTAACGGCGAGGACGGCGTTGGTGACGGCGATGTTGCAGGTGTGAAGGCCGGTTTCGGTTTCAACCAGGTCGGGGTTGATCCCGGTCATCGCGGTAGAGTCGCCGAAGACAAGGACATCGCAGTCGCGATCGTGCATGTCAAAGACGGCGTCATTGGCTCGCACCCAGACGCTGGCGCCGTGATGGAGAAAAAAGTTCGAAGCGCCAAAGGCAATACACGCCGGAATGGCGAGCAGCGGAAGGAGAACCAGAATGAGGCAATAGAGGCGTAAATGCTTATGCGGTTCCGAGACGGATGCCAGGAGGTCGCACTCGAGATCGTACGTCGAGTCGAGCCGTTGTGCTGGTTCCCTGACCAGAAGGATGGAGGACGATGCGATGTACGGATCCTTGGGCCGTTCTTTCCGGCTGAACTCCCTTCATCGTGCGAGTGAGTCGACGGGTGCATTCTCATGGACGCCGAGAGTGGGTGTCCGGGTTACCAGTGCCGAGGAAGCATGTACTGGGGACAAGGCAATAGCGTGGGTTTTCTGTCGGGTAAAAAACTTACAGCTATCTTCTACGACGGCGTCAGTTGAGGAGCATGGCCGTAGGCTGCTCGTGCGCTTGTCCGGAGACGGAGGGCTCGTGTCCGGCATCCCTGGAGAGCTTGTAGAGGTGCCAAACACCGGCGGCGAAGAAAAGGAGGAGCAGCGGTCCGTCGGTGAGTTTGCGCATGCTCCAACTCATTGCGCCGACCGAGTTGGCGGCGAGAAAGAGGAGGCTTAGGCAGGCAATCCTGCGGGAAGTTCCGGTCCAGCGGGCGAGGAAGCGCCAGGCAATGAGGGCCAGAGGCAGAGCAATGGGTGCGGTGTCGTACTCCATAATGCGCGGATTCAGCAGGATGACGCCGACGAGCATCACGGGCATCCACTGCGCGAGCGAGAAGCTGCCACGGAGATAGAGCCGGGAAAAGTGGAGCAGAAGCGCGAACAGAGGCAGGGCGTAGGCAAGGAAAAAGATCATGCTGGCCGGAGAGTAGGGGATGCCGTGGCTATAGAGAACGTCACCGAAGAGACCGGCAGGGCTGCAGCCGAAGTCGCGGTTGAACCGGAACTGGAGATCGACTGCCTCGAGATAGTGACGGAAGAGAATGGGCCAGACGACGGGTTGAACGGCAAAGAGTGCGAGGCCGGCGGCACCGGTGAAGGCAACGGGAAGCCATTGACGCCGAGCCGAGAGCATGGGAATCACAGTGAGGCTGAGCAGCGGGGCTTTGACACAACTGGCTGCGAGGGTGGCGACGTAGAACCAGCGCCAGATGCCGCGCTGCCAGCCGAGAACGGCGGTCAGAAGAACGACGGCGTAGAGGATGTAGGCGATGTTGCCGCTCATAATGGCAGCGTTGGCCAGGAAGCCGGGAAAGAAAATGGCGAGAGGAGCGAAATATCGGAAGTATGGACGTTCACTACGCTCGACCGCGCGGAACGTGACCCAGACCTGAGCAAAGGCAGCGGCACAGTAGAGCAGGTAATACGCCGTGCCGCTCAACCAGCCGGGAAGGACACCGACCAGGCGCAACAGCGGCAGAGTGATCGGGGAGTACACATAGCTGAAGGGAGGGTCCTGGGCAAGAAGTTTGGGATTGGCCATCAGTTGCTGGTGGAAGAGCCGCTGCACGGAGGTGGCGTCCGTGTAGGGGTCGTGCCCCGCGCTCAGCGAGCGCATGCCGGCGCGGTAGATGTCGACGTCCCAGCCGGCGCCGCCGAACCGGGCCCAGACGACGAGGGTGACCATGGCCAGTATCCAGAGGAGGAGAACGCTGCGGGAGCGGAGAACGTGGTTCAACGCGATACCTTCACCTCATCCGCAAAGGCCGCATGCATCGGCTCGTCGCGCCGGCTTCGGCTGCGCAGGCCCCACGTGAAAAGACTGCTGATGGAGAGGTTCCAGACCGAACCGAGAACGATGCCGGCGAACCCGGCGAGGTACCACTCGGTGCCGGACTGCCAAAGGCTGTTGGCGAAGACGACATTGGCCCAGGCGCCGAACCCGCAGGCCAGCACAAATCGCGCGCCTCCTGAGAGAAGTTGAGCGCCTTGCAGCCGGCGGTCGCGGAACGTGATCCGATTGTTGAGCGAGAAGTTCTCGATCATCGCGACAAAAGTGGCGATGACCTGCGCGGCAACGAAGTGAAGGTGTACGGCCTGGCTCAGGATCAGCAGCGTGGCGAGATGAGTGACGAGGCCAAGAGCGCCAACCAGAAGATAGAGCGCGAGGCGGACGGGAACAATGCCGCCGAGCAGATTGTTAAGGACGAGGAAAACATACTCGAGGCCGACGACGACATCCAGCTTGCTCTCGCCGAAGCGGCGTGAGCGAAAGGTATAGCCGACCTCGGCGAGGCGAACCGGGCGCGGACTCGACGCGAGGAGGTCGACGAGAATCTTGAATCCCTGTCCCTGCATGTCGCGAACGACCTCCTGCAGGAAAGAGCGGCGCAGCAGGAAGAAGCCGCTCATCGGGTCGGTGACCTTGGAACGGCAGACGGAGCGGCTGATCTTCTGCCCGCTGCGGCTGAGAAAGCGGCGCGCGCGGCCAAACTCGCCCATGCTGCCGCCATCGGCGTTGCGGGTGCCGATGACGAGGTCAAGCGACTCCTGATGGAGCCGGCGCAGCATCACGGGCAGGATCGTCTCGTCATGCTGCAGGTCGGCGTCCATCACCGCGACGACCGGCGCGGCGGTGGCGAGCATGCCTTCGATGCAGGCGGACGACAGCCCGCGGCGGCCCACGCGGTGAAGCAGCCGGATGCGGGCGTCGAGCCGGGCGTGTGCGGTGACGGCCTCCGCGGTGCCGTCGGGGGAATCGTCGTCAACGAAGATCGCCTCCCAGGCGAGCCCCTGGAGCGCGTCTTCCAGTTTCTCAAGGATCAGAGAAATGTTTTCCCGTTCCTTGTAGGTCGGCAAAACGATCGCTAGATCAAGCCTCGATCCGGCGATGCCAAGAGGGGAGGTAGCTTTGCTTTCAGAATCCAAAGTGTTGGACTGGCAGACGAACTCCAATGTTTTCCTCGATGCGCGCACTCATACGACGAGTCAAAGGCCGCGTGCGTTTACTTCCCCTGAGAACGTCTCAGCATAAGAGTACGGCAGAAGCGATGCTGCAGCATGTGTGGGATCAAAGCTAGGCTCTAGCGGAGGAAGGCGCTGAGCTCGCTGGCAGCGTTGCGCAGAGGTGCGAGGAAGTGAGTCTGCATGTCGAAGACTGGCATGCGGGGAGCGTTTCCGGAGAGATTGATGGTGGCGACAACCCGTCCGGAGGGCGCGTACACGGGGACGGCAAGCGAACGCAGGCCGACTTCAAGCTCCTGGTCGACCAGCGCATAACCCAGGCGGCGGACGGTACGCAAAGTGGCGCGAAGTTTTTCGGCAGAGGTGATGGTGCGGGTCGTGTGCGGAATAAGCTCGGCTTTGTGGAGATAGCTTTCGAGCTGCTCGGGCGGGAGATACGCCAGCAGGACGCGGCCCATGGAAGTGCAGTACGCGGGCAGGCGCGAGCCGATGTGGAGATCGACCGCCATGACGCGGGAGGGCACCTGGGTGCGCGCGATGTAGACGATTTCGTGGCCGTCGAGGGTAGCGACAGAAAAGGACTCGCGGAAGGTCTGGGACATACGCTCGAGGATGGGCTGGGCGGCGGTCGAGAGTGTCGAGGAGGTCGTGTACGTGTGCGAGAGCGACAGCATCCTTGGGCGCAGAGCGTAGCGCTGGCCATCCTCGACGCCGGCGAAGCCAAGCTTGGTAAGTGTGTAAAGACAGCGTCGGACGGCGGCGCGGGAGAGCCCGGTCTTGACCGAGAGCTGGGAGATGGTCATCTGCGGGTTCTGCTGGGTAAAGGCCTGGATGACGATGAGCCCGCGGGCGAGCGAGGTCATGAAGTTGGGGTCGCCCTGGTACTGGTCGAGGGTGGAAGCAGGGGAGGTGCGTGTTGTGGGCGCAGGCATGTTTGGGGGCAGGGCGGCAGGGGTTGATGCAGGCATGACGCTTCCTTCATGCCGCCTGGCGCACGGCCGGAATGGCCTTTGTGCGATAGACGGACTACTGCAACGATAAACGCACACTCAGACGGGTGCAAGACTGGTTTCGACCGCATCGCAAATGCACCAACTCACACGACTGTGCATCTTTACTGGCGGAGGCAAAATGATCCTAGGACAGGTCGTTGCGATTACGGGTGCTAGCAGCGGTATCGGAAGGGCGACCGCCCTTGAGTTGAGCCGCCTTGGCGCAAAACTGGTGCTCGGCGCACGGCATGAAGAAGGACTTTCCCGACTAAGCGCAGAAATCCGCGACGCTGGCGGCCAAGCCACTTATCGGGTCACGGATGTGAGCAAGCATGAAGACCTTCTGGGTCTCGTCCAGCTTGCACAACAGAGTTATGGTCAGCTGGATGTTCTCTTCAGCAACGCTGGTGCGATGCCCATCGGGCCCTTCGACGAGCTCGCGGTCGACGATTGGGAAGCGATGGTGGATGTGAACATCAAGGGTGTCCTGTTCGGCATAGCGGCAGCGCTGCCCGTATTTCGTCGGCAAGGCTCGGGACACTTCATACACACCGCATCCACCGCGGCGCGAAAGACAGTACCAAACCAGGTGGTGTATTCAGCGACGAAAGCAGCCGTACTCGCCCTGTCCGATGGCCTCCGGCAGGAGCTGGCAGGACAGATACGCGTGAGCACTCTTCTGCCTGGCTTCACCGACACGGCCTTCAGCGAACATGTAAAGAACCCGGACCTGAAAGCACAGTTGCAGAAGGCAGGAGAGAAGTTCGCCATGTCCCCTGAAGCTGTCGCGCACGCGGTGGTTTATATCCTCAATCAGCCAGACGAGGTCAACATCGGTGAGGTCACCTTACGGTCCAAAGCGCAGCCTTGAGTTCCAGGCGTTCTCGTATGAACTTAGACTCGCGACGCGAGGAGCTTTCTAGAGCATCTGTGAGACCTGGGCCATCTGCTCATCAAGCGTGCGCAGAATGGCGTCCGCGTTGGGGTCGAGCACAATGGGCGGTTTGCGCAGCTGCGCCTGCTGTTCGCGCTCCCCGTGGGTCATGCCGGCCTCTTCGCCGGCGGTCAGCAGCTGGTGCTGATGGAAGGCGATGGTGTAGTCCGAGTCCTTGAGGGTGTGACCGGTGAGTAGGAGCACGACGCGCTCCTCGGTGCCAACCCGGCCATCGGCGACCAGCTTTTTGAGTCCGGCGAGCGTGACGGCGGAGGCGGGTTCGCAGCCGATGCCCTCGGCGCCGATCTGCGCCTTGGCGAGCGCGATCTCGGCTTCGGAGACCTGCTCGCACCAGCCGCCGGTGGACTGGATCGCATGCACGGCCTTGTGCCAGGAGGCGGGATTGCCGATGCGGATAGCGGAGGCGCGCGTCTCGGCCACGACCGGCGTCAGGTCGCGCCCGCCGTTGTCACGCATGGAGGTGAAGAGTGGGTTGGCGCCCTCGGCCTGCACGATGGAGATGCGTGGGACGCGCGAGATCAGCCCGAGCTGGCGCATCTCGGCGAAGCCCTTGGCGAGCGCGGAGGAGTTGGCGAGGTTACCGCCGGGAACGATCACGTGTTCGGGGACGAGCCAGTCCATCTGCTCAAGCATCTCGAAGGCGGGGGTCTTCTGGCCTTCGAGGCGATAGGGGTTGACCGAGTTGAGCAGGTAGATCGGCTGCCTACGGACGAGGTCGTTCACCAGTCGGACGCAGCCGTCGAAGTCAGTGCGCAGCTGCAGGGTGAGCGCGCCGTAATCCATGGACTGCGAGAGCTTGCCCCAGGCAATCTTGCCCTCGGGGATGAAGACGATGGAGCGCAGGCCGGCGCGCGCGGCGTAGGCGGCCATGGCAGCGGAGGTGTTGCCGGTGGAGGCGCAGGCGACCCACTGGAAGCCGCGCTCGGCGGCGACCGAGAGTGCGGCAGTCATGCCGGTGTCCTTGAAGGAGCCGGTGGGATTCATGCCCTGGTGCTTGGCGAGAATCCAGGGGATGCCGAGAGACTTGGCGGCGCGCGGCAGCTCGTAGAGCGGCGTGTTGCCCTCGCGCAGGGTGACGACCTGATCGAAGTCGCGGACAATGGGCAGCACATCGCGAAAGCGCCAGACGCCGGACTGATCGATGGCGAGGGACGAGGTGCGGCGCTCCTGCCACAGCCAGCGCAGGGCGGAGGGATTGGGAACGCTGGCGGAACGGGTCTCAGGTGAGGGCGGCGCCTGCGTGCCTCGGAGCTCGCTTTGGGTCTCGCTCCACGGATACACCACCTCGAAGAGCGAGCCGCAGGTCGTGCAGCGGAAATCGGGCGCGGCCTGCTCGCCGGGTATGCGTAAGGCGCAGCCGATGCATCGAAGCTGGTGAGTGGAGATCATCCTTGAGCTTAGGGTATATGAATCGAGCGCACTTCTGTCGATCTGCCGTGGCGTTGCTTGCTCTTCTTGTGTGTGGTCCGATGCTGGTTAGGGCTCAAGCACCAGCGCATCCTACGACAACCCTGCGCATCGCCGCCGCGGCGGACCTGCAGCCGGCGATGCCGGTGTTGGCCCGTGAGTATGAACAGCAGACCGGCGTCAAGCTGGACGTGTCATTCGGCTCCTCCAGTACGCTGGCAACGCAGATCACTAGCGGCGCACCGTTCGATGTCTTTCTTGGCGCGGATTTCTCTTTTGCGGAGAAGATCGTCGCCGCAGGCCTGGCGGACGGAAAAGCGCCGGTCTCCTATGCCACGGGCAAGCTGGTGCTGTGGGCGCGCAAGGACTCGCCGATCCAGCCGCTGAGTCTGGACCTGTTGACCGACCCAAGGGTGACGCGCATTGCGGTCGCGAACCCGGAGCATGCGCCGTATGGCTTCGCGGCGTCGCAGGCGTTGATCCACATGAAGCTCGCCGACCAGCTGAAGCCCAAGCTGGTGACCGCAGAGAACATTGCGCAGACCGGCCAGTTTGTGGAGTCCGGCAACGCCCAGCTAGGATTCCTGTCGCTGACACTAGCGAAGTCCGAACACATGCAGCAGGTCGGCACGTATGTGCTGGTGCCGTTTATCTATCCGAAGATTCGGCAATGCGGCGTGGTGGTGAAGAACTCGCACCATCTGCCGGAGGCGCAGAAGTTCCTGGAGTGGCTAACCTCGCCCAAGGTGCAGGATAGCCTCGAGCGCTTCGGACTTGATCCGGCGAGCTAAGCGAAACCATCCGTATAGAATCACAGCATGGACAGGCAGGCGCTGTGGCTGACGCTTCGGCTGGCGGCAACCACTACGGCCGTGCTGCTGACGCTGAGTCTGCCCCTGGCCTGGTGGCTTGCTGAGGACGGTCGAGACAGCCGCGGCGGCTGGACGCGTGGGTTGGTGCAGGCTGTCGTGAGTCTGCCGTTGGTGCTCCCACCTACCGTGCTTGGCTTTTATCTCCTGATGAGCTTTGGCCCGCTTACCGCGGCCGGACGCGCGCTGATCCGGCTGCTCGGCCATCCGCTTGCCTTCAGCTTTGAAGGCCTGCTGGTGGGATCGGTCCTCTATAGTCTGCCTTTTGCCGTCCAGCCCCTGGTTGCGGGTTTTCAGGCGATCGGCCGCGAATACGTAGAGACGGCGAGCCTGCTTGGCGCCGGACCGCTCCGCGCCTTCTTTGAGATCACTCTGCCCCTGGCCAGGCCGGCTGTGCTGAGCGCCATCGTACTCACCTTTCTGCATACCGTCGGCGAGTTTGGCGTCGTTCTCATGCTCGGCGGAAACATTCCGGGGGAAACGCGCACTCTTTCCATCTCGATCTTCGATCAGGTCCAGGACGGCAACTACGCCGCGGCAAATCAGACGGCGCTCCTTCTAGTCGGACTAGCCGGACTGGGACTCGCGCTCCTCTACAGCCGTCCCTCGCGGAGACCGTTTGCTTCCCGTTGAACAGACGCGGCCGTCCGAGTCTGCACCCGAAAGCCGGACCGAGTATGACATAGAGCTACTGCGCCATCTCGGGCCGCTTACGCTCGAAGTAAAAGTCACCCTGACCGCGCCCTGGACCGTGCTGTTCGCGCCCTCCGGAGCAGGCAAATCCAGCATTCTGCGCATGATTGCGGGGCTCGACCAGCCGGACCAGGGTCGAATTCTGTGCCGCCTTCACAGGCCCGGTCAGCCGCAACGGGAACTCCTGCTTACCGACACTCGATCCAAAGTGTTCGTGCCCACGCACAAACGGTTCATCCGCATGGTTGCGCAGCGGCCGGCGCTGTTCCCGCATCTTTCCGTCCTTCGGAACGTGCAATACAGAGCCCCCCGTGCAGGCCAGGACGAGAAAGACCGGCGCGGGCTCGCCCCTGGGCTGAGCGAAATCTTCGACCTTTGCCGGATTGCTCCTCCTCTGCGCGAAAAAATGCCCGCGCACCTCTCCGGCGGGGAAGCGCAACGGGTCGCTTTGGCCCGTGCGCTTGCCGCTAAGGGGGGCAGACTGCTGCTGCTCGATGAGCCGTTCACGGGTTTGGAAGGCGAACTACGAGAGCAGATCATTCGCGAGCTGCGCCCCTACGTGGCGAGCCGGGGCATGCCTGTCTTGCAGGTCACGCACGACCTGGGCGAGGTCTTCTCGGCCGGGGCGGAGGTGCTGCGCTTGAACGCGGGGAGGATCGTGGCGCAAGGGCCGGCCGGGGTGGTGCTCGCAAGGGAGCGGCAGGCTCTGCTTGCACGGCTGCAGCGGTAAATCAGCTGAGAAAGACGGGCTCCTGCTCGAGCGGAACGCCGAAGCGGCGGGTCGTCTCGGCGACAATTCGGTCGCGCAGCCGCAGCAGGTCGGCGCAGCTGGCGTCCCCCGTACGATTGATCAGCGCGAGCGTGTGACGGGACGAGATGCCGACCGGCCCGAGTTCGAAGCCGCGCGGAAAACCGGCACGTTCAATCAGCCAGGCCGCGGCCAGCTTGATCTGGTTCGCGGGCGCAGGCCAGTGTGGGACATCGGCAGCCGCCACACCCGCCTCCACGGCGACTCGCGCGAATCCGTGCGGCGTAACGACGGGATTTTTGAAGAACGATCCGGCGCTCCGAATGTCGGGATCGGGGCAGTTCGGGTCGATGACCATGCCTTTGTGGGCGCGGATCGCGCGGACGGCGTCGTAGACCTCGCGCGGCGTTGGGTCGGGCCGGCCTGCGAAGGTCTGTTTCAGCTCGGCGTAGGTCAGGTTCGGCTTGGCGCGGGGGTCGAAGCGGAAGGTGACTTCCGTAATGACATACCGGCCGCGCATGTTCGTATTGAAGTGGCTCTGCCGGTAAGCGAAGCCGCATTCGGCCACGGAGAGCGCATGAAACCTGAGCGTATGACGATCAAGTACCCGCACAGAAGAGATGGTCTGCGCAACCTCCTGGCCGTAAGCGCCGATATTTTGGACGGGACTGCCACCAGTCATGCCTGGAATACCGGCCAGGCACTCGACGCCGCTGAGGCCCTGATCGCAGGTGATGCGGACGAAGCCGTCCCAATCGAAGCCCGCGGGAACGTGATAAAAGGTGAAGCCGTCTCGATCTTCGGCGCGCGGCTCGCCGGCCAGGGCGACTTGCACCACCAGTCCCGGAAATCCGCTATCCGCGATCACCAGATTCGATCCGCCGCCCAGGGCGAAGAGCGAAATTTGGCGGCTCTGGGCAAAGCGGACTGCCTCCAAGAGCTCCGGCTCGGTGGTGGCGCGGATGAAAAATCGGGCCGGGCCGCCGATTTTGAACGTGGTCAATGGCGCCAGCGGCACTTGCTCCTCAACATTCACTCCTCCAGAGTAAGGCAACTTCGTGCGCCCTTGCGACTGCAGGATACAATCGGAGAGCAGCATCGTTTGAAGGAGGGCAGCATATGTATCCAGAGATTATGGTGATTCCAATGCGCGAAGAGCTGACGCGCGCGGGAGTGAGTGAGGCGAGAACAGCTGCGGATGTGGACGCGGCCGTGGCGCAGCCGGGCACGACCATGCTGATCGTCAACTCCATCTGCGGCTGCGCGGCCGGCAAGATGCGTCCCGGAGTGCGGATGGCGATGCAGCACACCACCAAACCGGATCACGCAGTCACCGTCTTTGCCGGGCAGGACCGGGACGCCACCGAGAAGGCGCGCGGCTACTTTGGCGGACACCCGCCGACCTCGCCGGCCATCGCCATTCTGCGTGACGGCAAGCTGGTCTACCTGATGCAGCGTTCAGCGATCGAGACCTCCACGGCGCCGGCCATTGCACAGGAGCTCGCGCGAGCCTTCGACGCATACTGCGCCAAAGCCAACGTATAAGGAGCAGCGACGAAAGTGGATGCCCCGGACGGGTCATCCACTTTCGTGTTACTTAATACGACTCATCTTTGCGCGGGAAGTGCCGATAAGGACTTCAGGTCAATGATGATGAATTTCGCCCACGTTACCTCCGAACCCTTTGCTGAACATGTCTTATCGGGTGAGAGCCTCGCCATCCGGCGTCTGCGGATGCAGATCACCCGTATCGCGCCTCACTTCCGCCTCGCGATCGTGACGGGCGAATCCGGCACCGGGAAGCTGGCCGTCGCTCACGAGATGCACCGGCTCAGTCCGGTCGCCCATCGCCCGCTGTGCGTCGTATCGATCGCCACCTTCGTCCAGCGATACACACCGGAGTCCGAGCTGGCGAGGGCCGGGATGCTGGTGCTGCGCGGGCTCGGATCGGCCGAAGCACATGTGCAGCAAGCTCTTCTGCTGCAGTTACAGCTTTTGCCGCGCGACACGCGGATTGTTTTTACCAGCGGGGCGGGGCTCAAAGGTCTGTTAGCCGCTGGACGCCTGGAGCACGCGCTTGCGCAAAGGCTTGGAACCCTCGAGATCCGCGTGCCTTCGCTGCGCCAGAGAACCGAAGATATAGGCCTGCTGGCGTCGGAGATGCTCGGGGCCGGCGAGGGAAGCTTTTCCCCGGCGGCTCTGGATAGCCTGCGCGATCACAGCTGGCGGGGCAATCTGGCGGAGTTGTGGCAGCTCTGCCATCAGCTATCGGATCATCCCTTACCGATTCAGCCGGAAGATCTTCCCGCACTCGATCAAGGCACGCTCGAATCGAGCGGACTGCGCCTAGAAGATGTCATGCGCCGGCACGTCAAAGATGTTCTGGCGCGTTGCAGCGGAAACAAGCTGAAGGCCGCGGAGTTGCTGGGAATCAGCCGGTCGACGCTCTACCGCATGATGGGGACGGAAACTTAGTTTGTCGGCTGGCGCTTTGTCGCTCGTCGGCGTCACAAAGGCGCGGTATAAACTTTTGACCATGCGCATCTTCGGTTTCATCGTATGCGGGCTTCGCCTCGGCCTAAGCGCCGGCGTGCTGTGCCTGGGCTTCGTGTCCGGTTTGCCATCCGCTTCTGCGCAAACGGCAGCCGAAAGCGCGAGCGCACGTTCCGCGGCACTGACGGCGCTCTTCAAGGAGATCTGGGAGGATCGCCTGAAGACGCATCCGGAGTTTGCGTCTTCACTCGGAGACCACCGCTATAACGATCAGCTAACGGATCTCTCGCCGGCCGCGGTCAATCGCGAGCTGAGCCGCCACCGGGTGTTCCTCACCCGCCTTTTGACGATCGACACGAGCGGCCTGAGCGATCAGGAGAAGCTCTCCTCCGAGCTGATGCAACGGGAACTGATCCAGGACGAACAAGGCGCGAAGTTCAAGGAGTGGGAGCTGCCGGTTAACCAGTTTCACGGCATCCACACCGACCTGCCCAGCGAGATCGTGAACTGGCCGTTTCAGACGGTGAAGGACTACGACGACTACGTCACGCGGTTGAAGGCCATGCCGGTTCAGCTGCGGCAGGCCACCGAGAACCTGCTCGCCGGCATCGACGATCATCGCGTGCAGCCCGCGTATCTGATGGAGAAGGTGCTGAAGCAGACCGAGGAGATCGCCGGGCAGACGCCGGAGACGAGCGCTTTTGCCACGCCGCTCAAGAGCTTTCCCGCGTCGATCGACGCACCGGCGCGCAAGCGGATCTCGGCTGACGTGCTGGAGGCGATCGGCTCGTCCGTGCTGCCGGCGTATGTGCGCTTCGCCAACTTTCTGCGCGCGCAGGAGATCCCGGCCGGGCGAGCGGACCCGGGCGTCTGGGCCATGGC
>CAXSDM010000042.1:0-1656 GCA_964235575.1 uncultured Acidobacteriaceae bacterium | reverse complement strand
GATGTGGTCGTCGACTCAGGGGCGCTGCCGCTTGACGTTCTGGAGCAGCGGGTGAACGCGTGGATCGCAACCCAGAAGTGATCTCCAGAAAGGCAGCAGAATGAATGAGTTGAACGTGGAAGCGATGCCTTTGGTGCAGCAGCCGTCGCCGATGATGCCTGGGTTGAAGGTGGCGGTGCTGGGCGCGGGCAAGATGGGCGGCATCCTGCTGCAGGGATTTCTGAAGAATAATCTGTTGGGGCCCGACCAGGTGGTGGCGACGGTTCAGCATGCGGACCGGGCGATGGCTTTGTCCGCGCAGTTCGGCATGACCGTGACGACGGACAATCTTGAGGCGGCGAGATGGGCAGACGTGGTTCTGCTTGGGGTCAAGCCGGTTCAGGTGCCTGCGCTGGTCGCCGAGATACGGTCGGCACTTACGCCCGCAAAGGTGGTGCTTTCCTTTGCGGCGTCGGTGACGACGGCGTCGATCGAGCAGGCAGCGGCGTGCGATCTGCCGGTCATTCGTGCGATGCCGAATACGCCGGCGATGATTTCGGCGGGGGTGACGGCGTTGTGCGCGGGCCGCTTTGCTTCCGCGCAGCAGATGGCGGTGGCGCAGCGCATCTTCTCGACGGTGGGCCGCACGGTGGTGGTCGATGAGAAGCATATGGATGCGGTGACCGGGCTAAGCGGCTCCGGACCTGCGTTCCTGTACATCGTCATCGAGGCGCTGGCCGAGGCCGGCGTGAACGTTGGGCTGCCGCGCGATGTGGCTACGCTGCTGGCGGCGCAGACGACGCTGGGCTCGGCGCGGATGGTGCTCGAGACGGGCTACCACCCTGCCCTGCTCAAGGACCAGGTGACGACGCCGGCGGGATGTACCGTGGACGGCATTCTGGAGCTTGAAGAGGGCGGACTACGCGTCACGCTGATCAAGGCGGTGAAGCGGGCGACGGCTCGGGCGAAAGAGCTTGCCGGGGAGAAGAAGTAGAGACTGCCGCTTCCCGACGGCTGCTCAGTCTCGCTTACGAGGCTCGTCCTTGTAGGCCCCCCCGGTACTAAAGTGTGCAAAGTCTTCAAAAGATTGAAGTTAGGTCCGGACTTCAGGTCTGTACTTCGGGTAAGAGCGAACGACGCTGGATCCACCTTCTACTTCTATTTTAGCGAAACGGATGGGCGATTATGCCAACTATTTTCTCCGGCTAAGCTCTTGACCAGAAGCGACTTAAGCGAGGTTTAGAAGGGAT
Organism: uncultured Acidobacteriaceae bacterium; assembly: GCA_964235575.1. Taxonomy (GTDB): domain Bacteria; phylum Acidobacteriota; class Terriglobia; order Terriglobales; family Acidobacteriaceae; genus Edaphobacter. Next base: position 427 of record CAXSDM010000042.1, on the reverse strand, counting down.
TGGGGCTTGACACTGAAGAAGGCCACGTTCGAGGAAAGTGCCGCCCCTTAGGACGCGACACCGGGCGCGAGTGGCGAGGGAGAGTAACCATGGTTTTTGTCAGCCTGACCCGTCTTCGCATCCGGTCGATTTGGTTTTTGCCTCGGTTTGCGTGGCAGATGCTGGTGACGCGGAATCAGATCCAGACAGCTCCAGGCTTCCAGCGGGGATCGACGTTAGCCGACCGCAAGTGGACCTTCTGGACGATGACGGCGTGGGAGAGCCAGGAAAGTATGCGGGCTTACATGACGAGCGGTGCGCATAAAAGGGCAATGCCTCTTCTGCTGGACTGGTGCGATGAGGCGTCGGTTGCGCACTGGAGCCAGCCAGAGGCTGCGCTGCCGACGTGGGTAGAGGCGGATCAGCGTATGCGGAGCGAGGGGCGGGT
>CAXSDM010000041.1:14363-20737 GCA_964235575.1 uncultured Acidobacteriaceae bacterium | reverse complement strand
TAAGTAAGTAAGTAAGTAAGTAAGTAAGTAAGTAAGTAAGTAAGTAAGTAAGTAGCCCGGTTGACCTGCCGAAGCGAGCCGAATGCAAGCCAGGGTCAAGAGGCGCCGCACGGCCGAGAGTTTCACCAATCACTGCCGGCACACGCATTGACTGGCAGGCTGAACTGGACCGCGAGCCTTGGAGTTTCTATGAAGCAGTCCGCAGGGTATACCGTCTTTCTAACAATTCTGGTAGCGATGCTACGGCTTACGTCGACCCCTCACAACGATTCTGCTCAACCCACCCCGACAGTCCTGGCCGTGCCCGGGGGCCGGCACGCCCAGATTCGTAGGCGCCACTCGGAAGCGTCTAAGTCGGTCGGAAATGCGGACGCAAAATACACGCATGCTTGTTCGGCGCTCTTACCGGCTAAGATCGGGAATCCCACCCCCGAAGACCCGGAGCGCGGGGCCGCCGGAAGGATGATCGATGACTTCCTTCATGAAGAGAACCTGGATCGGAGTCTCGGATCCCGCGCGTCGTCCCTGCAGATCGTCATTGCTCTCGCCCCCGACCCCGTCCACACCAACCTTGGCCTCATGTTCGATCGCGAGATGACAGCCGTTGAACAGGCAGCGCAAGCGGAGAACTATGCTTTCAGTTCATCGTGGCTTCCCTGGCACACGGAAGCTTCCGCAGGCCCACGAAGCGGTAACAGCATCGCCGACACGCAGGACGCCTGCCCCGGCATCCTTCTTTTCCGCCGAAATCTTCCCACCCAGGTCTCCGCTCAGGCCAGCACCCCGGAGCGGGAACGCGACACACCGTTCGCCCATGGTCTGCTGGTCTTTGTAGTCGGAGAAAATCCGACAGCAGGCCTGAACCGGGATCAATGGGACAATGCAATCGCCTGGATGGCCGATCCCCGTCGTCCTCGCTCAACCCTGCGCGTGCTTGGACCTTCTTTCAGCGGCACTCTCCCTTCGCTCGCCTATGCAGTCGAGTCAATCGAAGACAGAAAGGACTCTGCTGGCCTTCTTCCCGCGGTCATCCTCAGCGGCTCTGTCTCCACCTGCTCCAGCATGGCCCGGTTTCAGAACGAGACAGGGAAAGCCGTCCGCTTTGGCAGCTTCCAGGAGAACGACGATCTCCGGCTATATCGCTTCGCCAACTATCTCCGGAAAGTGGGCGCTACTCCCAGCGAAGGCAGCATCGCTCTTCTTTCCGAAGACGAGACCGTCCACGGCAACCTGGGTCATCTCAACCCGCTGGGCACCACGACAGCTCTGAGTCCGGAGAACCCACGACAACCTGCGCTCACCGACAACTGTTCCTTCCAATATCACCGCCGGTTCCCGCACGATGAGCGTCCTCTGCTTCTCTTCTATCCTCGCGACATTTCCGCTCTCCGCACCGCGTACCAGACGCAGTCCATCTTCTCGTCCGCGGGCAGCTCCCACATCCACGCCAATCTCCAGGAGGACGCCGTACCCACAGCCGCCGGTAGTCAGGTCACCGACAGCATAGCGAGCTTCAGCGGGAACACGGAGGCTCTTGCCCAGGAGGCCCGCCTCTTTGCCATCGTCAATTTCATTCGCACTCACCACGTCCGCTACGTCATCCTCCGGGCCACAAATCCTCTCGATCTGATCTTTCTTACCCGCTTCGTTCACCGCAGCTATCCCGAAGGCCGCATCGTGAGCGATCAATCTGACGACCTGTTCGGGCGCGAAGTCGACAGCACGGAATTCCGCGGTACTATGGCGCTCTCGAACTATCCCCTCCTGCCCGCGAACCAGCACTGGACGCAATCCGGTCAGCCTCCTGACCATGTCCACTTCGTCTTCGATTCAGATGTCGCGGAAGGAACGTATCTTGCCGGACGATATCTGTTTGACCGGGAGATGAAGGTCCCGAACCTCTGTGCACCGACTTCCCCCTGCAGGCTCCCGTACAAACCGGATCTGGTTGATCTCGCGGACCCAGGCTGGCTTCATCGAGACCATGAACCAGAAACTGAACTCTTCGCCCCAACCTGGGTTTCCGTCCTCGGGGTTGCAGGATACTGGCCCGTTGCCGTACTTACGGCAACAACGTCCGTTGAGCAGGGGCTCACATCCGAGAGCAATCATCTTTCCACCGCCATTCGCGCCGTTCCGCGCGACTTTCAGTACACCGGGCCTGCTCGAACCCTCCTTGACACGCTAAGTGCGCAGCCCACAAGCTGGCAGCTTTGCCTGCTTGCCGCCTTGGGCGTCTACACGTACCACCTCATCGCTTTAATATGTGGCGCTAACTGGACATCGCACAGTTTATTCAGTCCCTTCCGCAACTCCGACACAAAGCAGCACCAGGTACTTCTGGGAATAAGTAGCTCATTTAGTGTTATGTTGCCCGTTGAGTTTCTCTCGGTCCTGCTTTCCCCGCCAGGCCTAACTCCGTATCTCCACCAGGACTGGCCCTTCAAGTTAGGCCTTGTAGCCGTTGCCCTTCTTTCGTTCTTGCCAGTCCTTGCCCTGATTCGGCGTGCGGCGCGGCAGCGAAATGGAGAAGACCCCGACGCCGAGAATATTCATTCACGTTCAGTGACACTGCTGTCTTATCTCGCTTCTCTGATGATCCTGCTCACTCTTTCTTGGGTCGGCCTTCTGTCAGGGTTGGACAGCGCAACCGCCTATCCCACCTTCTACCGCATGGCCCATCTCATGTCTGGAGTCTCGCCCCTTATACCAACCATTCTGCTTACCATGGGCTTCTATCTTTGGAGCTGGCAGGCGCTCGCCGGCTCTGCACTCCTTTGCTCCGGCCGACCTCTGCTGCCAGATCTGCCCGGGGAGGTATACGACAAGGACGGGCGCTCCCGCAATCGAGAGAACTTTCGCATCAGCTCGGGCATGGCTTCCTCGATCGAAGAAGCAGCCAGCTTTTTAGGGCATCCTCTTACTTTCTTTTGGGTAGCAGCCACGTCGATCCTCCTTGCTGCCCTTCTCTACTCCATACACGGATTGCCGCTACTGGGGCTCGAAAACAGGCGATTTGCTCTGGTCATGAACATCGGTCTTCTTTCCGGCGTGTTCTTACTCGGCGGAGCCGGAATACGCCTTCACCTTACCTGGACCGAGCTCCGCCGGCTCTTGCGTGCACTCAGCAGCCTGCACCTCAGTGGCGCCCTCTGTCAGAACACAGTCGCCGGGACCAACTCCCTCTGGGCCGTCAGCGGAAGCGTGCAGCGGATCCAGTTACTCTTCTTCTCGCAACAGCTGGAGGCTGCACGCCGCCTGATGCAGATAGGATGTGTGGCCGCTCCTTCCCTGCAGGAAGCCGTGGAGGTAGGAAGCCGGTTCGCGGAGCGCAGCGCGCAGTCCGTCGCAACGGGATCGCAATGGTATCTGCCCGTAGAACTTCCTCGTGCAGATAGCTCTTGCGTAGAAACGAAGAAAGTACTTGTGCGGGAAGCGATGAACAAGGCAGCCGCTGAGATTCTCACAAACGTACTACTACCTGGAAAAGAAGAGATCGACAGTCTGTCCGAGCACGCCACCAAACGGCTGAACGCGGCCGAGGACTTTCTCTCCATGCACTTTGTCGCTTATCTCCAGAATATACTTGCGACACTCAGGTCAGTCGTGCTCGCCATCGGCTATCTTTTCATGTCCATCTGCCTGACGATCTCCTTTTATCCCTTCATACCCCGTACAGCCATCAGCATCTGGCTGATCCTTCTTCTCGCCGGCATTGGTTCTGTAGTCCTTTCTGTCTATGCCGGCATGGAAAGGGACGTTACGCTAAGCGTCCTGACTGGAACGGACCCCAAACTATCAAGTAGATTCTGGGTTAGAAGTGCAGCCTTCCTCTCCGGACCTCTTATCGGCGTTCTAACAACTCAGTTCCCAGCCATAGCAGACTTCGTACTAAGTTGGCTTCAGCCTGGGCTGGAAAGCATGGGCAAGTAATCGCTCTGTTGCTCTAATGAAGAGAATGCCGAAATTTCATAATCCGTCTCGATGATGTTATTCAGGTACTTGCAGGTGCGATGCTTTCTAGAGTCTGATGCTTGCCTTCAGATGCTCGGACCACAAAGTCTGTGATGGTGGAATCACTTCAAAAAACTATAAGGAGTCATTTACCGAACGGCGCAGCGAAGGCATCCGTTGTACTACCCTCGACCCCGAGTAAAAGCCACCTTGAAGCCATGATAGAACGGGAGCTCGTAAGGACTGGTCGCGTAGGTCACTTCCGCCCCGTTCACCAGAGCAGTGTCTGTCTTGAGCTTTCTCATTCGCGGACACGGCAATCGGAGACCGTCGCCATCCATTCGCTGTTTTGCACTTGCGCACCAGAATGACACGTTTGCCAGTGACCCCTGCCTCCCGCCTCAGAAATCGTGTCACAGCAATACCACAGCACGGCTTCTAGTCCTAAGATGAGCAACGGAAAGTTCTGTCGGGGGATCTCTCCGCCAGATCATCCTCGTTGGCTCTCGTAAAACATCGAAGCAAGCCTGAACGCTCCCGTCCCCCAAGTCAGCTCTCATCGAATCGCCATGTCATAATGGATCGCTTTAGGGCGAAGCTGTTGGGAGGTCTGGAATGCGTTGGTCTGCGAGGTATACCGCTTGGTTGGTCTTTCTTACGGCTTCGATGGCAGGGGCCGCGGAGACCCAGACGCAAACGCAGTATCTCTCCGGCCTGGGCAAGGACGACCCGGTCCAGTGGCAGTTTCGCTGCGACCAGGGCCAGAACGCCAACAAGTGGTCCACCATCGGCGTTCCGTCCAACTGGCAGCTGCAAGGTTTCGGCATCTACGAGTATGGACGGCCCACTCCGGCGGGCGGCTGGCCGCGCGTACACGGTATTTACAAGCGCAGCTTCACAACGCCGGCAACCTGGCGAGACAAAACCATCTTCATCAACTTCGAGGGCGTCATGACCGACACCAGGGTTACCCTCAACGGTCAGTCCGCCGGACCCGTGCACCAGGGCGGCTACTACGCCTTCCGATACGACATCACGCACCTGCTCAAGCCCGCCGGTCAGCAGAACGAAATCCAGGTCGACGTCGATGACGACTCCATGAACGACTCTGTGAATCACGCCGAGCGCCGCGGAGACTACTGGAACTACGGCGGCATCTTCCGGCCCGTTTTCCTCGAGGCCGTGCCCAAAACCTTCATCGACCATCTGGCCATCAACGCCACTGCAGCAGGTGCGCTGGACGTCGATGTCCGGCTCTCCGACCCGCGCACAACACCCCAGGGCGGGCGCGGGGCGTCGGTCGAGATGCAGGTGTTCGATCGAAACGACAAGCCAGTCGGCGCTCCAGTAACCGTGAGGGATGTGGCCTTCAACGAAGCAACGCAGCTCGCCGAGAAGATCGCCAATCCAAAACTCTGGACGGCAGAGACGCCCAATCTTTACCAGCTTGAAGTGCGGCTGAAGGTGGGCGGCACCGTCGTGCACACCGTACATCAGAGGTTTGGCTTCCGCACCATCGAAGTCCGGCCCGGACAAGGCCTGTTCGTCAACGGAAGTCGCGTCTTCCTCAAGGGCTTTCCCCGCCACTCGTTCTGGCCCGATTCCGGCCGAACCTTGTCCGCGCAGATCTCCCGCGACGACATCGACCTGATCAAGGAGATGAACGGCAACGCGGTCCGCTCCAGCCACTATCCGCCCGATCGCCACTTCCTCGATGCCTGCGACGAGCTCGGCCTCTACGTGCTCGATGAACTCGCAGGCTGGCAGGCGCACTACGACACCGAGGTCGGTCAGAAACTGGTCCGCGAGATGGTGGAGCATGACGTCAACCACCCCTCGATCATCTTCTGGGACAACGGCAACGAGGGCGGCTTCAATCCTGCGCTCGACGGCGACTTCGCCAAATACGACCCGCAGAAACGCGTCGTCCTGCATCCGTGGGCAGCCTATCCTCCAGGCATCGCCGACACCAAGCACTATCCCAGCTATGAACTGCTGCTGCAGAAGCTCGCCGCCGATCCCGTCTTCTTTCCGACCGAGATGCTGCACGGCCTGTACGACGGCGGCGCCGGGGCAGGCCTGAGCGACTACTGGGACGCCATCCTGAAGAGCAAGGCCGGAGCCGGCGGATTTATCTGGTCGTTTGTGGATGAAGACGTCAAACGCGTCGACAAGGGCGGCATCCTCGACTCGGCCGGGAACCAGGCGCCCGATGGCGTGCTCGGCCCCTATCGCGAGCGGGAAGGCAGCTTCTACACAGCCAGACAGCTCTGGTCGCCGATCGTCGTTACTCCGTCTGGGACCGCTTCGCATTCCTACACCGTGACCAACCGTTACAGCTTTCTCAACGCCGACCAATGCACCTTCGAGTGGCAGACGATCGCCTTTCGCCAGCCCCAGGACGCCGCTTCCGGCTCGGT
>CAXSDM010000041.1:3224-14263 GCA_964235575.1 uncultured Acidobacteriaceae bacterium | reverse complement strand
AAGCCGACAGCCACCGAATCGGCCGATACGCTGACCGCGGTTGCCGGCGACCTGTCGCTCAGCATCAGTAAGACCACCGGCCTGCTGGTCTCCATCTCCCGGCGAGGCAAGTCGTTCTCCTTCACCAACGGACCTCGTGTCGTTGCCATGGGACCCAGGCCCGCTCCGGTGCGCAAGCAGGATCCGCCGCCCCCGCCTGCAGTATTTGCGCCGGACTCCCGGCTGACGTCACTGCGTCCTCAAACTGACGGCAGCGATCTGGTCATCTCCGCGGCTTTCGATGGCCCGATGAAGTCGCTCACCTATCGCCTCAAGTCCAGCGGATGGCTGTCCATCGACTACGTCTACGCCCTGAGCGGCGCCCAGGAATACTTCGGCATCGGATTCGACTACCCCGAAGCCGCGGTCAAAGGCATGCGCTTTCTGGGCGAAGGACCTTACTCCGTCTACCAGAATCGCCTTGCCGGCGGAACTCTCGACGTATGGAATAAGCCCTACAACAACACCATGGTCGGGGATCCGGATGACCTCAAGCCCGGCGAACATTTCGACTACCCGATCTTCAAAGGCTTCTACTCCGGTGTCCGCTGGCTGCAACTCAACACCTCGGAAGGTCCCGTTACCGTGAGGGTCGACCAGCGGAGCGACGCTCCTATGTATGTACAGCTGCTGACCCCGAAAGTCCCGCCCCCGAACCTGATCGGGCAAACCGGCGTACCGTTCCCGAACGCCGGAATCTCCTTCCTGCACGCCATCCCGGCGATCGGCAGCAAATTCGGAGGTCCGCAAGCCAGCGGCCCCATGGGACAGCCGGCAATCGCAAAAGGCGAGTACCACGGCCATGTCAACCTGCACTTTGGCGATTTTCCGAAGCGGTGATCATTCTCGCGCAAACCCGCAGCCGGGTTCTTCGCGTGGTCAGAAAATAGACTGACGCTCCCGCCAGATGCGGTACACCCCCCAAGCCGCTGCTGTACAGTTGTCTACGATCCGCCCATCCAGCAACATATCCTCAAACTCTCGCACCGACACCCGGTGAACCATGAGGTCCACCTCCTCAGGATCCGGTTCCATCTTCCCCATCGTCAACTCTTCCGCCAGAAAAACATGGTGCCGCTGGTTCATCACTCCATATGCAATCTGCAGATCGGTCAGATGCGTCATGCGCCCGGCGGTAATACCCGTCTCTTCACGTAACTCCCCGCGCGCCAGTTCCTCAGGTTCCACATCGGCAGTCTCCCACCCGCCTTGGGGAAACTCCAGAAAACGGCCCAGCACCGTGTACCGAAACTGCTCAACCAAGTAGACAAACGGCCCGTCAAGCGGCACCACGATGCACGCCGGATCTTTGTCAACGACGCCGTAAATTCCCCGCTTCCCGTCCTGTCGCTCGATCACATCTTCGCGCACACTCGTCCACGGATTGCGATACACCTCGCGCGTGCTGATCGTCTTGATCAATGCCCATCCTCTATTGTGCCGGGGTTTCAAACTCAAGATGACTTCCACCATAGATGGTGATGGTCTGCTTCTGGTATGCCTCTTTCGGCGCAGTCATGATGTTCGGCACAAAGGTCTGCGGATTGCGGTCATACAGCGGAAACCACGTCGACTGCACCTCCACCATCATCCGGTGCCCCTTCAGAAAGGTATGGTCCGCCCCATGCAGCGACCACCGGTACTCCTCCACCTTGTTGGCCTCGATTGGCGCCGCCGTCTCAAAGCTCTCCCGGTACCGGCCGCGAAAGATCTCGTCCACAATCATCGTCTGCTGCCCGTCCGGCGCCACGTCAATCAGCTTGGCGACGAAATCACCATCCGTTCCCGTCGTCGCCGCAAGCAGGTCCACCTTCACATCGCCAGTCACCGTCGTGTCTTGGTCGAGCTGCGGCCCCTTGAACTGGGCAAGGTCCTTGCGCCCATCCACGAACCGCTGGTCTTCCACCAACCAGGTTCGCCACTGCGAGCCGTCGCCATAGGTCGGCTGGATTGGACGGTGACGATACGGAATCGGGTCGGCAGGATCAGCCACATAACTCGCCACCGGCATCGCAGGCGTGCCGACACGCATATTCGGAACCATTGTAGCCAGCGCGCCATCCGCGCCGAGATATACCCGCGACGACCGGAACCCCGCGACCGGCGGCCACACATCATAGCGCTGCCAGGTGTTGGTGCCCGTCCGGAAGCTCGCCACGCCCTTCAGATCGAAGCCCGGCTTGCCCTTCAGGTAGTACTCGAAGAACGGCGTCTCAAAGTGGTTCCGGTAGTACTCGCCCGTCTTCTCGCCACCAAAGCTCACCTTGCCGAACGCACCACCCAGCGAGTCGCCCGGCCCATGCGCCCAGCCTCCGTGATTCCACGGACCCAACACCATAAACAGGTCCTTGTCGTGGCCCTTCAAAGCCTCATACTCCGCCTGCGTCCCCCACATGTCCTCCTGGTCCCACCAGCCGCCCACCTCGAGCGTCGGCACGTGCACGCCGTCCAGGCGCCGCTCCACCGCCATATCCCGCCAGAACTTCGTATAGCTGGGCTGATTCAGAAAGATCTTCGCCGTCGGAAGGTTCTCCATGTGAGCCGCCTTGGCTGCCCCTGCAAAGTCCACATTGTGCAGGAAGAAGTCGTACATGTCCTCCTTTGATTGCACGCGTACATCGGTCTTCTGGCCTTCGAGTTGCTGCACGTAGTCAAAGCCGTACGTCTCGCGGAACGCACCATTGTGAAAGAAATCGTCGCCCATCCAGACGTCCGTCATGGGCGCCTGCGGGCTGATCGCCTTCACCGCCGAATGCGCATCGACGCCGGCCATCATCGCCAGAAAGCCCGGATACGAGATCCCCAGCACTCCAACCTTCCCGTCGTTGTTTGGCACATTTTTGAGCAGCCAATCGATCGTGTCGCGCGTATCGGTCGTCTCGTCCACGTCCGTCTTGCTCGTATGCGCAACGATGGCCCGGTTCATCACGAACTGCCCTTCGGATCCGTAGCGCCCACGGATATCTTCATAGACAAAGAGGTAGCCACTCGCAGCCAGCTCCGGCTTACTTCGCGCAACCGTGGCCGGCGAGTTGTCCTCTACCCCGTACGGCGTACGCTCCATCAGAAACGGCAGCGGCTCGCCCGCAAGTGAAGTTTTCGGACGCACGATCACAGCGTGTAACTTCACGCCGTCGCGCATCGGGATCATAACCTCCGACCGAACATACTCCGGGGTTTGCGCACGCACAGGAATAACCAACGTCGTCGCCGCCAGAGCACACGCCAAAATACATCGCACGATCAACGTTGCTTCTCCAATCTGTCTGGCCATTGCGCTCACAACGGACTTATCGGCCGAAGCGGCAGAAACTTTAGCAAATCGCCTCAAAATATTTCTGCCCTGCCCCGAAGTGAGTCACCCTGAACTATCCCTGCGCGACCGGCTCCGTCGGAATGGGGCTCGCATCGCACTTCCAGCCCTCGCGCCCATGCGTGCCATCGCAGAACGGACGCTTGGAAGAAAGCCCGCAACGACAAAGCGAAATCGCCGGCTTTCCTGTCAGGTCCCACTCGTTGCCATTCACATCAATGAGAGAGATCGGCCCTTCAACCCGGAACGGTCCATTGGGCCGCACGGTGATCTTCACCGCCGGAGCTGCCGCCGTACCACTCAAAGGATCTGTTGCCGTAAGGTTCAAAATTTCGTCTGCCATGCTGTCTCCCTCGACCTAGTGTTACGTCAGCATAGCAAGCCCACAGCCCTCATTGCATCCAGCCCCATCGGCTACAGGTCGAGCATCTTTCCATCCACATAGCACCAGCCCCAGCTCTCCCCCGGTTCCACGCTCTTCATCACCGGGTGGCGCGTATGGCCAAAGTGCTTGGTCGCGTGCTTCCCGGCGCTCGAGTCGCAACAGCCGACGTGGCCGCAGATCAGGCACTCGCGCAGATGGACCCACTGCATGCCGAGCTTCAGGCACTCGACGCAACCATCTCCGGAGCGCTTCACCCCCGGCACAATCTGCTTCTCGTGCTCGCATTGCATGGTACGGCCTCCGCTCGGCGCTGAATCTTTCTTCAGCCTACACCGCGGTAGCGGGGCCCTTAACGCCCTGGCTGAAGCGCCCGCTGGTCGATACGCTCCCGCAGCGCGCCCGCGAGTTCCACGATCCGGCGCAGCTTCGGCTCGAGCGCGTCCGGCAGCTCCGGTTCCCGCAGAGCCAGCTCGCCCTGCAGCAGCAGGCCCGTAATCGACAGCTTCAGATCAGCCTCGATCTCGCTCGCCACCGCCCGCCGCGCCAACATCCGCTCGCTCTCCTTCCGCACCAGCGCCGCCTTCACCTCCCGGCTCAACCGGGCGCAACTGACGATGGCAAAGTTCACCTGCATCGCAATCGCCGCACCGGCCAACTGCCAAACCTGGTCGGCCCACCCCGAGTCTCCCTCAGCTAGATTCTCCTCCACCAGCACAACAGCAAAACTCGACCGTCGCAGCGCGGCCAATCCCGCCCTCCGGTTCGTCGTCACCTCTACCGCTACGCCCGCCCGCTCCGCCACTTCCTGCCCGCAGGCGTTCGCGTTCTTGATTCCGGCAATCAACAGCACGTGGTACGTCACGGCCCGTACCTTTTCCGGATCTTTGTCCGGCGCTCCGCCCTCCTTCGCTAAGTTTTTCTTACGCTCCATGCTGCTGACCCACGCCGACAATCCCGTACTCTTTGAGCTTGCGATAGAGCGTCGTCTTGCCAATCCCGAGCAGCTTTGCCGCCCGCAGCTTATCGCCCTTCAGCTGCCGCAAGGTTCGGTGAATCGTCTCTCGCTCCATGTCGGCCAGCGGAACAATCCCGCCCTCGCCCGCTCCCTCGAAAACGAGTTCGTGCGGGACCGGCGCATCCGGCAACGCACGTTCCCCCTGCAGCTCGGCCGGCAAGTCGGCAATATGAATCACCGGGCCCGAACTGAGAGAACACGTCCGCTCCACCACCGTCTCCAGCTCCCGCACATTGCCGGGCCAGTCGTAGGCAAACAGCGCTTCCAACGCCTCACCGGAGAATCTGTGCGCCCGGCCCATCTGGCGTCCCTGCTGCTCGAGAAAATGCTCGGCCAACTCGGGTATGTCTCCCCTGCGCTCCCGCAGCGACGGAATCCGCAGCGTCACCACATTCAGCCGGAAATAGAGATCCCGGCGAAAACGGCCCTGCTCCACCATCGCGCCCAGATTTCGACTCGTCGCTGCCAGCACTCGCGCTACCACCGGCACCAGTTGCGTCCCGCCCACCGGCCGCGCTGCCTTGTCCTGCAGCGCACGCAAGAGCTTTGACTGCACATCCACCGGCATCTCGGTCACTTCATCCAGCAGAACCGTACCTCCTTCCCGCGAGGTCAGCAGGCCCTCCTTGCCGCGCACCGCGCCTGGAAACGCGCCTTTCACATACCCGAACAGCTCACCCTCCATCAGCGACGGCATCAACGACCCGCAATCGACCGGCACAAACGGCCTTTCCGCCCGCGGTCCATGGAAGTGGATTGCGCGCGCCACCAGCTCCTTCCCCGTCCCGCCTTCGCCCACAATCAGCACCGGATGCGCCGTGTCCGCCACCTTCGAAAGCATCCGGTACAGCTTCTCCATCTCCGGACTGCTGCCGGCAAGATATCCCGCGCCCCGCTGCCCGCGGAGCTTCGCGCGCAGCCGCCGCCGCTCAGAAAGGGGGCTTTGCCGCTCCGCCGCGCGTCGAAGCATGCCCGCAAGTTCAGCAGGATCAAAGGGCTTCGTCAGGTAATCCCCCGCTCCGGCCCGCATCGCTTCGACGGCACTCGTTATGCTCGCGCAGCCGGTCATCACCAGCAGCGCGGCGTCCGGCAGCAGCGCTCGCACGTCCGCCAGCAGATCAAGGCCGCTTCCCTGAGAAAACCTCGGGTCGAGCAGGACCACATCGAACGTGGCATCCTCGATCACGGCCTTGGCTTCATGGAGATCCGCGACCGCAGTCGCCTCCAGCCCCAACTCTCCCGCAATCGCGCAACAAGCCTCCCGCACAGACAAATCGCTGTCAATCACCAACAAATGCAGAGGTCCCGACCCAGGAGCCTGCACCGGCTCCAGCAACCGCGTTCTCTCTCTCTCCGCCAGCGCATAGCTGTCGAGCGACGAGGCGGAAGGACGATAGATGTCGAAAGCCTTGGAAGAACTCGGTTGGGCCTGCATAGCTGTCCTTCAATCTAGGCGACAACGGCGAATTTGCGAATACGACCAAAGTTGAACGAACCCACCCCGCAGCCTGCAGACGGGGTACAACTGAACCATGCCGCTCCGCGCTTACCGCGCCCTGATTCCCCTCGTGGCGCTTCTGGCCGTCCTGCCCATCCTGCTCCGAGGACCCTCCTGCGGCCACGACTTCGACTTCCACCTCCTCAGCTGGCTTGAAGCCTCCACCCAGTTCGCCCACGGCGGCGTCCCGCATTGGGCCTTCACCCCCGCCTACAACGCCGGCGAGCCCCGCTTCGTCTTCTATCCCCCGCTCTCCTGGATGCTCGGCGGTTTGCTCGGCCTCGTCCTCCCCTGGCAGTTCGTTCCCGCCGTCTTCACCTGGATCGCCCTCACCGGCTCCGGCCTCAGCTTCTTTTCGTTTGCCCGCCGCTACACCGCGCCCCCCGCCGCGCTCCTCGGAGCCACCTTCTACCTCGCCAACCCCTACATGCTCTTCACCGCCTACGAGCGCACCGCCTTCGCCGAGCTCCTCGCCGCCGCCTTCCTCCCTCTCCTCCTCGCCGCCGCGCTCGAGCGCCACCCCCGCATCCTCCCCATCGCCCTGCCGCTCGCTCTCCTCTGGCTCACCAACGCCCCCGCCGCCGTCCTCTCCACCTACGGCCTCGCCTTCCTCGCCGCCGTACGCCTTATCCCCCAGATAAGCCACAGCCCCACCCCCGAACCCCGCCGCTTCGCCCTCACCATCACCGCCGGCACCCTCCTCGGCCTCTCGCTCGCCGCCTTCTACATCCTCCCCGCCGCCTACGAGCGCCGCTTCGTCTCGATCGACATGGCCGTCGCCCCCGGCATGCAGCCCGCCGACCACTTCCTCTTCCATCGCATGTCCGGCCACACCCCAGACGACCTCTTTCACAACCAAGTCGTCCGCACCGCCTCCGAAGTCGCCCTCACCCTCCTCCTCGGCATCGCCTGCACCCTCCCCCTCGCCCGCCGTCGCCTCCACCCCGACTCGCACCCCGCCAGCATCGACCCCATCCTCCCCCTCAGCGCCCTCGCCCTCACTATCGCCTTCCTCCTTACCCCCGCCTCCACCCTCATCTGGACCTACCTTCCCCAACTCCGCTTCCTGCAGTTCCCCTGGCGTCTCAGCGCCCTTCTTGGACTCATCTTCGCTCTCTTCGCAGCGCTGGCGCTCAACCGCTACCCCCGCTGGACCCCCACCCGAACCCTTACCCTCACCCTTTTCATCGCCGCCCTCCTCATCCCCTCCGCCTGGCTGCCTTTCCACCAATTCTGCTATGACGAAGACGCCGTAGCCCCCCGCGTCGCCCTCTTCCACTCCCCCCTCGGCACCGAGCCCACCGACGAATACACCCCCGCCGACGCCGACCCCGAAGCCCTTGAGCCTCACGACTCACCCTACTGGCTCCTCCCCAACCCCACCCAACCCGGCCAAGAAAACGCCGCCGCCGCGAATTCAGCCCCCAGCCAGGCCCCCAGCCACCTCATACTCACCCTCACCCAGCCCGAGCTTCTCGTCCTCAACCGCCGCCAGTACCCCGCCTGGCATCTCCGCCTCAACGGAGCCGAAGTCCTCCCGCACACCCCCGAGCGAGCCGACGGCCTTCTCACCCTGGCCCTCCCGGCCGGCACCGACACCGTCGACCTCGTCTGGCACACCATGCCAGACCAGCAAGCCGGCTGGGCGCTCACCGGCTTGGCCGCCCTCTCCGCCCTCGGCCTCGCGCGTCTTGGTCGCGCAGCCGTCAGCCGTCGTTCCTGAAGCTCAGCCGACCCATGCACCGAGTTTTCCAGCTTGCACCGGCTCGCTCCTCGACTTCACGATCCGGCGTGCACGCTGTGCAGCTTGAAGCTAAACCTTCTCGGTCTTCAACCCGAGGACACTTTGAGAAGTCTCCCTCCTGTTCAGCTTCTGCTCGTACATCAATGCGTCCGCGCGCTCAAGCAGGTCTTCGACGCTCTTTCCGTACATCGTTTCATCGCACAGAAGCGCCCCTACACTCAAGGAGAGGTCGTATCCAGCGCCGGATTGCGTGCTGTTCTGTTTGAGAAGGAGAGCAAGCCGCTCCTGAAGTTTGTCTTCCGATTCCGTCATGGCATCGCAAGCCACCACTGCGAACTCATCGCCTCCCAAACGTCCAATGATGTCCGAAGTGCGGAAGCATTTCTTCAGCGTGTTTGCCACTGTTTGAAGAGCGACATCCCCTTCCTTGTGACCGAACGTATCGTTGATCTGTTTGAACTTGTTCACGTCAATATAAAGGAGCAGCATGTCCGTCTTATTCCGGAGCGCAACGCGGCGCTGCTGCTCAGCCAGCAGAACGAAGCCACGCCGATTATGCACGCCGGTCAGCGGATCGCTGAGAGAGAGATGCCGCAGCGCTGCCTCCCTGCGAAAGAAGGTAAGCAGCAAGCCCAGTGCAACGATTGCGACAGCCATGGCAGCCACCACAGCCTTGGCGTGTTCAGCGTTCCACCACGGAGCATCTTTGAGCACGACCACGTCGGATGCTGAACGCAGAAGGATCTTGAAGCCATTGGGCTCATGGGCCGCATCCACTCGCGTGACGCACACGCCAGTGACTTGCACTTCACTTCCAACCGGTGGAAGACCTTCGACGGAGGCGGAACTCGGCAGTCGTGCAGTGAAGATCTTTTGGCCTTCCTGCAGAATCAGAACCTGCTCATCTACTCCCGGAACAACCTGTTTGAGAAACCCTGATAGCCGGACAAGCAGCGAATCATAAGGAGACGAGAAAAAGCCGTCCTTCTCCCCGACCGTCTTTTGCGCGGTGATGTCCAGCGGTTCTGTCGACACACGATTGCCCCCGACAAGACGCAGCGTCGCACCCTCGAGCGAAGGCGAGTAGTCGCCTTCACTCGCATAGCCGACGACGTCGACGAGGGACCCGGGCTCAAAAATCTTCCGCTGATTCGTTCTGACCAGAATGCCTTCTGACCCGTCCTGCACGTAAACACGGTCTTCTCCTGGCCAGTAGCTTACCGTTCCTCGGATCCTAATCGGACGGAACGGGTTCCGCCCGGAGTTGAAGCGAGCGATGCTGCTCAGCGACTGACGCGGCCGGTCGAAGAGATCTGCGGGTCCGGGCCGCACTACCTTCACATCACTCAGGCTTGGGACGAAGATTCGCGATCCAACATATTGTCTGCGGTCATTAAAGACGGTTCCACACACACCTTCCACAGAGACAATTGCGGCGGGCAAGCGATGCCAATCGACACCGCCAAAGCTGCGAATCCTGGCCGTTACCAGCTTGCCGTCCCCGGTGTCTAACTCCAGCACGAGCACGTCGTGACCCCAGATCGGCAGAACGACGGCCGTACGGACAAGCCCTTGTACTTTGGTCCATTGACTATCAAACGTTCCGCCCGAAAGATCAGAAGCTCCAACGGCCCTGGCCACGGGAAGCCTTCCGGCGCCCAGGATCCTAACAACCTGCGCTTTAAGGATGGGGGCAAACATGCCGGGGCTAGTCACCCCAACGATCTCGACCAACTGTCCGGACTCCACATCAGGTCCGCTATCAAGGCGATCCACAGAGATCCCGGCGGTCGCGTCCTGAAGAAAAAAGGAAGTTTTCCAGCCGGAAACCGCCGTGACGACACCACGAAGCCGGACAACTCGCTCCAAAGACGCCTGTTCCAGAGACTGATCCCGTATCTGCCGTACTGCCGTGAGTCCTGGAGTCTCTGCCGCTCCGTTGCTGGCTCCGAACAAGGCTAAGCCGCAGACCAGGGACGCTGCTGAGAGGAGGAACGTTCGGATGCTCCGATGGCAAATCGAAGTAAATTGCATCTGGCCTCAAGGACGTAGCCGCGCTGCGACCGTATTCCGAAACTGTACGCAGACACGAAGCGAGTTTGAAGTCAACCTTCGTGTTACTTGCTCGCCCCTTGTTCTAACCCTTTCTCGTCAAAGGGGTCACGCGAGGCCGCTGAAGTGCCCACTCGCGCGCCCACAGCCGCCTCATAGACTGCCTTCCCAATCCGCGCAATCACGCTCTCCCGCACCGCTATGCCGGCCGTCGAATCCGTCACAAACACCGCCACCGCCAGCCTCCGCCCATCCGGCAGCGTAATCAACCCGATATCGTTGGTCGCATGTGCCACCCCGTTATCCACATCCGAAGTCCCCGACTTGTGCGCCACCTGCGTCCCCGCCGGCAGATCCGCACCCAGCCGCTTCGTATTCGTCCCGACGCTCATCCACCCCAGCAGCAGCCCCGTAAGCTCCAGCGTATAGGGCGAGCGGTCCGCGATTCGGCGCAGCAGCTCCACCGCCCCTGCCGGCGCGAACCAGTTGCGATATTGCGCCGCCATCTCCCGATGCAGCACATCCTCGCCATCCTCAAGATGAAACCCCGTCACGCCCAGCGACGCCACGTACGCGTCCACCACCTTCGGCCCACCCAGAACGCGCAGAACGATATCCGCCGCCACGTTATCGCTCAGCGAGACCGAAAGCCGCAGCAGCTCGCGTAGCGGCACATCCACTCCGCCCCGCGGATACTTGTCCTGCAACGGGCTGTACACATGCGGCAGGATGCGGTCTTCGGGCAGAAAGCGCACCGGCTGATCGAGCGCCAGCTTTCCTTTTTCCACCTGGTCGAGCGCCGCCATCACCAGCGGCAGCTTAAACACCGACTGCATCGGAGCATGCGCATGCGCCTCCAGATCACAGTGCAACTCCAACCCCGGCAACGCGCACGCCACCGCAACCTTGCCCTGCGCCTCCGCGGCAATCGCCCGAATCCGAAGCGACAGGGTATCCTGTGCGAACGCCGGCACCGCCGCGAGAATCAGCAAC
>CAXSDM010000041.1:0-3124 GCA_964235575.1 uncultured Acidobacteriaceae bacterium | reverse complement strand
AAACAAGCCGCAGCCGCCGGACACGATGTCCGCGGCGCCACGGCCTACGTCACGCTCGAGCCCTGCAGCCACCACGGCCGCACCGGCCCCTGCGCCGATGCCCTCATCGCCGCCGGCATCGCTCGCTGCGTCGTCGCCACCGCCGACCCCAACCCCCAGGTCAGCGGCCGCGGCCTCCGGAAACTCCGCGCCGCCGGCATCGAGGTCACCATCGGCATACTTCAACCGCGAGCCCGCACCCTCAACAACGCTTTCGCCTGCTCTATTACCAAGCATCGTCCGTTTGTCACGCTTAAGGCCGCGCTTTCGGTCGCCGGCAAGCTCGCCCCGCATCCGGCCCAGCGCACCGCCACCCAACCCTTCTGGCTCACCGGCCCCCTGGCCCGCGCCGAGGTGCAGCGCCTCCGCCACGCCTCGGACGCCGTCCTGGTCGGTATCGGCACCGTCCTTGCCGACGACCCGCTGCTTACCGACCGCTCCGGCCTGCCGCGCCGCCGCCCCCTCCAGCGCATCGTCCTCGACACCCACCTCCGCACCCCCATTGAGTCGAAGCTCGTCCAGACCGCAGCCGAAGACCTCTGGCTCTTCTGTGCGCAAGACGCTTCAGCCGAACGACTGCGCGCTCTCGAGGCCCGCGGAGTACGCATCACGCAGCTCCTCGCCCCGCTCAGCCTGCGCGATCTCCTCCACCACCTCCACGAAGCCAAAATCCTCAGCCTCCTGCTCGAGACCGGCTCGACCCTGAACGGCGCCTTCCTCCGCGAGCAGCTCGTCGATCGCCTCGTCCTCTTCTACGCCGAAATTGAGCTCGGACCGGACGCCCTCCCCTTCGCCTTCGGCGGCCCGACTTCCTTCGCCCTCGAACAAAGCCTGCTGCGCGTCGAGAAGCAAAGCGTCGGCGCGGACGTCGAAGTCTCTGGCCTGCTCCGCGACCCATGGCAGAGCCTGCCTCCTCTCGACTAAGCTGGAAGCATGTTTACCGGCCTCATCGCAGCCACAGGCGTCCTCGTCTCCGTCATCCCCACCCGCAACGCCGCCGGCCCCACGCGCTTCACCGTCTCCACCCCGGACCTCGCGCCACGGCTCAATACGGGCGATTCGATCGCCGTCTCCGGCGTCTGCCTCACCGCGCTTGACATCACCCACACCCAGTTTTCGGCCGACCTCGCCCAGGAGACCGTCGAGCGGACCAGGCTCGCCAAGCTCCAGCCCGGCGATGTCGTTAACCTCGAGCTTCCCACCCCTGCCGGCTCGCCCCTCGGAGGCCACGTCGTCCAGGGCCACGTCGATGGGGTCGGCACGCTCCTCTCGATCGATGCGATCGACCCCGCCAATGAAGCCGTCAGCGACTGGCGTCTCCGCTTCGCCGTTCCCTCGGGGCTAAGCCGCTACATCGCCCCCCAGGGCTCGATTACGGTCGAGGGTATCTCGCTCACCGTCGCCGCCATCCTCGGCGACGTCGTCTCGGTCGCCGTCATCCCCCACACCTACGCCGTCACCTCGCTGCACGCGCTGCAGCCCGGCAGCTCGCTCAATATCGAGGTCGACGCCCTGGCCAAGTATGCCGAAAAGCAGGCCGACGCTCGCCGCTCCGACCTACACGCCCGGAAGTGGACCGTGACTGAAGACTACCTGCTCGCTAATGGATATTAGATATTTTTCAAATACGAACGACACTCAAGTGTAGGTACTTCTCAAAAGGATCGAAGTCGCTATCGTGGTGTAGTAACGTGTACCCTTCCGTCAGGCAAAAGGTTGCGATCAGGCAATCGATGGTGCTTCTGATCGTGATACCCAGTTTGCGCAAGACACGATAGTTCTTTGCCGAACTCACCGCAAGATCAAGACCTCCCAAGGAAAACACTGGAAACGCAGCAAGCGTGCCTTGAAGCTCTTTGAATCTGCGGTCCTCTCGCACTCCCTGCAGAAGCTCACAACAAATCAGGTCCGTAAGCCCGATCTCTTGATGGCCTACTTCTCGGTGAAGCCATTCCGTTTCGGGACGAATTACGCCGGAAAAGTAGTCGATCCAGACGGACGTGTCGACAATCACCATTGAGGGTGACTAGCTGATCTTCCTGTGAGCGGCAACAGGAACAACGTCGAAGAACTCAACTTTTCCGCGAAGACTGCGGATGCCGGTTTGTGCATGAAGGTTTACCAATAAACGCAGAGCAGTTTCGATAGCCGCACGCTTGCTCTGCGCACCACTCGCCTGCATCGCTTGTTCCATCAGTTCCTCGTCAAGCTCAAGATTTGTTCTCATTCAGAGCGATCCCATGGGTAAGAATGTACATGATCAGGCGCATCCGTGAACCAAATAGGAAGCCTCTCAGCCCGCATGAGGATGAGAGGCTCTCGATTGTAAGCGGCTTTAGCTGTTGCTCATGCTGTGCAGAAACTCGGAGTTATTCCTCGTCTTCTCCAGCCGGCTCGTCAGCAGTTCCATCGCCTCGGTCGGCGAAAGCGGATTGAGCACCTTGCGCAGAATCCAGATACGCTGCAGGTCGTCCTTCTGAATCAGCAGCTCTTCCTTACGCGTACCGGAACGCTGAATATCGATGGCCGGGAACACCCGCTTGTCGACCAGCTTGCGGTCAAGAATGACCTCCATATTGCCCGTACCCTTGAACTCTTCAAAGATGACTTCGTCCATGCGCGAGCCAGTATCGACCAGCGCCGTGGCAATGATGGTCAGTGATCCACCCTCTTCAATGTTGCGCGCCGCGCCAAAGAACCGCTTCGGACGCTGCAGCGCATTCGAGTCCACGCCGCCTGAGAGCACCTTGCCCGATGGCGGCACGATTGTGTTGTACGCCCGCGCAAGACGCGTAATCGAGTCCAGCAGAATCACCACGTCGCGCTTATGCTCGACCAGCCGCTTGGCCTTCTCGATCACCATCTCGGCCACCTGCACATGGCGCGCCGCCGGCTCATCAAACGTGGAGCTAATGACTTCGCCGCGAACCGACCGCTGCATGTCCGTCACCTCTTCCGGCCGCTCGTCAATCAGCAGCACGATCAGCACCACCTCCGGATGGTTCGACGTGATCGAGTTCGCGATCGACTGCAGCAGCATCGTCTTACCGGTACGCGGCGGCGCGACGATCAGCCCACGCTGGCC
>CAXSDM010000040.1:13668-20869 GCA_964235575.1 uncultured Acidobacteriaceae bacterium | reverse complement strand
GTTCGGCGCGGACGTGGTTGTTTGCAAGTTTGCCCCGCCTAGCTTACTAACTCCCGATACGGGGTTTTATGGATTGTTTGTCATTGATTACGCCCAACAGTTTGTTGTTTGGTGTCGAATATGCGGTGCGTGTCCGCTAGTGGAAGTCGTGAGAACGGACCTCAACTGCCGGGCCTTGCAGCAACTCCAGCCTATCCGCTTTGACGTGAACGACCCCGTCCTGATTCTGGAGCAGGCCGGTTATTTTGAGGAACTTCGCCCGCGTGACGAGTACGCGTTCCCGCTCGTAAAGCTGCGGATGGATGATGATGTTGGCGATGCCCGTCTCGTCCTCCACGGAAAGAAAGATGAAGCCTAGAGCCGTCCCGGGGCGTTGGCGGGCGATGACGCACCCAGCAGTACAGACGTATCTTCCCTCTTCCTTCCTTTGCAGGTCCAGGGCGGAAAGGACGCCCATCGTGCGGAGTTCGCTACGGCGATATGCCATCGGATGAGGCCCCGTTGTGAGTCCTGTACCGGCGTAATCCGACACGAGGCGTTCTTCAGTCCCCATCCTCCGCAAGGGAACGACTCTGGGGTTGTCAGAGGGTGAGGCATCGTGGCCGCGCAAGAGCGGGCCTACCGGACGGCTAGCCTGCTCGACTTGCCAGATAGCATCGCGGCGGTGATCCACTCCGCCCAAGGCGTTCAGCGCACCAATACGGGCTAGCTGAACAAGATCGCTCCGAGACAACGCAGGGACACGAAGAGCAAGGTCTTCGACGCTTTGAAATGGGCCACACGTGTTACGTGCTGCCACGAGTTGCGAAGCCGTTGCTGCTTTGAGGGTACGGGCATAGTTAAGCCCAAGGCGCACCGAGAGGATGTCGAACGCTTCATGCTCGATTGTGCATTCAACGCCTGACCTCTGAACGTCCATCGGCAGCACGCGGAGGTGGTGGCGCTGGGCGTCCTTGACAAGGACCGCCGGCGTGTAAAAGCCCATCGGCTGATTGTTGAGCATAGCGCATGTAAAAGCGGCCAGATACTTCACCTTGAAGTAGGCCGAGGCATACGCGATGAGCGCAAAGCTGGCCGCGTGCGACTCGGGGAAGCCGTACAGCGCGAAGGACTGGATACTCTGGACGATGACCTCCTGCGTCTCCTGCGAGATGCCGTTGTCGCTCATGCCCTTGCGGAGCTTCACCATGAGTTCCTCCATGCGCTTCCAGGAACGGCGCATCCCGACCGCTTTTCGCAGTTCTTCGGCCTCGGTGCCAGTGAACTTGCCGACGATCATCGCCATGCGCAGGAGTTGTTCCTGAAAGAGCGGGACGCCAAGCGTGCGTTCAAGTACGGGCTTGAGCGAAAGAACGGGATAGGTAACCTCCTCCTTGCCTTGCCGCCGGCGCATATAGGGATGCATCATCTTCCCGACGATAGGCCCGGGGCGGATAATCGCCACCTGGACAACAAGGTCGTAGAACTTCTTAGGACCGTTGCGCGGGATGGAGGCCATCTGAGCGCGGCTTTCAACCTGGAACATTCCTACGGTGTCCGCCCGTCGCAGTGTGGCATATACCTCGGGGTCATCCTGCGGAAGTTGGGCGAGGTCAACCGGTTCGCCGTAGTGCTCGGGGATGAGGGTGAGGCAGTCTTTCATCACGGCCATCATGCCGAGCCCGAGCAGGTCAATTTTGACGAGGCCGAGGTCAGCGCAATCATCCTTGTCCCACTGAACGACGCTACGACCGGGCATCGAAGCACGTTCCAGCGGCACCACTTTGTTGAGGCTGCCCTGACAGATGACCATGCCCCCGGAGTGCTGACCGAGGTGACGCGGGAGGTCCTGCATCCGCTCGCACAATTCGACATACTTAGCGATGCGCCAATGCCCGAGGTCAAAGCCCGCGTGCCGGAAGTTATCCCCAAGCGTCTCATCTTTTCTGCGCCACTCCCAACGACCGATGAGACTGGAAAGACGACCTAGGGTGTCTTCGTCGAAGCCAAGAGCTTTGCCGACCTCCCGTGCGGCGGATTTGCCGCGATAGGTAATAACGTTCGCGGTCATGGCTGCGCCGAGCTGTCCGTAACGCTCATAGACATACTGAATAGCCTGCTCGCGCTTGTCGCCGGAGGGTAAATCGAGGTCTACGTCGGGCCATTCGTTGCGGTTCTCGTTGAGAAAACGCTCAAAGAGAAGGTCCATTCCGACGGGGT
This sequence comes from uncultured Acidobacteriaceae bacterium, assembly GCA_964235575.1. Taxonomy (GTDB): domain Bacteria; phylum Acidobacteriota; class Terriglobia; order Terriglobales; family Acidobacteriaceae; genus Edaphobacter. Next base: position 18,670 of record CAXSDM010000040.1, on the reverse strand, counting down.
CAATCGCCGTAATTTCAAGCGCGTAGCAGACCACGGAGTTGGCGGCACTGCCCCGGCCCTGAATCAGAATGTCATTTCCTTTGCAGAAACGGACGATGTCCCACACGATGAGAAAGTAGCCTGCAAACCCGAGTTTTTCGATAAGAGAGAGTTCGCGGGCCGCTTGTTCCTTAGCGCGTTCGTGCAAAGCAGTATCACGCTTGGGTGCATAGCGATTTTCGATCCCTTCGGCGACCCGCTGACGCAGAAACACCTCCATGGGCTCGCCGGTCGGGGTGTCGAATCGAGGAAATTCGTAGCCTAGGTCGTCAAGCTCAAACTCCAGGCGTTGCGAGACGAGCAGCGTATTTTCGATGGCTTCGGGAAGGTCTCCGAAGAGACGGCGCATGGCGCGGGAACTTCGTACGTGCCGTTGCGAGTTGGCCTGCAAGAGACGGCCCGCCTTATCGAGCGAGACGTGGTGGTGGACAGCCGTAAACACGTCCAGCACTTCACGCTCATATTGCGTGGCGTAGCGGACGCCGTTGGTTGCAAGAACGGGCAGTTGGAGGCTTTCGGCGATGCGGATCGCAGCTTGGTTGCGGGCCTCCTCGGCCCGGCTGCCGTGGCGTTGCAGCTCGACATAGACGTTGCTAGGACCGAAGAGTTCGGTGAGTTGTTTGACGCATTCGCGCCCTTTGGATTCACCGCCGGCATCCAGTGCTGCGGCGAGCGGGCCTTCGTCTCCCCCCGTAAGACAGAGAAGACCGGCGGAGAACTCCGCAACGTCCGCAGTCAATGCGCTGCCTTCAGCTTTATGTGGCTCGCGCATTTTGAAGCGGGTGATGAGTTGACACAAGTTCTGGTATCCAACGCGCGATGTGCAAAGCAGCGGAATACGAAGGGGCTGCGGCACGTGTTGGTGCGGCAACCACCCTGGAGGCTGAAGGCGTGAGCCAAGATCGCTGACGGCGATTTCTGCCCCAATGTGGGCGCGGACCCCGTTGGTCTTCGCCGAGGAATGAAAGCGGGCCGCCCCGTACATCCCATTGCGGTCCAAGAGGGCCATCGCGGGCATTTCTGTCTCTACGGCGGCCCGAATCAACCCTTCGGGATGCGAGGCGGCTTCAAGAAAGCTGAAGGCGCTGGCCGCGTGCAGTTCGACGTACCCGGGGTTAGTCATAGAGCGCTTCGAGCTGCCATTGGCGGTGGAGAAGATCGTGCGTGATGAGGCAGAGCAGGGTTTCGTCCGCTTCCGTGGAGGCGCAAACGTCCCACTCTTCTCTCGACCAAAGTTCAGACGACCACCAGTCCCCACTCTTGCGCCAAGGGCCGTAAGCTTGCCGGACGATGTAGCGTTTACCGTGGAAAAAGAAGGAGGAGGGACGCGCGCCTTCAGGTTGCACAGATAGCTCGAACGGAGGTCTGCAGCGGCGCAGAGCTACGGCGCGCCCCGCTTGCACCGCTTGCGGTGGCGAAGTGGGAACCGTAAACCGCTCCATGGAGAAGCGGTCAGGACGGTACGTGTCGAGCAGTTGAGCACGCCCTACCTGCTCTTCCCCAACCAGCGCCGCAATGCGTGCCAGTGTCACATCCAGCCGCATCGATTCGGGAAGTTGCGGGGCAAAGAGGCCGATTTGTACCTTGCTGCGGTCCCCCGGCTTCGCCTGCAGAAAGACGCTCATCACGCCGGACGGAGGCGGGTGTGCCTGGAGGTCGAGATGCAAAAGCTTCAGCAACACCTCGCGTTGCAGCACCGGAAGCGCGGGCTTGACGGTACGTTCGTGCTCGCCGCCGCCATCAAGCTTGAGTTTCGCCGTAACGCTTGCGATGGCAAAAGCGCGGTTCTGTGCGCGTGTAAGCAGTTGGTCGAGCATGGGGCCAAGCACAAAGAGCAGCGACTCCATGAGTTCCACCGGTGCATCGAAGGCGACAAACTCTTCGAGTGTAAACACCGGCTCTTCGGGAACCATCAAGTGCGGATGCTCGCCGCGCGCCAGCAACCAGAGCCGCTTTCCTTCCTGCCCCATGCGTACAACCAACTCCACCTCGGGCAAGTCCGCAAGCTCTCCCAAGGTATGCAGTCCCCAAAGCGCGAGCGTGTCAGCTTGTTGCGCGGTGAGGTTGAGAGCCGAAAGCGGAAGAGCGTGCAAGCATTCTCTTTCGGAGCCTAATGGGACAAGGATTGGGTCTTTGCGGGCGGATGGTGCCATGCAAACGGCTACTCGGAAATTTGCGCTCGCCGCAACACGGACCTGGAGGTTGAGCGCCGAGAGCGCGCGAGCAATGCGGTTGACCGCCTGTTGAGCGGTGCCGAAAACAAGCGTTGTGCCCGTCATGTCCAGGACCATGACGAACGCCGAGACGTGAGACTGTATCTCGACCCGGGGTGTAAATCCGCCCGCAGCCTCCAGCAATGCGGTGCGCGCGATTCGTTCTTCCTGCTCCGAGCGAGAAAGGACCTTGAGGCCGTCGAAGCCGTCCAACTCCGCACGCGTCATGCCCCGGGCTACCCCGAGCCGAAGCGCAGGTACATTGGCACTGCAGACCTGTTCAAAGGGTGGATCGCCTGCCAGCACTACCACCGGAAGGGCTGCCAGTCCCGGTCGAAGCCGCAGCAACGCCTGCGAGGAAAACTCCGGGACATGGACGCAGACGTACAGTGTCTCCGTCACTTTGCTTGCGCCCATGCGGCCTTGCTCCTCCATTGACCCGGCTTCACAGACTGCGGCGGCTTGCGAATCGGAACGACCCGAGTGTCCTGCTCCTGAGTTCGGCTGCGTTCAACAACAGCGCGGTAGCGAATGCCGGTCATGACCTTGCTCTCGGCTTCCATGTCTCCGGCTTCCATGCGCACAACAAGTTCGGCGCTGCTGCGGGCACAAGAATGCTGCGTCAGAAGCAGGAGGCTGGCGCGAGTGCGCTCACATGCGGCGCGGAACCGAAACCATGTCGCCAGCGGGACGCGCCACACCATCTCCGGGGGCAAGCTGCCTAAATCGAGAACGATTGCGCCGAAGCCACCGCCTTGCAGGAGTAAATCGGTTGCTCGCAAAGCGTGATCGAGCGAACGCAACGGCTTGCGAGAGGTGGAAGGGTCGGGAGGGACGAGGCCTGGTGGTTCTGGGCGGCGTCCGCCGGAGGGTAGGCCCGCAAGACGCCGAGGTTGGAGCTCGGCACAACGAGGAGACAACGTGAGGTTGTCACCCCGACGCGCGGGCAGGCGGTCGGAGTTGACCTGTTCTTCGCGCTGCTCGGATCGCTGAGATACGGGCCGATTTGGCGCGCCGGGAGTCCCAACCATCTTTTTCTCTCGCCGAATCTGCCGGTCCTGCTGACCGCCGTGCGCATGCAGCATGGCAGTGATGGCTTGCGGCATACCGCGCCCTTCAGAGCGCGGATGACTGCCACCTCCGCCCGTGTCATGGGGCGGTGCAGGCGGTCCCTCCCCACCACGAACAACGCTCTTGCCTTCATCGCGCGCTGTTGGTGAGGAAACATGCTGAAGTTTCCCGCATCGAATCCAGAGCAGCCGCTCCAAATCGACTCCGTTCGCCGCGGCGGATTCGGGGTCGAAGGCATCTTCAACGTCAATCCAGGCGCATACATTTCCAGACAGCGTCAGGGACGAAAGGAAAGCCAGCCCGGCGGTCGTGCGGCCCGAGCAGGACGAACCCACCAGCTCAGTAATCGCCGCCGCAGGCAAGCCACCCCCTAGCACATGGTCAAACGCAGGTATGCCGGTAGGCATTGCGAATCGGACGCCACGCCGCGCGGGGGAAAGCGCAGCCGGAATCTTGTTTTTGAGAGCGGCCTCAATTTGGTTTCGGAGAGCGTGGGCTGAAGGCATATGTTCGCCTTATCTTCGCCTATTGGACCCTTGTTCTGCAATCAGGAAAAGTGCCTTCCCGCGCTGCACAACCCGCGCTGCATAAGAGAACGCCCGTTCCGTGAACTCGTGGAGTAACTCTCTCGACCGAAGCCAGCCTTGGTAGCCTCCTTTGATGCGAGATGCCGTGCAGGTCCTCAAGTGTTTGCTTGCGGCTTGCGCCTGACCACCGCGATAGGTAATGCTGAGAATGGTTATGCCAACCTTCATCACCCTTCCCGAGATCCAGGCCGCCGCTATCCGCATCGATGGCACAGCGGTTGAAACGCCGCTCGTCCCCCTGCCGCTGCCCACACTGCCGTTTGAGCTCTACATCAAGTGCGAGTCCGCCCAGCCGATCGGCAGCTTCAAGCTGCGTGGCGCGTATAACATGATCGCGCAGCTCGCACCCGGCGCACTCGTTCGCGGCGTCATCACCTATTCAAGCGGCAACCACGCCCAGGGCGTCGCTTACGCGGCCCGCGCACTCGGTGCCAAGGCCGTCATTGTCATGCCGGACAACGCTCCGCAGGTGAAAATCGACGCCACGCGCGCGCTTGGGGCCGAGGTCGTCTTCGTTGGCCCGGCTAGCTCGGCGCGCAAGCTCAAGGCGGAGGAGCTCGCGGCCGTTTACGGCTACTCGATCATTCCGCCGTACGATCATCCGCACATCATCGCCGGCCAGGCCACCTGCGGGCTGGAAATTGCGCAGCAACTCCCCGATGTGGATCTGGTGCTCTCGCCGGTCTCGGGCGGTGGGCTGCTTAGCGGCGTCGCTACAGCCGTCAAACTTTCTGCAGAAGCCGGCTTGTGCAACGCTGCAGTGCGCGTGTGGGGAGCCGAGCCGGCGCTGGCCGCCGACGCCAAGGAGTCCTTCGACACGCGCACGCTGGTCGAGTGGCCGGCCGCCCTGACCACGCGCACCATCGGCGACGGCCTCCGCACGCAATCGCTGGGCGCGCTCAACTTCGAGCACATCCTGCGCTTTGTCGACGGCATCGTCACCGTCACGGAGGACGAGATCTTCTCCGCCATGCGCACCCTGCTCACCCACACCGATCTGGTTCCCGAGCCGAGCGGTGCCGTCACGCTTGCCGCCGCGCTCTTCCATGCGCATGAGCTTCCGGCTGCCCGCAAGATGGTTGTCGTGCTGAG
>CAXSDM010000040.1:11836-13568 GCA_964235575.1 uncultured Acidobacteriaceae bacterium | reverse complement strand
GCCAAGGAGCAGGAGGCTTATCTGCGGCCGGCGATCTACGACGGTCCGCTCAAGAAGGTGATGAAGCTTTATCCCGGCACCAAGTACGCTTTTCTTGCAGCGTATGACCTGCTGGATAACAAGCTGTGCGGCGACTGGCAGGGACTGCCCAAGTGTCCTGAGATGGAAGCCAACCTCTACGTAAAATACGCCGAGCAGTACCCTGAGTCGCCCAAGGCCCCCGAGGCGTTCTACAACGCGGTCTACCGCGAAGGCGTGCTGGTCTCCATGTACACCGTAGAGGACGACCACAAGCGCGCCGACAACGCCGCGCAACGCACCCAGGCCATGGCCGAGGAGATGCAGCGACGTTTCGGTGGCTCGGACTATACGGCTCGCGCCGTGTCGATTGCCTTCCGGGTGAAGCAGGGGCTTTCGATTTACGGAAACGACCGCGATTAGCGCAAAACCGCAACAACCCACGGCTAGAATAGCCGCATGAACTTATTTCAGATCATCATCCTTGCCGTCGTGCAGGGACTTGCCGAACTGCTGCCCGTCTCGAGCTCCGCCCACGTCGTTGTTGCCGAAAAGCTGATGCATCTTGACCCCTCGGCCCCCCAGATGACCCTGCTGCTGGTGATGCTGCATACCGGCACGATGTTCGCGGTGATCGCCTACTTCTGGAAGACCTGGGTCAACACCTACTTCTCAAGCGCCGACGCGTTCAAGCGCTTCGCCATTCGCGTGGTCTGGGCCACCCTGCTCACCGGCGTTATCGGGTTCGGTCTGCAGAAAGTGATTGAGAAGACTATGTTCGCCGGCCAGCCCAAGGCGGAGATCGAGCAGCTGTTCGGACGGCTTGACCTGGTCGCGCCCGCGCTTGCCGCCGCTGGCCTGCTGATCCTGATCGCCGGCCTCATCGAGCGCCGGCAGATTGCGCCGCCCGTTCGCGAGTCCATTACGGGCAACTTCGGCAGCGGCAGCGTCACGATGGGGCAGGCCGGGTGGATGGGCTTTGTGCAGGGGCTTGCGCTTCCGTTCCGCGGCTTCTCGCGTTCTGGCACCACGATCTCTACCGGGATGCTCACCGGCGCAACCAAGGAGCGGGCCGAGCGCTTCAGCTTCGCGCTGGCCGTCGTGCTGACGCCTCCGGTTGTTGCCCGGGAAGGCCTTCGCCTGATGAAGGACGCGCACGCGCGAGCGGCCCTCGGAACGCCTGTCGACCTCAAGGCGGGGCTGATGTACAGCTTTCTCGGCGCGTTCTTCGCGTTTCTGGCCGGCCTGGTTGCGCTGCGGTGGCTTTCGAGCTGGCTTGAGTCCGGCAAGTGGTATCTCTTTGGCATCTACTGCCTGCTGGCTTCGGCAGTGGTCTTCTACCTGCACTTCGGGCCTATGCGGCTTTAGCCCGGGTATAGATCCACGCCCACGCAATCAGCGGCAGCTGGATGGGCAGCCGCACCCACAACGCCCACTCCGGGATCTTCGGCCACTGCGCATGGTCGAGAGCCATCTGCACATTGGCCGGCATCACCGCGATGAGCAGAAGAACAAGCCCCCATGCCGCGGCGCGGCGCGTAGGGGGCAGCAGCAGCCCCGCACCGCCCAGCATCTCGCAAGCTCCACTCACCAAGACCAGCACATATGGAGCGGGCAGGTAAGGCGGCACAATCCGCTGATAGGCGGCTGGAGCAACGAAATGCATAGCTCCTGCCCCAAGGAAGAGCACAGCCAGCGCAAGGCGTCCCAAGGT
>CAXSDM010000040.1:0-11736 GCA_964235575.1 uncultured Acidobacteriaceae bacterium | reverse complement strand
TCGGCGAAGCCTTTCTGGCCGTCCTCAAGCACGTTGATTACATCTTTTAGAACCTTTTCCATATCACTGTTACTCATCTCGGCCATGGGCGTCCTTTCGTCCTCGGAGCTTCAAAATGTCGGTAACGCTTGCAGCAGGGTCCATCGACTGTCTGCGATTCTCCTTCGCCGATGGCAAGCAGGAGAAATCGCGAAAATCCCGCGCCCCTGCCAAAACGCCACACACTGCACGAACCAATGCCCGCGCAGCTGGTATGTAACGGAGTAGATGCCGCGCATCCGGGATGGTTTGCATCCTGATTCCCGATCCGCTCCACCCTGCCGGAAACAAGGCCCGCTCTGTTGTAATTGATCAGAAGCCTGGAGTTCGCGAGAGGACAAGTCGTTCGCGCTCGTCCGCGTCCCGGCGCGCTCCGAGAAAGAGAACCGATGAAGCCCCTTCGCCTGATCGCCACGCCGACGCGCAACCGCCGCCTCAACGAGGTCCTGGGGCTGCTGGTGCTGGTAAGCGCCGTTCTGCTGCTGCTCGCCCTAGTCAGCTATACGCCCTCCGACCCCTCCTTTAACACGGTCGGCGCGCTGGCCCCGGCAAACCGGCCGGCCCACAACTGGATCGGCCCGACTGGCTCTTACCTCGCCGACGCGCTGCTGCAAATCCTGGGTGTGGCTTCGCTCTTCCTGACGATTCTGCTTGCGCGCCTCGGTATCTGCTGGCTGCGATCCCGTCCCGCGGGCTCTCCTGTTGCCAAGCTGCTGGGGTTGGCTTTGTGGCTGGTCTTCGCTCCGGCCGCGCTCGCCCTGCTGCCCGGGCATCTGCTTTGGCGCAATGCCCTGCCCATCTCCGGGCTTTCGGGGGTGCTGGTGGCCGGCGCGCTCGTCCAAAGCCTCAACCTGCCCGGCGCATCGCTCGTTGTGGCGCTGATGGTGGCGCTTTCGCTTTACCTCGTCTCCACGTTCAGCTTTAACACCGCACGCGAGTGGCTTACCGTTCACTTTGCGTTTATCGGCGCCCTGCGCGAGCGCTGGAACCGCTTCCGCCGCAAACCCTCCGGCGCCTTCGCCCCCGAGATGCTCGACGATGAGGGCGAGCGTTTCGGCTCCAAACGCGAGAAGCTCGACGCCGAAGCCCGACACGAGCGCGAAGCCACCGCCCGGGCCGCCGCAGAAAGAAATCGCCCTCACCCCAACACCCTGCTCTCCGGCCTCTTCGGCTGGCTGAGCCGCCGACGCAACCGCACCGCCGCGACCGCCTCCGCACAACCTGTTCCGGCCCCGGTGCCCGCTTCCGTCTGGCAGGCCATGCCGCGCACCAACGTGGACGCGCCTCCCGTCACTCCGTTCTCCGCCGCTTCGGCTGCCGCCGCGCCGTTTGCTGAAGCGCTTGCCGCCGCGGCCGCTCCTCTGCCCCCGCAGCCGGACGAACTGGACGCACCGGACTTCCACGAAGCGACCCAAACCAGCTTCATGGCAAGCAACGATGAGGAGCCATTCTCCTTCGTCTCGCCCAAGACCCCGGCGCGCGCCAAGGACCTTTCGCGCGCCATCGAGCCACCACGACCCGCTGAGCCGGCCCGCGCGCAAGCCGCTCCGCTCCCGCCGGAGCCTGCCCCGGAGCCCGTAGCCGCTTCCGGTGAACCCACCTTTGGCCGCCGCGCCGACGCCAACCAGAAAGCAGTCGCCATTACCGCACGCTCCGTGCGTGGCTACAAGCTGCCGTCCTCGAACCTGCTTTACCAGTCCGAAGAACAGAAGATTGTCCGCGAAGAAGCTCTCCGCGAAGAGGCCCGCACCCTGGTCCAGAAGTGCGGCGAGTTCGGCGTTGACGGCCAGGTCACCCAGATCAACCCCGGCCCGGTCGTCACCACCTTCGAGTTCCGCCCCGACGCCGGCGTCAAGTACTCCCGCGTCACCGGCCTGGCCGACGACCTCTGCCTCGCCATGGCTGCCGAGTCGATTTTGATCGAGCGCATGGCCGGCAAATCGACCGTCGGCATCCAGGTCCCGAACCACGACCGCGAGACCATCTGGCTGCGCGATGTGGTCGAGTGCGAGTCCTTCGCGCAAAGCAAAAGCAAGCTTGCGATTGCGTTAGGCAAAGACATCAACGGACGCATTGTCACCGCCGACCTTGCCTCGATGCCGCACGTCCTCATCGCCGGCTCGACCGGCTCCGGCAAATCGGTCGCCATCAACGCCATGATCATGTCCGTGCTCTTCAAGAGCACGCCCGAGCAGGTCCGCATGATCCTGGTCGACCCCAAGCGCGTCGAGCTGGGCATGTACGAGGGTATCCCGCACCTCTTCACGCCTATCATCACCGAGGCCAAGCTCGCCGCCAACGCCTTGCGCAACGCGGTCCGCGAGATGGAGCGCCGGCTGAAGCTGCTGGCCGCCAACCACGTCCGCAACATCGACCAGTTCAACAAGCTCTTCGACAACGGCTCCGAGTACCTGTTTGAGGACGTCAACCAGGAGCCCCTGCCCTACATCATCATCATTATCGACGAGCTTGCTGACCTGATGATGCTCGACCGCTCGAACGTCGAAGAGTCCATCACGCGGCTGGCGCAGATGGCCCGCGCCGTCGGTATTCATTTGATCCTCGCCACGCAGCGGCCGAGCGTCGACGTGATTACCGGCCTCATCAAGGCCAACGTGCCCACGCGGATGAGCTTCCGGCTGGCGACCAAGGTCGACTCGCGCACCATCATCGACTCGAACGGCGCGGAATCGCTGCTCGGACGCGGCGACATGCTCTATCTGCCGCCCGGCACCAGCCGTCTGCAGCGCGTGCACGCACCCTTCGTCACGGAAAAAGAGATCTCCGCCGTGACCGAGTTCTGGCGCGCGCAGGGCGAAGCCGAGTACGTCCAGGGCTTCCTCGAAGGACCGAAGGACGACAAAGAAGCCGACACCGCAGGCGATGGCCCGGTCAACGGCGACGATAACGACGACCTGTTTGACGACGCCGTCCGCCTGGTGTTTGAGTTCGGCAAGGCTTCTACGTCGCTGCTTCAGCGTCGCCTGCGCATCGGTTACGGCCGCGCCGCGCACCTGATCGACATGATGGAGAAGGATGGCCTGGTCGGCCCGGCCGACGGCTCGAAGCCCCGCGAGATTCTAAAAGCACCGACGTACTACAAGGAGGTCGATACCGCTCTTCGCTAAAACTAGAGCAACTTTCCTGTTCCTGGGGCGACTGGAAGGCGGTAGTGAGCAGCGACTGAGATGCTGGCTTTTGCCAGAACGAAGGCGAGGATGTGCGGGACAGCTTTGCGCCTGGCCAGGCTAGCGGAGCTGGAACTCGGGGCTGCCGAGCAGGAGGGCGGTAAGAAGATTGAGCGTTTCGGTGGGGCTGGCAGGGGGCTGCTGGTTGAGCTGGGAGCGGATGAACTGGGCGGTGCTGGGGGAGATTTCGCCTTCGATGAGGCTCGCTTCAAGCACGCTCAGAGCGATGTCTGGGCCTGAAGTTGGGCCGGCGGGCGTAAGTTTCACGGGCCTGGCGTGCGAGGCTTCGGAGGAGCTGGCCGCGCGGTCCGTCATCAGGGACAGCGCGAGGACGCGGGACGAATCGAACTTCTGGTTGGCAAAGCGGTTATGGGTAAGCTGGTCGGCGAAGTTGAGGCGCGCGAGCAAGGATTGTGTGTTCATCCAGTGGTCGGCGGTGGTGGAATAACCGGTGGGCGGCAGCGCGCGGTAGAGCGGCTGGCCCATGTCGTTGAGGCGGCCGGCGATGGCACCGGGGTTTTGGGGATCGGTCAGCGTCGCTCGGAAGGCGGAGGCGAGGAACTCTTCGGGGGTCTTGACCTTGTTGCGGAAATAGCGGTGGGAGTTGAACTCGGGCGACTGGACGAGCGCGCGGAGAACGGTGCGGAGGTCGCCGTCGGATGTGAGATAGGCGGAGGCGAGGCGGTCAACGAGGGCAGGCGGGGGGTCGTCGGCGAGAAAACGTTGAGCGAGCTTGAAGCTGAGGAAGTGGGCGGTTTGCGGACTGGCGGCGAGCAGGACAAGGGCGGCGATGCCCTGCTTCATGCCGGGCTGGGCGTTGGCGTGGGCGATGATCTGAACGAGCGCGGGGGCGATGGGCTTGCCGCCGGAGACGTTGCCCGCTTCATCGATGGTATAGCCGAGCCAGTGTTTGGGGCCGGGCTCGTGTTTTTTTGGGTCGAAGAGGAACGGGCCTCCCTGGTTGGGCCGGTCGACGCTCCAGCCGGTAAGGATGGCCGAGAGCGCGGTGACATCAGCCTGAGTGTAGCCGCCCTTGACGCCGAGGGTGTGCAGCTCCATCACCTCGCGGCCGTAGTTTTCGTTGAGGCCGCGCTTGCCGGGCCGGGAGTTGGGCTTCGCGGGGTCGACTCCGTTGGCGAGCGAGTTGGGGCCGATCGATAGCCAATTGTCGAGGTACACCATCATGGCTGGGCTTTCGGCGGTGGCGAGCAGCAGGTCGCGGAACTTGCCGAGGGCATGCGGGCGGATCACGTCGCGCTCGTAGCTGGTGGTGTACCACTGGTCGGAATCCTTGGGGGCAAAGACGTTGAAGTGGTTGAACCAGAAGTCGGTCATGACCTCCTGGAGCTGGCGCTCGGAGAGGATGATGCGGAGGAGCCTGGCTTGGGTCAGCTCGTCGAGCGTGCGGTTCTGGGCGCCAACGCCGCCCTGGAAGGCGAGGATGGTCTCGCGCTCGCGGGGGGTGAAATCATTGAAAAGAATGACGCGCTGATCGCCGGGAACGAAGTTGGCGAAGGCGATGCGGTCGGGCGCGGGCAGGGCGTCGAGGGCCGTCATGCGCGCGGCTTTGGGCAGGGCGAACAGCTGGCCGGCCACGCGGGCGGCGGTCGCCTGGTCAAGCTTCTTCTGAGCGTCTTTCGCTGCGTCGTCCGGGACCATGGTTCCGGCGAGTTTTGCGTTGCGCTCCTGTTGAAGCTTGTAAACCTGGACCTCGTAGACGCTGGCCAGCAGTAGGTCGGTCGGGTACGGGCGCTTGCCGTCGGCAACCTGCTCGACGGTGCCGCGGTCTGGAAAGCGGAGCAGGGTCTGGTCGGGAGGCAGGGTGAGGGTCGGGAAGTCGCGGAGGCGATTGGCGAGGGTGGGATCTGGAATGACGTCGGGCGAGAGCTGCTGGTCGAACCACTGATCGGGCCCCTGGGCGAGCACCCGCTCGACATCGCCCGGGCGCGGGCCGAAGGTGAATCGGTCGAGGAGCTGTACGGCGCGTTCGCGGGGGTTGAGCGGGAGATTGGGAGCGATCTTCGAGGGGGGAAGCTTGAGCTGAGCGGTGGCTTTGTGGGGAGGGGGATCCTCCTGCGTGAGAGCCGAGGATACGAGCAGGGTGCAGGTCAGAAAGCAGATTCCGGCTCGCATCGTGGCGCCTCCCTCTGATTAGAACCGTGCGGGAAACAGGAGTTGCGGAGAACGAGCACAGAGATCGCGGAGGACACACAGAGGTTCACAGAGAGGGGATGGCTGCGGCGGCGGTGCGGGGAGTTGGACTCTTCTTGCGCAAAGTCCAGACGAGGCGGGCGAGCAGAAGCGCGGTCAGGACGAGGGTGTCGGGCAACGGGCGGCGGACGCCGGCCTTGACCAGCCACCAGTAATGGATGCAGGCGGCGGCGGCAGCCAGGTACACCAGGCGATGGAGACGCTGCCAGTTACGGCCGCCCATCTTGCGCAGAACGATCTGCGGCGACGTGAGGGCGAGGGCGAGCAGGAGCACCCAGGAGAGCAGGCCGACCTGAATAAAGCGACGTTTCTCGAGATCCTGCAGGAGAGTGGGCCAGATGGCGACAGCTTGGCGACAGACTTCGACGGGATGGCCGCTGGTGAGGCCGGCCCAGGCGGAGGCGAGGTCGTAGCCGGAGAAGAGGAAGACGTAGGTGGCGAGGTGGAGCGAGGCGTAAAAGAAGGCGTAGAGGCCAAGCAGTCGGCGGAAGCGGATCAGGTTTGAAAGCCGGGGATGGAGGCGGCGGAGAGGCGTGACGGCAAGCGAGACGAGCAGGATCCAGAGCGCCCAGTCGCCGGTGAAGTGGGTGATGTAGTTGACGGGATCGGCCAGCAGGGTGAGCGCGCCGGAGTGGTAGCGCGCGAGAAGCAGGATAAGGGGGGTAAGGCAGAGGAGATGGACGACGGCTTTGACGTAAGGGATCAGGCGAGTGGGCATTGCGTGGTTGTTAGAATTGGGTTCGTGTGCTGTGAGCAGTGTACCTGCCCACTCATCGCGATCCGGCTGCGATGAATGGGGCACCCCGGCTTGAGAACGTGCTAGTAATAGCGGTTCAGGTCCATGCCGGCGTAGAGGCTGGCGACCTGGTCTCCATACCCGTTGAACATCTGGGTGGGGACACTGTGCGGGAAGCCTCCATCGATGCGGCGCTCGTGAGCCTGGGACCAGCGATGACTGATGTTCGGGTTGACGTTCGAGTAGAAGCCGTACTCCTCGCTGTTCAGCTCGTTCCACATGGTCTTGGGCTGTTTATCGGTGAAGATGACCTTGACGATAGATTTAGCTGACTTGTAGCCCCACTTCCACGGCACGACGACGCGGACGGGAGCGCCATTCTGATTGGGCAGGACCTGGCCGTAGCAGCCAAAGGTGAGCAGCGTAAGCGGGTGCATGGCTTCGTCCATGCGCAGGCCTTCAAGATAGGGCCAGGGAAAGCCGTCGGGCAGGTCGGGCATCTGTTTGCGGTTCAGATCGGAGACGAACTGGATGTACTTGGCGCTCGGAAGAGGCTCGCAGAAGTTGATGAACTCGGAGAGCGAATAGCCGTCCCACGGAATGACCATGGACCAAGCCTCGACGCAGCGGTGGCGGTAGACGCGGGACTCGAGCGGGCGATAGTGCGTCAGGTCGTCGATGCCCACGGTGAGCGGCTTCTTGACCAGTCCGGCGACCTCAACGCTCCAGGGCCGGGTGTGGAGCGTGTGGGCGTTCTTGGCGGGCAGGTCCTTGTCGACGCCGAACTCGTAGAAGTTGTTGTAGGTCGTGGCTTTGGCAAAGGGCGTTTGGGGGTCGGTCGCCTGGAACTTGCCGGGGACCGTGGTCAGGGTGTCGTCGGCGAAGGCTGGCCGGGCGAGCAGGCCGGAGGCGGCTAGGGCGGTGGCGCCGGAGAGAAAGGCGCGACGGGAAGGACGGCCAGTCTCGAAGATGGAGTGCGGCGTGATCTCGGAGGAGGCGATGTCGCCGCCGTATGGTTTCGTGTTGCGAATCAGCATCCTGTGCCTTTCGGGCTTGGCCGCGTCTGCCGGCCGCCGCTCTTATGTAAGACTACGCGCAAGGCGAAAAGGTGGATGCGTGCGGCGTGGCTCCGTTCCCTTCCCTAGCGGCTTCATCGATGCGATGTCGGAGGACGCGATAAGTGACCGACTTGCTTCGGCCGGGGATACGTGCAACTTCTGTGGCAATTGCCTGGATTCGACCTACAACAATGGTCGAATGTGGGGTAAATCAGCTTGTTTCAGGCTCTAGAATCGCCAGACGGGGCGTGGTTCCGGCACACGACTCCACGGGAAACAGCCGGAGACGAGGGACGCAAAACTCATGCACGAGGCTTCTGAACCGGCACACAGAGTGGGTCGTCCGGGCGCATTCCGGAGCACAGGTACGGCCCGCAAGGTCGTAATCACGTTCTCCGAGATCCTCTCCGCCCTGTCGTTTGCGATCGACCTGACGGAGGATGCGGTTCCAGGTCATGCCTTGCGCAGCTGCCTGCTCGGCATGCGCCTCGGACAGGCGCTGGGCCTGTCCGCGAGGGAGCTTGAGCCGCTCTACTACGCGCTGTTGTTGAAGGATATCGGAGGCAGCATCAACGCCTCTCGCCTGGGACAGATGGCGCGGGGAGACGAGCGCCTAGACGAGCGCCCAAACGAGCGCCCAAACGAGCGCTTGGACCAGCGCGGCGCGGCCACCGATCCCCGGAAGACGCCGTCACAGGGATCGCACTACGCATGGGAGCGGATGGACGAGGAGAGGCGCGGCGAGCTTGCTCGAAGACAACAGTTTGGACGCGTTCTGCACATGGACGCGCGCCGACGGCGGAGCGATCGCGAGATGCTTCTGCTGCGCTGCGGGCGAGGTGCGAACATCCTCCGCAAGCTGGGACTTTCGGCCGCGACCTGCGAGGCGGTGCTAGCGCTGGACGAGCGCTGGGATGGGTCCGGTTCTCCGCGCCGCCTGCACGGAGGAGCAATCCCGCTGCTCGCTCGGATCGTCTCGCTGGCCGAGCACCTGGATGCGTTTGCCTGCGAACTGACTCCGGCGGCGGCAATCGCGGAGTTGCGCCAACGCAGCGGACGCTGGTTCGACCCGGAGTTGGTCGAGGCGGTGTCCGCGCTGGACAGCTCCGGGCAGCTTTGGACAGAGTGTCTGCCGGCGGATGATCTGGACGTGACCAGGCAGCTGGTAGTTGCGCTGGACTCCAAGGCGTCGAACGGCGTGGGAGCCGAGCAGATCGATCGCATCTGCGAGGCGTTTGCCGATGTGGTGGACGCGAAAAGCCCCTTCACCTATCGCCACTCGCTGGGCGTTGCGCGGGTAGCGGTGGCGATGGCGGCCAAGCTGGGTTTGCCGCCGGACCGGCTGCGAGTGGTGCACCGGGCGGCACTGCTGCACGATCTCGGCAAGCTGTCGGTGCCGAACTCGATCCTGGACAAAACCGGGCGGCTGACCGCGGACGAATGGCACACGGTGATGGAGCATCCGCGGCGGACACAGCAGATTCTGGCCCGGATTGAGCCGTTCGCGGAACTGGCGGAGATTGCCGGAGCACATCACGAGAAGCTGGACGGATCAGGGTACCCGAACGGCTTGCGCGGACCTGAATTGAGGATCGAATCGCGGGTGATTGCGGTGGCGGACATCTATCGGGCGCTGACGGAAGGCCGCCCCTATCGTCCGGGAGCGTCGCATGCGGCAGCCGTGCGGAAGCTGCGCGAGATGACCCCGCACCAGCTGGATGCGTGCTGCGTGGAGGCGCTGGAGGCATGCTGCGATCCGGCTCGCGCAACTCCGGCCGCGGCGCTGCCAGGACCCGTTTTAGAGCGCAAGAGGCCTGCAGCGGTGCGAGCCGGCAGGATCTATCAGACGTTTACCGCGTAAGGAAGGTAAAGGAGGGCCTATGGTTTAGGCGGGGCTGCGGGCTGAGTCTGGTCCCACATATGCTCCTGCTGGTACTGCTGACGCTGGCGGTAGGCTTCCTGAGCGCCTGCATCGTTGGCGCGGAAGGCCGGGCCGGAGGGCCAGAGGCTAAAGTCGGCGTAGGCGACGCGCTTCGGCACGCCGTGGAGGGTGTCGAGGGCAGCCTGCATCTCCAAAAGCACTCCGCGGGAGAGCGAGAGCTGGTGCTCGTTCGGCTGGTAGATGGTGCCGACCGAGTAGTCGAGGAACGGAATGTTGGTCTCTTCGATGTGGCAGCCGAGGATGTGGCTGACGGGCTTATCGGCGGTGAACTTGACCAGGCGGGCGTTGCTGAGGGCGAAGGCGGGGAAGTCGCGGATGTAGATGCGTCCGGGATAGACACTGTCGCCGGTGAGCAGGATGGCGGTCTGGCGGTCGTAAAGGGCAATGCTGGAGGTGTCGTGGCCGGGGATGGGAATGGCGTCGATGACGCGGTCGCCGAGGTCAAGGGAGCCGATGTCGTCGGGCCAGTGGTCGATCTTATAGAGCTGCCGGACGCCGTCGACGGTTGGCGGGATGAAGGTGATGGGGACGGCGGGGTCGTTCAGGGCCTGGATGGCGGCATCGCCGGCGATGTGGTCGCTGTGGGAGTGCGAGTGCGTGACGATCAGGGGCATGGACTCGCGGTGATTGCGGACCAGGTACTGATGCATCAGCCGCTGCAGCGTGGGAGCAAGATTGCCCTTGCGGGAACCGGTGTCGAATAAGAGCGCGCTCTGCTTGCCGAAGAGCAGATAGACGAAGGGTTTCTCGTAGTCCGTGCAGCCGCTTTGGCGGAGGATGAAGAGGTCGGGGTTGTACTCGTGGATCTGCCACTCGGGCATGTCCATGCACTTGGGGCCGCCGGTGTTCCAGGTAGCAGGCAGGATGCCGGGGCGGATGGAGCCACCATCGGGCTGCGGAAACTGGGCGTGTGCGGCGTGCAGGAGCGAGGCGAGGCACGCGGCGGCAGTGAGCAGGCGAAATCTCACAGGGCGTCTCCCGCTGAGTGCTGGCGAGCCTCCGAGGGCGGCGTGCCCGGTCGTTCGGACTCGCGCTCCGGCTCGGCGGTGGGATGCGTGCCGCGAGTGGCGACGTGATAAAAGGCATGGCCGGCGCGGGTCAGCTCGCGATCCATGCGGGAGATCAGCGCCAGGTTGCGCGGGATGACGACGCCCTCGGTCTGAACCGCGGTCAGGACGCCCGAGCGCAGTTCCTCCAGCACGTTGATCCGGGGCAGGAAGCCGATGCCCATGCCGGCGATGACCAGGCGTTTGAGCAGTTCGTAGGAGTCGAGCTCCATGCCGATGCGGGGGCGAATCTTGTACTGGGCGAAGAGCCGGTCGAGATGCTCGCGGCGGCGGCCCGTTTTGGGAAGCAGCAGGTTGTGTTGCGAGACCTGCTTCAGGCTGACGACCGGCGAGGCGGCGAGTGCGTGATCCTGCGGCAGACAGAGCGTCCACTCGTCCTCGTGGATGACTTCGACGTGGAGTCGGGGGTCGGCGACGGGCATCGAGACGACGCCGAAGTCGGCCTCGCGGTTGAGTACGGACTCGATGGTCTTGGCGCGCTCGGCGCGAACGATGTTGAGCGAGACGCGCGGATAGCGCTTCTTGAAGTTGGCGAAGAAGGTGGGCAGGACGTAGAGCGCGGTAGAGTCGTTGGCGCTGATGAGCAGGCTGCCGCGAGGCGAGCGTTCAAGGTCGGCGATGGTGATGGAGATGTGATTGAGGCGCGAGATGCAGTCTTCGGCGAAAGGCTCGAAGACGCGTCCGGCGGCGGTGAGCGTTACCTTGCCTCCTCCGCGCTCGAAGAGGCGAACGCCGATGGCCTTTTCGAGGGACGAGATCTGCGCGGAGATGGAGGGTTGAGTCACAAGAAGTTTGACCGCGGCGCGGGAGAAGCTCTTCTGCCGCGAGACCTCGAGAAAAGTCTTCAACTGGTCAAAATCCAAGCAGCACCTCTTCGTTCGGGTTACATCTGGTGTATCACAAGGTCCGCCTGCGAAGGCGTCGGGAGCTGGTGAAAAGGGCATGGTTGTCGGGAGATTGGCCGCTGGACGCGCGTATAGAAAGCAGTACGGACGGCCAACATGAGAAGCAGCCATCGTCACGGTTTTCGGTTATGCCGGCAATAGGCAAAGCCGGGGCCGTGGTCCGATGCGCGTTTCTCCGCGCTATGATCAGTCATCATTTTCAAGTCGCACAGCGTTCCCAAGCGAACGGAGCATGCTCAAGCCTGCGTGTGATCCGTCGCGTCTCTGTGCCGATGCGGACGTTTTGTTTTCCTTCGGAGGTCGTGTTCCATGCAGATTGGCAGCAACGCTCGTTCCTGGTTTCTGGTTTCCCGCTCCCTTGGCCTTGGGTCTTCGACCGCGCTTGCGGGTACGTTAATGCTGGCGGGCTCAGCCGCGTTCGCGCAGACCAACACCACCGGGTTAAGCGGCGTGGTGACTGACTCGACTGGAGCCGTGGTGCAGGGCGTGACAGTAAGCATCAAGAACCCGGCCACGGGTGCGACTGTGACGACATCGACCAAGTCCAAGGGCGAGTACGCGTTTTCGCAGGTGCAGCCGGGTACGTATGA
>CAXSDM010000039.1:10338-21448 GCA_964235575.1 uncultured Acidobacteriaceae bacterium | reverse complement strand
CGCACCAACGCCGGCCTCGTCAATGTCGCCACCAAGGAAGGCTCCAACAAGCTCCACGGCGAGGCCTTCTACACCGCCCGCCCCGCCACACTCAGCTCCGCCGACGCCTTCGGCCACTCGCTCGACAACTTTGAGAGCACCTACGGCGCGTCCTTCGGCGGCCCCATCCGCAAGGACCGCAGCTTCTATTACCTCGGCTTCGAGCAGGACTTCCTGCATCTGCCCACCTTCTTCCAGTTCGCCCCGCAGGCGCCCGCTACCACGATTCCCCCTGCGCTCAGCGCAACACAAACCCAGGTCGTCGAACGCAACACACCCCTCGCCTTCTCCGCGCGCTTCGATCAGACCCTCAACCCGCGTCACACCCTCAATCTCGAACTCGCCGCCAACCGCCTCCGTATCTCGAACGCCGCACCCGGTTTAGAAGGCGGCCTCTCCCGCACCCTCGCTGCCCCTTCCCAGACCGCCTCCGTCAGCGGCCAAAGCTTTTTCACCCGTGCCGGCCTCACCTCCGTGCTGAACCCGCGCACGGTCAACCAGGCGCTCTTCTCCTGGTCCTCCGATCATCGCGGCGAGACGCCCAACTCCTCCGCACCCGAGCTCTTCATCAACGGCTTTGGCATCCTCGGCGGCAACGCGCTCGGCCCGCACCTCGACACCTCCCAGCAAAACCAGCTCGCCGACACCCTCTCCCTCGTCCGCGGCAAGAACCTGTTCGAGCTCGGCGGCAGCCTCGAGCTCGACCCCGCCTACGAGCAGCGCGAAGAGAACCTCAACGGCCGCTTCGATTACAACTCGCTTTCGAGCTACCTGGCCAACCAGCCCCGGCGCTTCCAGCAGACCTTCGTCACCGGCAACCCGCGCTACAGCGGCCAGGTCCGTGAGCTCGGCCTCTATGCCAACGCTCACCTCGAGCTCCGCCCCGCGCTCACCCTCACCGCCGGCCTGCGCTGGGGCGCGCAGTGGAACCCGCAGCCGCCGCACCCCAACTCTTCACTCGCGCAAACCCAGCACATCCCCAACGATCTCGCCGAATGGCAACCTCGCCTCGGTCTCGCCTGGAACCCCCTCGCCAGGACCACCGTTCGCCTCTCCTCTGGCCTTTACGCCGCGCCTACGCCCGCCACCCTCTTCCATCGCATCTTCGCCGACAACGGCACCCAGACCGTCACCGCCGACAGCTACTTCGACCCCCAGCTCCTCACCCTCACCGGCGCCTTCGCCGCTTCCCCGCACGCGCTTGCCGCCGCACCCTCCGGCCTCAGCACTCCCTCGGCTCTGGTCGCCGGCATCGCCCCGAGCTTCCGCAACCCCACGTCGCTGCAAGCCGCGGCCTCGCTGGACCAGACGCTCTCGCCCAGGCTCACTCTGCGGGCCGGCTATCTGCACGCCGCCACGTGGCACCTCGACCGCCGCCTCGACGAGAACCTCAACCCCAACACCATCAGCGTCAACGGCCTGCCCGTATTCCCCGCCGCCCGACCCACCTTCGGCCTCGGCCGCTTCCTGGTCGAGCAGTCCTCCGCGCACTCCTCCTACAACGCCCTCGATTTCGCCGCCATCGCCCAGCTCTCCCGCCGCACCCAGTTCACCATCAACTACACCCTGGCCCGCACCCGCGACGACGACTCGAACGTCGGCCCCTACAGCATCGACTCCGCCCAGAGCCCCTTCAACTTGCGCGGCGAGCAGGCTTTCTCCAACCTCGACCAGCGCAACACCCTCAACGCGAGCGCCATCTTCAACCTGCCCTTCGGCCTCAAGTTCAACCCGCTCCTAATCACCCACTCCGGCGCGCCCTACACCGCGCTCATCGGCTTCGACACCCAGAACGACGCCAACGACTTCAACGACCGCGCCCTCGTAAACGGCCTCACCTCCACCCGCAACCAGTTCCGCCAGCCCGCCTTCACCAACACCGACCTCCGCCTGGTCAAGGACTTCACCCTCAAAGGCGAGGGCCACCACCTCGACCTCTTCATGGACGTCTTCAATCTCTTCGGCGCCGCCAACCGCACCTTCGGCCCCGAGCAGGTCTCGCTCTATGGCACTCCCGCGTCCCCCGTCCCGTCCGCCGGCCAGCCGCTCTTCGCCCCCGGAGCCTCCCGCATCGGCGGCCCACGCGAGATCCAGTTCACTGCCCGTCTCGTCGCCTTTTAGCCCCAGCCGAAGAACCGGGTGCCCCAGGTCTCGCTTCTGAGACCTGGTTTCTCCCCGCCGTGGATCTCGAGATCACCACCGGACCGGGCACCCTCCTGCCATCACCCCCACCTGATACCCTCACCAAAGCCTCATGACCTCCTCAGACCAAACCCAACTCCTCGCCGCCCTCGCCGCCAACTGGCAGGCCGAAATGGAAGGCTTCCACACCTACACCTCGCTCGCCGCCCAGGAGTCCGACGCTCATCGCCGCAACGCTCTCCGCGGCCTCGCCACCGCCGAGAAGCACCACGCGAATCTCTGGGCCGGGCGCATCGCGGCGCTCGGCGGACCCGAGCCGGCGTATACCGGCGATCCCTCCGGCCAGGCAGACTCCCTTGCCAATCGCCTGGGCGGAGGCGACCTCGCGCTCCGCCGCCTGGAGATCGACGAAGGCCGCGACATCGCCAAGTACGGCAAGCAGCT
Organism: uncultured Acidobacteriaceae bacterium; assembly: GCA_964235575.1. GTDB lineage: Bacteria > Acidobacteriota > Terriglobia > Terriglobales > Acidobacteriaceae > Edaphobacter. Next base: position 18,823 of record CAXSDM010000039.1, on the reverse strand, counting down.
CAAGGCTCTCGGCGATCCGGCCAGCCTCGCCATCCTCAACGAGGTCATCGCCGACGAACGCGAACACTACCTCACGCTCGGCAACCTGATCCGCTCCCGCGGCGCGCTGCCGGCGCTGCCTCCCGAGCAGGCCCAGGCCGCTCTCAACGAGCTCGTCGCCACCCGCAACAAGGGTCATGCGCAAGCCGCCGGCTGGGTCGGCGACGCGATCTACGGCGTCAACGACGGCCTCGGCTCCATCTTCGGCATCGTCTCCGGCGTCTCCGGCGCCACGCTCGGCAACAGCCACTTCGTCCTCATCGCGGGCCTTGCCGGCATGATCGCCAGCGCGCTTTCGATGGGCTCGGGCGCCTATCTCGCCGCAAAAAGCGAACGCGAGATCTACGAAGCAGAGTTCGCGCGCGAGAAGGAGGCGGTCGAAGAGAATGAGCCGGAGGCACGCGAGATCCTTTCGCTCAGCTACCAGATCCGCGGGCTACCGGAAGAGGACGCGCGCCGCTTCGTCGACCACATTGCCAAGGACAAGCATCAGCTCATCCGCGCACTGGCAAGGGAGCGCCTCAACACGACCGAGGAGGGCTTGAGCAATCCTGTGGTCTCCGCGGTCTCAGGCGCACTCTCGACCGCGGTCGGCGCCTTCATCCCTATCCTGCCGTTCTTTTTCCTGACAGGGCTTCCAGCCGTAATTCTGGCGGCCGTTATCTCACTCGCTGCGCACTTCGCCGTCGGCGCGGCCAAGTCGCTCATCACCATCCGCTCCTGGTGGGCAAGCGGATTCGAGATGACCTGGATCGGCGCGCTTGAAGGCGCCGTGACGTATGTCATCGGCATCGGCCTGGGCAAGATCGGTGGCGGCTGAGAACGAGGGCTGGAGCTGAGCGCGGTTGCTTCGTTCGGCGCCTGTGTCAGATAGAGTGAACCTAAACACCACCAGGGGGAAGTCATTCCGATGTGGACGCGACGGCAAGCGCTGGGTGGAATGATCGCAAGCGGACTTACGCTGGCCGGCACGAGCGGCCCTGGCGAGTTACTCGTAGCGCAGTCGACGCCCACCATCAGACCACCGAACGGGATCGCCCTCGCCAAACCGCGCCTGCAAGGCATCCGCCGGGTGATCCTCGATACCGACCCAGGCAACGATGATGCTCTGGCGCTTCTCATGGCCCTGGCCAGCCCGCAACTTGTCGTCGATGCGGTGACGGTCTGCCCTGGAAACATGGGCACCGAGGGCTACGACCAGCAGGTGCGCAATGCGCTGTTCGTCGTGGATCTTGCAGGCAAGGGAGGAAAGATTCCGGTCTACCGCGGCATGGCCAGGCCGCTGTTGAACCGTCCGTACCCGGTCGCCACGTTCATCCATGGCAAGTACGGGCTGGGCGATGTCTCTGTACCCGAGGTGAGCCAGAAGCCTGAAGCCGAGCATGCCGTGGACATGATGATCCGCGCGGTGCATGCCGCGCCCGGTGAGATCACGATCCTCGCACTCGGTGGCCTGACCAACGTTGCCATGGCTATCCTTCGCGACCCGCAGTTTGCGACAAAGCTGAAGGGAATCGTCTTCGTCGGAGGCCGTTATGCAACGCCTGGCATGCCGCCGAGCTACAACGTCCTTGTCGATCCTGAAGCGGCGAGCATCGTCTTCGCCTCCGGTGCTCTCATTACCTTGAACGCGGCGGACATCAGCAACCGTGATTCGATCCTGGTTGCCGCCGACTACGATCAGGCCGCGGCGCTTAACACGAAGTTGAGCCGCTTCTTCATCGCTTCGAACAACCTGCGACGAACCTACGAGATGACCTATCGCGGAGCGACCGGATCGGTGAACGCGGATCCTATGGCCGTTGCGCTGGCCATCGATCCCTCGATCGGCCTGAAGTTCATGCAGGTCTTCGTTCGCGTAGAGCTGGCAGGCGAATATACACGCGGCATGCTGGTGTACGGGGACGATATCTACACCGGCCATCCCGTGCCGCCGGGCAACGCCGATCTTTGTGTACAGGCAGACGCCTTAAAGTTTAAGGCTCTTGTCTTTAAGACGCTTGCGACGTGAGCATACGGCTTGGCTGCACTCTTGTATTGTCATTCCCGAAAGGAAATCTGAGTTTTGCTTGTGACGGCTTCGAGACCAAGCATAAGTTACTACAATGGAGAAAAGAATGAAGATTATTTGCGTCGAAGAGCATACCTCAGACCAGGACCTTTTCCAGGCGGGCCTGCCGAAACAGAAGGCCGAAGCAAGTTACTTCACCGAGGTTGGCGACTACTTCAACGGAAGCCCTGAAGACGGCGACGATAAGCTTCCTAGGACTGTCAATTTTCAAACTTCGATGAAGCTGTTACCCGAAAGGGACGGCGGCCGCCTTGCAGCGATGGATAAGCATGGGATCGATATGCAAATACTTTCCTACAGCAATCCTTCACAGAACGCACCGGCGGATCAACAGGTTCAGCTGACGCGGCAGGCAAACGACCGGCTTGCCGAAGCAGTACGGGCCAACCCGTCACGCTTTGGTGGATTTGCATGCCTACCCTGGGAACATCCTGAAGCCGCGGCCGAGGAGCTCGAACGCGCGGTCAAGGAGCTTGGTTTGGTCGGCACACTGCTGCTTGGGCGTCCAGGAGAGACCTTTCTCGATGACCCACGCTACGAGCCCATTCTGGCCAAACTGAATGAACTGCGTGTGCCTATTTACCTGCATCCGGGAGTCCCGTTGCCGCAGGTACAACAGCCCTACTACGGAGGTTTAGGCACGCAGGTAACGGCAAGACTTTCGCTGTTCGGCTGGGGTTGGCACAACGAAGCCGGCGTTCATCTACTTCGGTTACTACTGTCGAAGAAGTTCGACCAGTTCCCGAATCTTCAGGTGATCAGCGGACATTGGGGAGAAATGGTGCCGTTTTACCTCGCAAGACTCGACGATTCCATTCCCCAGCAAGTAACAGGACTTACTCGTTCTATTACCGAAACATTCAAGCAGCACGTTTATGTCACTCCAAGCGGTATGATGTCCCTGCCTCAGTTCGAATTTATTCTCAAGGTGATCGGAGTGGATCGAATCCTATACTCCGTGGATTACCCCTATCTCACTCTCGCGGGTGCCCGACGGTTCCTGGATTCGCTTCCTGTCAGCCAGGAAGATAAAGAAAAGATAGCTCACGGAAATGCTGAGCAGTTATTCCGTATCTAGCGTAAGCGTTGCAAAGCAGGAAGTCGCACCCACGCGATGGGTAGCTCCTTCAACTAGCCCCCATCGCCCGCAAGAATTTATAACTCACTTCCGCCGACTCAAGCTGCGGCCGCGTATACGGCGCCTCCTGCTCTGCAAAGGCATGCACAATCCCTGCCGCCCGCGCCGCCGCAAAGATCGGCTTGTAATCCACAAACCCACGCCCAAGCTCCACGCCTTTCGGCCGGTCCGGGCCAATCATATCGGTGGTTGGCTGCGCCATCGGAAGAAAATCCTTTACGTGCAACATGCGAAAGCGGCCGGGGTACTGCCCGAAATACCGGACCGGGCTGGAACCGGCAGCTACCATCCAGCCGCAGTCCACCTCAAACTTCACCAGCTCCGCATCGGTCCTGCGCAGCAAAAGGTCGTACCCTAGCGTGCCATCCGAGAGCTTTTCAAACTCGAAGTTATGATTGTGATACGCGTACTGCAGCCCTGCTGCCCGCGCCGCTCGACCGATCTCATTCATTCGCGCCGCCATCCGCTCGAATCCATCGACACCCATTGGCGGCATCGCTGCTTGCTGCACTGTTGTATTTGAAAGGCTCATCCGGCCCGGATCGTTCAGCGTGCGCAGAAAAGCGCTGACTGCATACTGAACCCCGAGCCCATTCGCCTGCGCCAGCAGCGGACCCAGATCGTTGTCCATCCGAAACTCCAGGTGCGCGCTGGGCAGCTTCAATCCCGCCTCGGCGACCATCTGGCGAAACTCCGCCGGCGTGTACCGGCCCATGCCCGCGCTCTCCACCTCGCCATACCCGATGCGCTTCAGCTGCTTCAGCGTACGCGGTGCATCGGCCGCCAGCGGCTCACGCACCGCGTACAGCTGGATGCCCGCAGGCAAGCCTATCGGCCCGGCAGCGGCCTCGCGTCCGCCTCCCAGCAGCACCGCCGCCGCGGCACCTGAACCCCTTAGAAACTGTCTTCGACTCAGACTGCTTCGGATCATGTCCCTCTCCTTGTCCATCTTCCCGGCTCTGCGAGGCTATCGCACTCAGGCCTTTTCCATCACGAGCGTCAGGGCATCCGCGGAACAGCAACAGGTAAACCGCCATGCCCACCCACCACGCCCGGCACCACCGCCCGCGCAACGCCGTTCCGCGACACCCTTCCCGCCATCCACGTCCTGTCCGCAGTTCTTTCACCCGTCTGGATGGGATGCGTCACGGCCCCGGCGTTCACCAGCCCGCCCAGAAGAACCAGACCCACTCCCACAGAGAGCGACAGCCTGTGCTCCGAACCGTGCCATGGCAAACCCGACTTCCATCCATCCCAGCCCGGTCCGAATCCAGGCCAGAAACGTCCGCTCCGCCGCAAAGTACGTCCGCGGATCCTCCATCTCGTCTGTCATGCCGCGATTTCAGTGCAGTCGGCAGCCCTCTTATTGCTCCACGGGAATCCAGATCTCGAATTTCAGGTGCTCACCCTGTCCATAGCCCGGCGGGTAGAACTCCACCATCGGTCCCCCGGTCACTGTCCGTCCGGAGTTGCCGAGCCACTCGCGCCAAATGCCCGCCCACATCTCCTGGATGACCTTCGCACCGCCATCGCCACCAAAGATCGCATAGAACTGTGCCGGAACTTCAACTGTCTCCCATCCCGCCTGCTGCTCCTTTACCTGCTCTGCCGGAATTGCCGTGATGTACCGCATCGGCCTGCCCTGGTCGCCCAGAATCACCCCAAAGTACGGCCCCGCAACTAATCCGAGCCCGGTAAGCTCCGCGCCGAAGCGGTTCCACTGCTGTGGGATCTCCGCCAGCTGCTCCATCGTGTACTCCCCGGCTGGCCCCGCAACCCGCAACGCCGACTCCTCCCGAAACTCCGGGTTCCATTCAAGCATTCTCTCGCCCTCCTGACCTGCCGCTCCCCACTATAGCCTTACAATCGCGAACATGCCGGCACTCCGCACCGCTTTGCTCTTGATGTTGCTCACCCCGGCAAATCCGGCTCAAACAACGACTCAGCAGCTCGCTACGCCTTCCGCAACCACCTCCACCACTCATCCCTCTCCCGCGGCCAGCGAGCCCTTCGACCCGCCCCCGCCAACGCCCACCCGCGCCGAAGTCCTTCGCGGAGCCTACGGCCCGTGGAGCGCCAACAACGACCTGCTCTCCTATCACCTCACGCTCCGCGTCGACCCAGCCGCCAAGTCGATCTCCGGCAACAACCTCATCCGCTTCCGCATGCTTCAAGACGCAACCCGCATCCAGCTCGACCTTACCGAGACGCTCGCGGTCGACTCCATCACTCTCGAAGATCGCCCAGTGTCCTTCGTCCGCGACTCCGGCGCCCTCTTCCTCGACTTCGCCACCACCTTGCGCAAAGGCCAGACCTACGCCGTGGAGGTCCGATACCACGGCAACCCCGTCGCCCAGGGGCGCTTCGGCGGCATGAGCTTTCAGACCGACCCCGCCGGCCGCCCCTGGATCTTCACCGCCGATGAAGACGACGGCTGCTCCATCTTCTGGCCCTGCAAGGACCAATGGCGCGACGAGCCGCAGGAAGGCGTCGACCTCTCGATCGCGGTTCCGAACGGACTCACCGACGTCTCGAACGGCCGCTTCGTCTCCCGGGTTGAACTCAAGGGAGAGCAAGCCGGCTACACCCAATGGAACTGGCACGTCTCCTACCCCATCAACTCCTACGACGTCGCCCTCAACATCGGCGCCTACACCCACTTCTCCGACATCTACCGCAATCCGGCCTTCCCGCCCCTGACGTTGGACTTCTATGTCCTGCCCGAAGACCTCGACAAGGCCAGGGTTCAGTTTGCTCAGACCAAGCTCATGCTCGACGCCTTTGAGCACTTCTTCGGCGAGTACCCCTTCGCCCGTGATGGCTACAAACTGATCCAGGTCCCTTACGCCGGCATGGAGCACCAGTCTGCCATTGCCTACGGAAATGACTTCGACAACGGCTATCTCCACCGCGACTGGACCGGCGTCGGCATCTCGCCGCGCTTCGACTTCATCATCGTCCACGAGTCCGGCCACGAATGGTTCGGCAACTCTATCACTGCCGCCGACCGCGCCGACATGTGGATCCACGAGGGCTGGGACACCTACCTCGAAACCCTCTTCGTCGAGTTCCATTACGGACGCGCGGACGCCCTGGCCTATACCAACGGCCTCAAAGCCAAAGTTCACAATCACGCGCCCATCCTTGCCGACCGCGGCATCGACGCCGAGCCCCCGCAGGACCAGTACTTCAAGGGAGCGCTCATGATCGCGACCCTGCGCTCCTGGCTCGCGATCTCCGCTCCGGGCTCGTCAGGCGACGCCCGCTGGTTCTCGCTCCTGCACGACTTCTACCAGCACTTCAAGTACCAGAACATCCTCACCGAGGACGTTGTCGCCTGGTGGAACGAGCACACCGCTGCCTTTCTCCACCAGGATCTCCGCCCCTTTTTCAACCAGTACCTCCATCACACCGCCATCCCCTCGCTCGAGCTAAGCTGGCTTCCCGACACCCCCCTCTCCACGACCCATACAGTCCTCTATAAATGGCAGGCCGAGGAACCTGCCTTCGCCATGCCCGTCCAGGCCGGCGATCCCACTCACTTCCAAACCCTCCATCCCACCACCGAGTGGCAAGTCCTCCAAACCCCACTCACGCGCGACGAGTTCCACATTGCCACGGACCTCTTTTATATCAACGTAAGCAAAACCTGAGCCGTAACCCTTGTCTCCCTCTCGCCTTAAGGCTGATCCTCCGCATACGCGCTAGACTAAGACGTGGCCCATTCCGCGATCTCCGAGCAGGCCCTCACCCCCGAAAGCAGATCGATCGTCCGGACCCCGTCTCTCCTCGCCGATTACGCCACTCTTTTCAAGTTTCGCGTCTCCTTCATGGTTCTCATTACGGCCGCCGCGGGCCTTTACCTGGGCCGTCTGCGCTCCGGCGTCAGTCCGTTCGACGTCCAGTCCGCCGTGGCGCTCTTCGGCATCGCCCTTGTCACTGGCGGCTCCTCCGTGCTCAACCAGGCGCTCGAGCGCCGCTCCGACGCCCGCATGGCGCGCACCCGCAACCGGCCCATGGTGACCGGTAGAATCGCCCTTCCGCAAGGCCTCTTCCTCGGCTTCTTCACCATCGTCGCCGGCACCCTCCTTCTCACCGCTGAGTCGAACATCCTCACCGGCACCCTCACTCTGCTGACCGCCACCAGCTATGTCGCCATCTACACTCCGCTCAAGCGCATCACCTCGCTCAACACCTTCATCGGCGCCTTCCCCGGCGCGCTGCCGCCGTTAATCGGCTGGACCGCCGCCCGCGGCATCATCGAGTGGCCCGCCGTAGCTCTCTTCGCCGTCCTCTTCGTCTGGCAGTTTCCTCACTTCATGGCCATCGGCTGGCTTTACCGCGACGACTACCGCCATGGCGGCATTCGGCTCGCCGCCACGCAACAACCCATCGACTGGGCTGCCCGCTCTACGGCGATCCAGGCCTTCTTCTACGCTCTCCTTATGCTTCCCGTCGCCCTCTGGACTACGTTTCTCGGCATCACGGGCATCCCTTACGCGATCGCTGCAACGCTTCTCTCTCTCGGCTATCTCTACTTCACTTACCGTTTCACCGCCATCACCCGCGATCCTTCTGCTGAAAGCAATCGCGTTCTCGCTCGCAACCTCCTCAAAGCCAGCGTCCTTTACCTGCCGCTTCTGCTCGCAGCCATGCTCCTCAACGCCCACGGCCGTGTTCTCTTTCAATGACCAGCTTCCTTATCCCTTATCGTCATTTCGTCCGAAAACTTTAGCTCCGCTTTCACTTTTTCGCAGCAAGGACCAGCCTTGTCCACCGACCCTCTCCAACGTTTCCTCGACGCCCAGTCCACCACCTACGAGCAGGCCCACGCCGAACTCGCCGCCGGCCAGAAGCGCTCGCACTGGATGTGGTTCATCTTTCCCCAGATCCACGGCCTCGGCTCGAGTTCCATGGCCCAGCGCTACGCCATCGCCAGCCTGGCCGAAACCGAAGCCTATCTCGCCCACCCCATCCTTGGCTCCCGGCTACGCACCTGCACCGCGCTCGTGAACGAGACACCAAACCCCTCGCTCGACCAGATCTTCGGCTTCCCCGACAACCTGAAGTTCCACTCCTCCATCACCCTCTTCGCCGCAGCCGCAAAGTCGTCCCCTCACCCCGGCGACCACGTCTTTGACCAGGCCTTGCAGCAGTTCTTCGCCGGCAAGCCCGATCCGGCCACTTTGGATCGCCTGAAACTCTAATCCAAACAGCCATTTAGACTAGCTATAGAG
>CAXSDM010000039.1:2747-10238 GCA_964235575.1 uncultured Acidobacteriaceae bacterium | reverse complement strand
GAACAGATCACTCGACACCGCAACGCGATGTTCACCGCCTTCTTTTTCTCGACTCTCTTTCTCGTCTCCTACATCACCAACCACGCGCTGCATGGGGACGCCCACTTTCAGGGCCAGGGACTCATCCGCCCGTTCTACTTCGCTCTCTTGATCTCTCACATCCTGCTTTCGGTCGTCGCTCTGCCGATGATCCTCATTACCTTCTTCTTCTCGCTCACCGGCCGCTTTCCGCTTCACCGCCGCATCGCCCGCTACACCTTCCCCGTGTGGCTATACGTTTCGGTTACCGGAGTCATCGTGTACGCCATGCTGGCCAGCTTCCATTGATGCGTTCGCCTGCACGTCCGCCAACGCGGTCCCAAACGCGTGCAAGTATGCGTCCAGACACCCGCACCATTCTTCGCACCGGCTCGTCTATCTTCGGCGCCGGAGTCCTCGCCGTCCTGCTGGCCTTTACTCTCTTCGGCGGCATCGGCCACCAGGGTCCACATACCAACGGCGGCTGGCTTTGCCTGATGCTCGCCATGGGCTGCCTGCCTACCGGTCTGCTCACCCTGCTGCTCGGTCTCGCCAAGCTCTCCGGCGACCGCCGCCGCGAATAACCGCTTTTGTTGCACCGTAAACCGTGTTGTATCGTGTTTGGAGAAAGCTCTCCAAACACGGACGCGCAACAGAGGAACGCATGGCGATCGATCTCGAGCTCGCGACCAACCCTGACCCACGCTGCGCCTGTCTTCTCCTGCTCGATACCTCTGGTTCCATGGCAGGCGCGCCGCTCGACGCCTTGAACGCGGGCCTGCGGACCTTCCAGACCGATCTGCAGGAAGACGGCCTGGCCAAGCAGCGCGTCGAGATTGCCATCGTCACGTTTGGCGGCGTCGTTACGACCGTGCAGGAGTTCATCTCTGCCCGTGAGTTCACCGCGCCGTACCTCTCGGCCAACGGCGGCACGCCCATGGGAGAGGCCATCCTGGACGGAATCCAGAAGGTCAAGAACCGCAAGCAGACCTACAAGGACAACGGCGTTCCCTACTATCAGCCATGGGTCTTCATGATCACCGATGGCGGCCCCACCGATGAATGGAAACACGCCGCGGAGATGGTCCGCCGGGAGTCCGCCGCAAAAAGCCTCACCTTCTTCGCCGTCGCCGTCAACCAGGCCAACATCGACACCCTCAAGACCATCACCGACCGCGTCATCAAGCTCGACGGCATCAACTTCCGCGAGCTGTTCCTGTGGCTTTCCTCCAGCCAGAAGCGTGTCTCGGGAAGCAAGCCGGGCGAGCAAACCGCGCTGCCTCCCACCAGCTTCGGCTCTCCCGTCTAGGCGGCCGCATGCTGCCCGGCTGGGAAGAGGCGAAGATGGTTGGGAGCTCCGTCGTCGGCACGAGCCATGTACGGCACGCGCTTCCCTGCCAGGACGCACACCGCTTTGCCCTGCTGCCCAACGGGACGCTCCTGCTCGCCGTGGCCGATGGCGCCGGTTCCGCCAGCCGCTCCGCCGAAGGGTCAAGCCTCGCCGTTCAGAGCTCCCTCGACTTCCTGACCGAGCATCTGGCCACCAGCGCCCCCAGCGAGGATTGGGAGTGGGACGATCTCCTGCGCCAGACCCTGGACCACGCTCGCAGCGCACTCGAAGCGCACGCCGGCTCCGGTCCGCTGCGCGAGCTCGCGACTACGCTGCTGCTCGCCGTCGTCACCGAACACACCTTGGCCACGCTCCAGGTCGGTGATGGTGCCCTCGTGTGCAGGCATCTCGGCGGAGCGCTCCGCGTCCTCACCCCATTGACCGACTCCGAGTACATCAACGTCACCAACTTCATCACCGGTTCAACCTACCAGCAGGACGCCCTGTGCACAGTGCTGCCCGCCGCGGAGATCGACGCACTCGCCCTCTTCACCGACGGCCTGCAATATGTCGCCATCTCCTACCCGCAGAACATCGCGCATGCACCCTTCTTCGAGCCTCTGTTTGCCTTCGCCGAGCGAGCCAACGGAGACGCCTCCGACCTGGAAGCCCTGCTAAACTCTGCGCGCATCAACGAGAAAACCGACGACGACAAAACGCTTCTGCTTGCGGTGCGCCATGCGACTCCGTGATGAGCACGGAACGTCCGTCGAGCTGAGCAAGGTGATGGGCAAGGGAGGCGAGGCCGAGGTCTGGGCCGTGCCCACGCACATCGCCTCCGTCGCCAAGATCTATCACGTGCCCTCAGCCGAGCACGAAGCCAAGCTGCGCGCGATGGTCGCTCAACCGCCGGTCGATCCAACTCGGGGCCGCGGCCACGTCTCCATCTGCTGGCCGCAGGCGCTGCTCTTTGATCCCGCCACGCGCAAGAATGTCGGCTTCCTGATGCCGCGCGTCGACCTCTCCAGGCATCGCGAGCTCTTCAAGATCTACAACGCAAAGACCCGCCAGGGCGAGGCGCCCGACTTCACCTGGGCCTATCTCGTCACCGCGGCCGAAAACATCGCCAGCGTCATCGACTCCATCCACGCCAAGGGCTACATCGTCGGCGACATGAACGAGAGCAATTTCTTCATCTCCAGCCAGGCCCTCGCCACCATCGTCGACTGCGACTCCATGCAGGTCACCACCGCCTCCGGCATCTTTCACTGCACGGTGGCCAAGCCGGAGTACATGGCGCCGGAGCTGCAAGGCGCGAATCTGGCCAGAGAGATCCGGACCGAGCCGCAGGACAACTTTGCCCTCGCCGTGCTCATCTTCCACCTGCTCATGGAGGGCTTCCACCCCTACTCCGGCAAGTGGAACAAGGCCGGCGAGGCACCCTCGATCGAGGAGCGCATTTCGCGCGGCGACTCCCCCTATGGCAGCTCCGCGCGCATCTCTCCCAGCCCCGGTGCGCCGCCGATTGCGATTCTCCCCGCCCCCATCCGCGAGCTCTTCGTGCGCGCCTTCTACCAGGGCAATCGCGACCCCGCCAAACGGCCCTCCGCCAGGGAGTGGCAGCAGGCGCTCCACACTCTCGGTTCGGCACTCTCCACGTGTAAGGCGAACCCGCAGCATCAGTACGCCAACCATCTCAGCCGTTGCCCATGGTGCGAGCGCACCGTGCTGCTGCAGGGCTTCGACCCCTTTCCATCCGCCTCCGCACAGAAAGCCATGCCCAGCCGGCCGTTTCAGACACGGCCGGCCCAGCCTCCGCAGCCCACCATGCGCAGACCGGCACAGGCCGCCAGCACACCCGCCCCGCCACGCTTTCAGATCAATCCACGCCCGGCCTTATCAAACGCGCTCCTCGCCAATCGCACCCTCTTCCGCATCACGCTCTTCGTCATTCCGTTCTTGTCGGCGGCGATCGGCTTGCTCCTCGTACCTTCCTCAAACCTCGCTGCGCTTGTTCTTCTGCGCAATACCTGGCTGCTCGCTGCCGGCCTGGGGATCGCGCGCCGCATCCAGCTGCGTCGCTACACGCAAGCCCTCTCCGTACTCGTCCTCTGGCTTGCGTTCTACTACGCTACTGCCAACCTGCTCGGTGCGGGCTCAGTGAGCGGAGCGCTGTTCCGGTCGCTCGCCGAGGCGGGCATGGCCTTCTTCGCCTCGCGCTCTCTGCTGCAGCTGATGCGGCTCCGCATGGACCATTACCGGCTCATCGGACGCACCGGCCGCATCTCCGCCGTCCTGGTCACCGCCGCTGGAATAGCGCCCCTGGCCGCACTCACCGAAGGAGTCACTTCGCTTGCCGCAAGAACGGCCGCAAGCACAGCGGTCCGCGCACTCACCTCGCGTCAGACCACCTTGCCCCCGCAGGTCACGCTCTCCACCTGCGCCAACCTCGTGGGCCGCTGCGGCTGCGCACCGAGGACGGCCTTTCACCGCGGGGAAACCGTCAGCCTGCTGGCGCTCAGCCCCGCGACGCCTGCCCTGAACATCCAGGCAGAACCGTTAGGTCAGCCATCCACTCGGGTCAATCTTTCGAACTGGCGCGTCAACGGCTCCAGACACTGCGCGGTCGGTCAATACAGGATTCCCGCCAACACTCCTGACGGCTTCGCGCACCTCCACGTGTCAGTCGACCCCGGCACGCCCCATCAGACAAGCTCCGAAACCGGCTTTTCCGTACTCCCGTAATCCAGCGTTGCTGTTGTGCCTCGTGGAACGGAACGAACGCCTCGTCCGAAATTTTCTAGAAACCGGCCTAACCGGCTCCATGACTCATTGTCTAATCGCGTGAATGACGGACGCCGAGCACGAGGTCATCGGAAAAATACTGGCCGGCGACCGCGACGCCTTCGGCGAGCTGGTCGCGAAGCATTACCAGTTTGCCTTCCGGATCGCCTTCCGCATCACCGGAGACGCCTCCGACGCCGAAGAAGCCGCGCAGGAAGCGTTTCTGCGCGCCTACACCCGGCTCTCGACCTTCCGCCACGACGCAAGCTTCTCCACCTGGGTCAACAGGATCGCCATGAATACAGCCATCAACCTCGTCGAACGACGCCAACGCGAACGCACCCATTTGCCCCAGGCCGGCGCGGGCTCGGACGGGATCGATCCTCTGCTGAAGCTCGCCGACCGAAGCGCCGGCCCCGAGCGGCTGCTGCTCGACGGCGAAGCCGCCAGCCTGCGCGAGGCCGCCATGGCCACGCTGACGCCCATGGAGCGCACCGCCTTTACCCTGCGCCACATGGAGGACGTGCCGCTGGCGGAGATCGCCGAGGCTCTGCGCGTGCCGACCAACTCGGTTAAACAAGCGGTGTTTCGGGCCGTGGGAAAGCTGCGCCGATCGCTCCAGCCGGCCGTTGGAGGCACGCGATGACCCCTCACCTCTCTGAAGAAGAATTGATCGCTTACCAGCTCGGCGAAGCCGGCGAGCCCGCAGCCATGGCCGCACACCTCGAGCAGTGCGCCCTCTGCGCCTCGGCAGCCGAGTCCATCGCCGAAACCCTGCGGGTCTTCTCCGCCGACCCGGTTCCGGAAGCCAATCTCGACCACGCGTGGCAGCGCCTGCGCGGTGCGTTGCCTCCTCTGCCCTCAACCACCGCCGACCCGCAAAAACGCCGCTGGCCGCTCCTCTGGACCGGCGCCGTGGCAGCTTGCCTGCTCGGCTTGGCCGTCCTTCCCCTGCCGCATAGAAGCCATGTTCAACCCGCCACCGCGGCGCTTCAGCCCGGCCCGCTCACCGCCTACCCGCAGGACCAGAACGTCGCCGCCCATCTCGACAACGCCGAACGCCTGCTCACCGAGATCGACCACGCCTCCGGCCCGCTCGACCAGGCCACGCGCGAGCGCGCCGCGCAGCTCCTGCTCACCAATGCTCTCTATATTCAGCGTGCGCAGCAGGACGGCGACACCGCCCAGGCCTCGGTGCTCGAACAGCTTGGCCGCACCCTTACCTCCGTCGAACACCAACCACCCAACCCGCCGAAGCGCTGGAATCTCCGCTTGGAGATGAACACCAGCGGCCTCTTGCTCGACCTCCGCATCCTCCAGCAAAACGACGCTGAAGCCGCCGACCCGCAGTCAGCTACGAAGGAACGCCCATGACCCCGCTCTTCCGCGCTCTTGTCCTCGCCGCAGCTTCTCTTTCGTCTCTGCCGCCTGCCGCAGCGGACGAGCCCCAGGCTCCATCGTCCCAGCCGTCGCAAAGCGAAGATGCCGCCTACGCCACGGGCACGCACGCCATGAACGACAATCGCTGGTCCGACGCCGTTGCCGCCTTCGACCAGGTGGCCAACGCCAAGGCTCACCGCGCCGACGCAGCGCTCTATTGGAAGGCCTACGCGCTCATCCGGCTCGGCAAGCCCGACCTCGCCAACGCCACGTGCCTCCAGCTCCACACGCAGTACGAAACCAGCCGCTGGAACCGCGACTGCGCCGCGCTGCACCTGACCGAAGCCAGCGCCAGCGGCACGCCGGGCGCGAACCGCCACGCACAGTACGACCCCCCCTACCAGAGCTACTCCTACCAGTACCAGACCGACAGCAGGGACACCGGCCAGAGAGATCCCGACGCCGACATCAAAATACTCGCCCTCAACTCGCTCCTGCACCGCGACCCCGCCCAGGCGATCCCGATTCTGCGCAACATCCTTACCGGCGACCGGCCCGACTCGCTCAAAAAGCACGCCCTCTTCGTGCTCGCGCAAAGCCGCTCCCCGGAAGCCGACGCCCTCCTGCACGACCTCGTCCTCGGCAAGAGCGGCCCCGGCCTCCAGGTCCAGGCCATCCAGGCAGGCGGCATCTACCAGGGCCGACGCTCCGGAGACATCCTCGCCGAAGCCTACCGCACCTCGTCCGACCCGAAAGTCAAACGCGCCGTCATCTCCGCCCTCTTTGTCGCCGGAGACGACCCGCACCTGGTTGACCTCGCCCGCGCCGAAAAAGACCTCGAGCTCAAGCGCGCCATCGTCTCCCAGCTCGCCCTGATGCACGGCAAGGCAGCCTCGGATTACATGCTCGAGCTGCTCAAGTAACGCCAACCCAGGAGAAATTCTATGCACCGTCGACTCGCCCTCGTCGTCTTAGCCGCCGCCTGCTCCTGCGCCCTCGCGCAAACCCCAAGCGCCGAGCCCATCTTCGAGAACGCCCAGGTCTCGCGCCAGCCCCTCAGCGGCACGCTGCAGTCCACGCTCGACGCCCTCGCCCGCACGCCCGCGCCGCTCTGGGTTGCCTACACCGTTCCGTCCGAAGGGCCCTATCGCAGCGGCCGGTCGCGCACCCGCACCCTCTATCTCGAGTCCGGCAATCACTCCAGCTACGACGCGCGCGGAGGCAACGACCCGTCCGCGGACGACCACTTCACCGTCCTCCTCCGTCTCGCCAGCGGCAAGATCGACCAGCTCCGCTCCGCCGGCCCGGAAGACATCCTGGACGCCGGCGGCCTCCGCGTCGTCTGGCTCGAAGGCGTCTCCGCCGAAGCCAGCATCGCCACCCTTGAAGCCCAGGCTCTCGCAAGCCCGTCCGCCCAATTGGCAGACACGGCCGCCTTTCTCATCTCGCTCCATCGCTCCCCCGCCGCGGTGCCCGCCTTGGTCGCGCTCGCCCGGCCCGGCAACGACCTAGAACTCCGCCAGAAAGCCGCCTTCTGGCTCGCCAATCAGCGCGGCCATGACGGCTTCGTCGCCCTCCAGGACTTCGCGCAGCACGACCCGGACGTCCTCTTCCGCGAGAAGCTCACCTTCGACCTCACCCTTTCAAAAGACCCCGGCGCCCTGCCCGAGCTGATCCGCATGGCCCATGACGACGCCTCCCCGCGCGTGCGCCAGCAAGCCCAGTTCTGGATGGCCCAAAGCTACGGAAAGCTTGGAGGCAAGCTCGTCGCCGGCGCACTCCACGACGCAGCCGAGCACGACGCCGACGCAAGCGTGCGCAGGAAAGCCGTCTTCGCCATCTCGCGGCTTCCGCAGCCCGAAGCCACTGACAAGCTGGTTAACCTCGCCGGTTCCTCCCCCGATCCCGAGGTCCGCAGGCAAGCCGTCTTCTGGCTCGGCCAGTCCAACGACCCGAAGGCGCTCGCGTACCTCACCAGC
>CAXSDM010000039.1:0-2647 GCA_964235575.1 uncultured Acidobacteriaceae bacterium | reverse complement strand
CGGCAAGCCCCTCGCCGGCACCGTGGTCGACAGCACCGGCGCGCTCATCCCCGGAGCGTCCCTCACCCTCGACCAGGGCTCCGCCCGTACCAGCGGCAACGACGGCCGCTTCCGCTTCCCCTGCGTTCCCGCCGCGCGGCACCACCTCACCGTCGTCGCCCCCGGCTTCGCCCCACTCGAGTTCAACGTCGCCAACCCCACCGCCGACCTCACCCTCACCCTCACCCCCAGCACCTCGTCCGAAATCACCGTCCAGGCCGATGCCACCGAGACCGCCACCCCGCTCGGCGGCCCCAACGGCACCACCCTCGCCGGCAACCAGCTCCAGGCGCTCGCCGACGACCCCGACGACCTCACCCGCGAGCTCCAGCAGCTCGCCGCCGCCTCCGGCTCCAACCCCGCCAACGCCACCATCTCCGTCGACGGCTTCCAAAGCGACAGCCCGCTGCCGCCCAAAAGCTCCATCGCCTTCATCAAGGTCAACCCCGACCTTTTCTCCGCCGAGTACCGCCAGCCCCCCTATGAAGGCGGCCGCATCGAGATCTACACCAAGCCCGGAGCCTCCGCCTTCCACGGCGCCCTGTTCACCACCAACAGCAGCCAGTGGATGAACGCCCGCGACCCCTTTTCGCTGAGCCGCGCCGCCATCGGCAAGCAGCGCTACGGCTTCGAGCTCAACGGCCCCGTCCGCAAGCAAGGCTCGAACTTCTCGCTCGCTCTCGAGCACCGCAGCATCAGCAACTTCGCCGTCGTCAACGCCGTCACGCTCGATCCCTCCGGCAACCCGGCCAGCACCGTGAGCAACGTGCCCACGCCGCAGCGCCTGTGGATCGGCACCGCCCGCGTCGACTGGCAGCTCGGCCCCAAAAACATGGCCTTCGCCGCCTACAGCGCCAACGTCAACCACCTCGCCAACGTCGGCGTCGGCGGCATCGCGCTCGCCGAAACCGGCTACGACAGCGGCACCTACGACCACACGCTGCGCTTCAGCGACGTCACCACCGTCTCCCCGCGCCTGCTGCACGAGTCCCGCGTCAGCCTCGACTGGCGCGGCGAAACCGACGTCCCCGTCAGCTCCGCCCCGCAGGTCGTCGTCTCCGGCAGCTTCACCGGCGGCGGCGCGACCATCGGCCAGCAACGCATCGGCGAGTTCCGCACCGAGTGGGACGACGACATCATTGTCACCGCGAAGAATCACAACCTCAAGGCCGGCCTGCAGCTGTTCACCTATGGCGAGCAGCGCACCCTCACCACCAACTTCAACGGCTCCTATACCTTCGGCGGCGGCCCCGCCCCGGTGCTCGACAGCAACAACCAGCCCACCGGCCAGACCGCCACCATCTCCGGCCTCGAGCAGTATCGCCGCACCCTGCTCGCGCTGCCCGGAGGCACACCCACCCAGTTCAGCGGCACCACCGGCAACCCGCAGGTCAACTTCACCGAGACCCAGTTCGTCCTCTTCGTCCAGGACGACTGGAAGCTCGCGCCCAGCCTCTCCGTCTCGCTCGGCCTGCGCTCCTTCCTGCAAAGCGATCCCACCGAGCTCGCCAACATCACACCCCGCTTCGGCATCGTCTGGACGCCGGACAGCAAGAAAACCCTCAGCCTGCACGCCCATTTAGGCTTCTTCAGCGGCCACAGCGGCCGCTACGCCGTAACCACCTGGTCCGAATTTAAGCGCGAAGACGGCACCCAGCGCGTCACCAGCCTCGTCTACAACCCCGTCTACGGAAGCCCGTTCAGCGCCGGCGCCACCACCATCCACTCCGAGCGCACGCTCGACCCCAACTTCCGCGCGCCCATCTCCCTGCTCGCCGAGATCGGCGGCAACAAAACCTTTCCGCACGGCTGGACCTTGAGCACATCCGTAAACGCCAGCCTGCAGTGGCGCGACGGCCGCACCCTCAACGTCAACACGCCCTCAAACGGGCAGCCCACCGGCCCCAGACCATACGCCTCAAACCTCAACATCTACCGTCTCGTAAGCGACGGCCGCGGAGTCGGCGACGTCGAGTTCGTCGGCCTCAGCCAGCAGAAGCTCAAGTGGCTGCAGTTCTTCTTCGGAGCCGTGCGCGTCAACATCCACAGCGACTCCGACGATGACGCCTTCTTCTCGCCGCAAAGCGACCTGACCGACCGCGGCGAGTACGCCCGCCAAACCGGCAACTCCCTCTGGCAGACCTTCGGCAATACCACCTTCCATCTGCCTCTCAAGCTCCAGCTGAGCACCGACTTCTACGCCGAGGGCAACTCCCCTTACAACATCACCACCGGCTTCGACAACAACGGCGACGGCAACTTCAACGATCGCCCCCAGTTCGCCCTTTCGCCCTCACAAAGCGGCGCCGTCTCCACCCGCTACGGGCTGCTCGTCGCCACCGGAGGCACCGGCATTCTAGCCCGCAACCGCGCCGACCTGCCCTGGAACGTGCACCTTGACCTGAATGTCCAGCGCGTCTTCGCCCTCACCCGCAACGCCAAAGCCGACCACAAGCAGGCCCTCACCGCCAACGTCCGCTCCTCGAACCTGCTCAACCACACCAACGTCACCGGCGAAGGCGGCGTCCTCGGCTCCTCCTTGTTCGGCGTACCTTACGCAGCCGACAACGGTCGAAGGATCGAGGGCGGGCTCCGCTACAGCTTCTAG
>CAXSDM010000038.1:16505-21457 GCA_964235575.1 uncultured Acidobacteriaceae bacterium | reverse complement strand
ACGAGGTCGTCGCCGCGAACCCCGGCATGCAGGCCGAGGCGGTCGACCTGCAGGATGCGGCGGCGCTGGCAAAGTTCGCCGGCCAGCTGACAGAGAAGTATCCGGCGCTGAATGTGGTGATCCACAATGCGGGCATCATGAAGGTCGAAGATGCCTCCGCGGGGCTCGATCCGGCGACGATCGCAAGCACCATCGCGACCAACCTGAGCGCGCCGCTGCAGCTGACGGCGGCGCTGCTCCCTCACCTGAAGACGCAGGCGGAAGCCACCATCATGACGGTAACTTCCGGGCTGGCGTTCGTGCCGATGGCGCTGACGCCTACCTACTGCGCCACGAAGGCGGCCATTCACTCCTGGTCCGAATCCTTGCGCTACCAGCTTCGGGATACGTCGGTGCGAGTCATCGAGCTGGCTCCGCCTTACGTGCAGACCGAGCTGATGGGCGCGCACCAGGCCAGCGATCCGAACGCCATGCCGCTTGAGGAGTTCCTCGCTGAGACGATGGAGCTGCTGAACACGCAGCCCGAGGCCAAGGAGATTCTGGTCAAACGAGTTTATCCGCTGCGCTTTGCGGGCGACTTCAACCAGGAGAAGTTCGACGCTTTCTTCGCTCAACTGAACAAGGCGAGGTCGTGACCCGGCTGAACCTTCCTTGTTCCGTAGCTTAGGATTAGAAGCAGGACCTCGCAGTTCCGAGGTCCTGCTTCTGTTTGAGGGAGATTGAGTGATCGATTTGCGGAGTGACACGGTGACGCGGCCCACGGCGGCGATGCGGCGGGCGATGGCTGAGGCCGAGGTGGGCGATGACGTGTACGGGGAAGACCCGACGATCAACCAGCTGGAGACACGGGCGGCGGAGGTGTTTGGGCGGGAGGCGGCGATCTTTGTGCCGACCGGGTCGATGGGCAACCTGATCGCGGCGCGCATCCACACCCAGCATGGGCAGGAGGTGATCTGCGAGTCGCGGGCGCACATCCTGGACTGGGAGATGGGCATGGTCGCGGCGTTCTGCGGATGTGTGCCACGGACGGTCGTTGCCGAGCGCGGGATCCTGACATGGGGGCTGATTGCGCCGGCGATTGCGCCGAAGATCTACTACCGGGCACAGACGGGGCTGGTGTGGCTGGAGAACTCGCACAACATTGCGGGCGGGACGGTGACGCCGCTGCCTGTGTTCGAGGAGATCTGGGCGGGGGCGCGGACGGCGGGGTTGCCGACACACCTCGATGGTGCGCGGGTATTCAACGCGGCGACGGCGCTGGGGTTGGATGTGGCGACACTCACACGCGGGTTTGACACGGTGATGTTCTGTCTGTCGAAGGGGCTGGGAGCGCCGGTAGGGTCGATGCTGGTGGGGAGTGCGGAGGCGATAGCCAAGGCACGGGTGTACCGCAAGGCGCTGGGCGGCGGCATGCGGCAGGCAGGCGTGCTGGCGGCGGCGGGGCTGATTGCGCTGAACGAGATGCCACGGAGGCTGGGGGAAGACCATGCGAACGCACGGCTGCTGGCGGAGTCGGTGGCCGCGGTGCCGGAGGTGGAGATCGATCTACCGGCGGTCGAGACGAACATTGTGATCTTTCGGCTGAGGGGTGGGGATGCGGCTGGCTTCTGTGCGCGACTGAAGGAAGAGGGCGTGCTGGCTAGCGCGATCGGGCCGGATGCGGTGCGGTTTGTGACGCACTTCGACGTGACCGAGGAGGATTGTCGGAGAGCGGCGGAAGTCGCGGTCGGGGTGCTGGAGGAGCGTGTGGGTGTACTTGCTGGGAGTACCAGGCCCTAATCGCCGCCGGCGTTGATGACGGGGTTGGTGGCGAGGAAGACGCGGGCCGTCGTGCCGTGGTGCACGGAGTCGTAATTGCTTTCGAGGTCGATCGTGCCGCCGTGTTTGTTGACGATTCCACGGCAGACCCAGAGTCCCAGGCCGGTACCGCGTTCGCCCTTGGTGGTGTGGAAGGGCTGAAAGAGCGCGGCCTTGATCTCTTCGGCGATGCCGGGGCCCTGGTCGGCGATGGTGACCAAGGCTCCCGCCTCGCGGCGCAGTCCGTCTGGGGCGAGGCCTGCAGGGCAGGGTGAGGCGCGCAACTGAATGACGGTCTGGGATCCGGAGGCCTCGGCGGCGTTGGTGAGCAGGTTGGTGAAGACCTGGCGAAGCTCGGCTGGGAAGCCGTGGATGATGAGATCGGGGGCGAGGTCGGGTTCGATGGTCACGCCAAGCGAGAGGAAGCGGCGGTCCATCAGGAGCAGGATCGACTCAAGCATCTCCTTAAGATCGATGGCGATGGGTGCCTTGGCTTCGCGGTAGAGCGAGAGCATGGCGCGGCTGATCTGGGTGACGCGGCCGATCTCCTGCTTGGCGAGCTGCAGGAAGCGCGCGCTTTCTTCCGGTGTGGACTCGCCGTCCATGAGGAAGAGGAGGTTTGAGACCGAGTCGAGCGGGTTATGGATCTCGTGGGCGATGGTGGCGGCGAGACGTCCGGCCACGGCGAGCTTCTCGTTGGCCAGCAGCGCTTGCTGACTCTTGATGGCCATGGTGACGTCGCGGAAGACGAGGGCGATGCCGATGATGTTGCCGGCCTTATCGCGGATGGGCGCGGCGGACTCGTCGACGAGGATCTCCTGCAAGTCTTTGCGGATGAGGATGCTGTGTTTGATCAGCTGCGCAACCTGGTCGAGTCTCTGGACTTTGGCGACGGGATTTTCAACCGGCTCGCGAGAGGTGGAGTCGAGGATGCGGAAGACGATGTCGATGGGCTGGTTGTGGGCCTCGTCGGCGGACCAGCCGGTGAGCTGCTGGGCGACGTCGTTCATGGTGTCGACACGTCCTTGGGCGTCGCAGGTGATGACTCCGTCGGCAATGGACTGAAGGGTGGTGCGCAGCTTCTGCTCGGAGCGGAAGGTCTGCTCGGCGCGAAGGCGGAGCACGTTGTGCGACTGGCGGAAGGCGGCGGAAACATCCTGCAGCTGACGCCGGCTGTACAGCCCGATGGTGAGGCCGATGACCATGGCCGAGAGGAGCAGGGCCACGGTCATGAAGTGGGCCTCGCTCCGCCAGCGCTCGAGGTAGTCGTTCCGCTGCCGCTCGCGGGAGGCGATGAGCGCCTGGAGGCGCTGCCGCATGTCGTCCACCTGGCGTTTGCCGATCAGGTTCAGGTCGACGTCCGAGGTGGTGGCGCCGGCGCGAATGGAGACGATCAGCGGCTGGGCGAAGGCCTGCTCCCAGGTGTCATGGATATTCTGGATATCGGTGATGGCCGACTCGCGCGCGCTGTTGTGGGCGGAGGCGCGGGCGCGGTCGAACTCGGCAGGGAGCTGCTCGTCGGCGGCGAAATACGGCTGCAGGAAGCGTGAATCGCCGGTCGTCTGAAAGCCGCGCAGCCCGGTCTCCTGGTCGACGATGAGGCGTTCAAGAAGCAGGGTTTCTGCGACGCTCTGGTCGGTCTCCTGCAGCTCGGCAACGGTCAGGTAGGCCTGTCGTAGCTGCCAGGCGAGGGCCCCGGCGCCGAGCAGAATGACCAGAAGCGGAACGAGAAAGACCTGCCGGAGAATCTGGTCGAAGCTTGAAGAGTTCACAGGACCCCGTTCACCCGCTCTCCCTCCCTAGGATGCACTCGAGGGCAGAAGGCCTCCCAGTTTTTCAAGCAGCGCCGGCGCTCCTTCGCCTTTCGTCATGTACAGGTCGACCAGGCGGGTCACCTCGAGCGGTAGGCTGGTATAGGCGGACAACATGAGGATGGGGACCGCCGGCTTGACCTTGCGCATGTTGCGGGCCACCTGGTCGCCGGTCATGCCGGGCATGGAGAAGTCGAGCACCACGGCTTCGATGGGCTCGCGCGCGAAAAGATCGAGCCCCGCAGGTCCGTCGAGCGCGGTCAGAACGCGATAACCGGCTCGCTCGAGGAGCATCTTACGCACCTCGAGACCCACCAGCTCGTCATCCACACACAATATGAGAGGGGAAACCCCGTCCATGATGTGCCGCTCCCATGGTCCGCACTGAATCTCACTATATAGGACGCGGGCGGAGCCGCCAGGATTACTTCAAAAGAATGATTCATCGTACGTTCGCAAAGGGATTCCGGATGTGGGTTAGGCTGCATTCATCTATGGTTTGTTGCGGAATGCGAAAAAAATTGCGGCAAGGAGTGGACCTTTGAGTCAAACGATCTTTGTTCTCGAAGACGATCCGGACATCTCCCGCCTAGTGCAGTATCACCTGGAGGCCTCAGGCTTTGGCGTCCGGCCGTTCGCGGCGATCGGCGGTATCGTGGCTGAGGCCGAACGCCAGCCGCCCGCGCTGTTTCTGCTGGACATCATGGTTCCGGGCGGCGATGGCCTGGACCTTTGCCGGCGGCTCAGGCAGAATCCGGCGTTGAGCGTGGTCCCGATTATCTTTCTCACCGCGCGCGCCGGGGAGAACGACCGGGTGCATGGGCTGGAGCTGGGCGCGGACGACTACATTACCAAGCCCTTTGCGACGCGCGAGCTGGTAGCCCGCGTCAAGGCGGTCCTGCGGCGGTTCGAGCGGCCGAGCTCGCCTTCGGTGGTGAAGTTCGAGCACATCGAGATCGACGCGAGCGCGATGCAGCTGCGGGTGCATGGCGAGCTGGTGACGACGACGGCGACCGAGTTCCGGCTGCTCGACTACCTGGCGCGGCACCCCGGGCGGGTGTTCAGTCGGGATCATCTGCTCGATGCGGTCTGGGGCGACGCGCGGTTTGTGACGCCGCGCTCGGTGGACGTGTACGTACGGCGCATTCGCGAGAAGATTGAAGAGGACGCGGAGACGCCGCGTTTTTTGAAGACGATGCGCGGCGCGGGATACCGGTTTGAGATTCCGAAGGCGCCAACCGCCATGCCTGCGCCGATCTAGCCGGTTCGGGAGAACGCTGTGACCCGAAGTTTGTTTTTCAAGCTGTTTTTACGGCTGATGCTGGCGGCGGCGGTGATCCTTGT
>CAXSDM010000038.1:15140-16405 GCA_964235575.1 uncultured Acidobacteriaceae bacterium | reverse complement strand
AAGGCGGCCGAGAGCCGGCGCGAGCTTGAGGCGCTGCTCGACAGCATGCAGGACGCGGTGGTCGCGGTCGATGCGGCGGGGCGGATCCAGTGGACCAACGAGCGCATGCAGCGGCTGATTCCGCGCGGGCTGGCCGGCGGCGGTACGGTGCGCATCGGGCATGCGCTGGTGCAGACGATCCGCGATCCTGAGGTGCTGGCGTGCGTGCGGCGGGCGCTCGATGAGAAGACGGAGAGCGTCGGGCTGGCGTCCTCGCTTATGCCGGGGCGGAAGTTCGAGGTGAACGCGTCGCCCATGCCGGGTGGCGGGGCGGTGGCGGTGCTGCATGACGTCACGCGGATCGAGGAGGTGGAGCGGACGCAGCGGGACTTCGTGGCCAACGTCTCGCACGAGCTGCGGACGCCCTTGACCTCGATCTCGGGCTACGTGGAGACGCTGCTCGATCATGAGGAGGGGCTGAGTCCCACGGCGCGCGAGTTCCTGGCGACGATCTTGAAGAACGCCATGCGCATGAGCCGGCTTACCGAGGACCTGCTGGTGATGGCGCGGGTGGAGGCGCCGAGCGTGGAGCTGCACCCGGGGCCGATCTCTTCGAAGGTCCTCGTTTACGACGCGGTGCATGCGATGAGCGGCCTGGTGCAAGAGAACGAGGCAACGCTCGAAGTCGACGCGGTGACGGATTGCCAGGTGTTTGCGGATACCGATGCGGTGATGCAGGTGCTCGGAAACCTGATCGAGAATGCGATTAAGTATGGTCAGCCGAGGAACGAGAAGCGTGCGCGGGTGGTGATCAGCGCGCGCGAACTGTCAGAGCCCTACGACGCGGTCGAGTTCAGCGTGCGGGATTTCGGGATGGGGATTGGGTCGGAGCATCTGGACCGCATCTTCGAGCGCTTCTACCGGGTCGATAAGACGCGGTCGCGGGAGTCGGGCGGCACAGGGCTTGGATTGTCGATTGCGCGGCACATGGTGCAGTCGCAAGGCGGGACGATTCGCGCCGAAAGTGAGATGGGCGCAGGCAGCAACTTCTTGTTCACGCTGCCGAAAGCGCTGTACCCGGTGGACTGACTCGAAACGAGCCATTGTTTCGTATTTTACGGGTATGTAACCTCCCCGTAACAATCGACACCCACACTCAGAAGTGGGTTCATACGAGGGGGAGCTTTGAGACGGAAAGTCATGGCTTGGGGTCTTTTGGCGTTGTGTACTGTCGCGGCGACGGCCCAGAATATCAGCGGAGCGGGAGCGACGTTTCCCTATCCGAT
>CAXSDM010000038.1:0-15040 GCA_964235575.1 uncultured Acidobacteriaceae bacterium | reverse complement strand
AACCAGGAGCTGAAGTTCACCGACGACGCGATTGCCGGCATCTATCTGGGCAAGATCACCAAGTGGAACGATCCGTATATCGCCAGAGAGAACCCGGGCGTGAACTTGCCGGATGCAAATATCCTGCCGGTGTATCGGTCGGAAGGCAGCGGTACGACGTTTATCTTCACGGACTATCTCTCGAAGGTAAGCCCGCTGTTCAAATCGACGGTGGGCGCGGGTTCCGCGGTGAAGTGGCCAGTGGGGATCGGGCAGAAGGGCTCGGAAGGCGTGGCGGGCATGATCCGGCAGAGCAAGTATTCCTTCGGGTATGTGGAGCTGATCTACGCGGCGCAGAACAAGATGCAGTTTGGGCTGGTGCGCAACAAATCGGGCAAGTTCGTTAAGGCCTCCACCGATACAGTGACGGCGGCCGCGGCGGCCAACGCAAAGACGATTCCCGCGGATTACCGGGTGTCGATCACGGATGCCGCGGGACCGGATTCGTATCCGATCTCGAGCTTTACGTGGCTGCTGATTCCAACAGTGGCGAAGGACCCGGCGAAGGGCAGAGCGCTGGTCGGCTTTCTGAACTGGATGCTGGAGCATGGCGAAAGCGAGGCTCCGGGGTTGACGTATGCTCCGTTGCCGAAGGCCGTGGCTGACCGGGTGAAGCAGACGATCGGCACGTTGCGTTAAAGCAAGTGAGATTTGGTTCTACGGGCATGTCCTTGCCAACGGGCAGGGAAGAGGGAAGTATCCTGGCATGGCTGATCGCGTAATGAACTCTTCAACTCCCATTCCGCAGCGAGCCATCGTGGCTGCGCTGTCGCCGGATGCGGCGACCACCGCGTTTGCTCCCGTCGTGCCGTCGCCGGTCCGCGAGTTTCTCAGCCGGCGCGGCAGCGGGGCATGGGCGGACCGCTCGTTTGGCGCGTTGATGCTGCTGTGCGCGTGCAGCATCTTTGTCATCGTGGCTTTCATCGCGACCATCCTGGTGCTGCGTTCGAAGCTGAGCCTGGCGCAGTTCGGCTGGAAGTTCTTTACCGGGCAGAACTGGGATCCGGTCTCGGGCGACTTCGGCGCGCTGCCCTTTATCTTTGGCACGCTGGCGACCTCGCTGCTGGCCTTGTGCATGGCCGTGCCGCTGGCGCTGGGCGTGGCGATCTTCCTTACGGAGCTTTGCCCGAAGGCTTTGCGCGCGCCGATCTCGTTCTTAACCGAGCTGCTCGCCGCGATCCCGAGCGTCGTCTATGGCCTGTGGGCGGTATTCGTGCTGGTGCCGATTGTGCGCGATCAGCTTGGGCCGTTCCTGGTGAAGTATCTGGGCTGGACGGGGTTCTTCGGCGGGACGAACTTCGGCGTCGGCCTGCTGACGGCAAGCATCATTCTTGCCATCATGATCCTGCCGATCATCTCCTCGCTCACGCGGGACATGATGACTGCGGTGCCTACCTCGCAGCGCGAGGCGGTGCTGGCGCTGGGCGCAACGCGCTGGGAGATGATCCGTATCGGCGTGCTGCGCAATGCGCGCATCGGGATCGTGGGCGCGATCATCCTGGGACTCGGACGCGCGCTGGGTGAGACGATGGCCGTTGCCATGACCATCGGCAATCATCCCGTCATCACGAAGTCTCTCTTCGCGCCGGGATATACGCTCGCGAGCGCCATTGCCAACGAGTTCTCAGAGGCCACCGGCGATCTCTATCTGAGCGCGTTGATCGAGATCGGGCTGGCGCTGTTCCTGGTCACCATCGTGGTCAACGCGATTGCGCGCATGCTGGTGTGGGCGGTGACGCGCGGCGCGCCGGCAAGGGTGGCCTAACTATGAGCACGCAAGCCAACACGCCTTCGCGCACACCTCTGATGGGGCACACGCCGATGGACTTCAAGACGCGGTCCATGCGCGTGAACTTCGGCCTCCGCAAAGCGACGAACCTGCTGGTAGTCGCATTGGCGGTGCTGGCGACGCTCTTGGTGATCGCGCCCCTGGTGGCGATCCTGGTATACCTGATCTACAAGGGCGCGAGCTCGCTGAATGTGGCTTTTTTTACCAAGCCTCCCGCGCCTGTGGGCGAGCAGGGCGGCGGTATGGCGAACTCGATCGTCGGCTCGGGGCTGATCCTGACGCTGGCCAGTCTAATGGGAATTCCGATCGGCATCGCCGCCGGAGTGTACCTGGCGGAGTACGGCCGCGGCAGGTTTCTGGGCAATGCAGTGCGTTTTACGGCGGATGTACTGAATGGCGTACCTTCGATCGTCATGGGCATTGCGGTGTACTCGCTGATCGTGATGCAGCAGAAGCATTTCTCGGCGTTCGCGGGAGGGGTGGCGCTGGCCATCATGATGGTGCCCACGGTGACGCGCACGACCGAAGAGATGCTGGCGACCGTGCCGCACTCCATCCGCGAGGCGGCGCTTGGCCTGGGTGTGCCGAAGTGGCGGACGACCATCTCGGTCGCGCTCAAAACCGCTTCGCCGGGCATCATTACGGGCTGCATGCTGGCCTTTGCGCGTGTGGCGGGCGAGACGGCTCCGCTGCTGTTTACCGCGTTCGGAAACCAGTTCTGGAGCGTGAAGCTGAACGAGCCGATCGGCGCGCTGCCTCTGCAGATTTATGTCTACGCGATCTCGCCGTACGACGAGTGGCATCGCCTGGCGTGGGCCGGGTCGCTGGTGCTGATCGTGTTGATTATGGTTTCAGTCACGCTGGTGCGCATCTTCGCCAGCCGCGGCGCACTCAGGGGAGGAAGTTAGTGGGAGTCGGGATTCAGGTTGAGCAACTGAACGCGTGGTACGGCACGACGCACACCCTGCAGGACATCAACCTGCACATTCCCGCGAACCATGCTACCGCGCTGATCGGGCCTTCGGGTTGTGGCAAGTCGACCTTTGTGCGCTGCCTGAACCGAATGCACGAGACCAATCCGATTGCACGCACGACCGGCACGGTGAAGATGGGCGATGTGGACATCTATAACGATGCCTCGCCGGTCGAAATCCGACGCCGCGTGGGCATGGTCTTTCAGCGGCCGAACCCGTTCCCGACCATGTCCATCTATGACAACGTCGTGAGCGGCTTGAAGCTGAACGGGTTTCGCAACCGCAGGATTCTGGACGAGACGGTAGAGCGCAGCCTGAAGTCGGCCGCGCTCTGGGATGAGGTCAAGGACGACCTGAAGAAGAAGTCCGGCGCAAGCCTTTCCGGTGGCCAGCAGCAGCGCATGTGCATCGCGCGGGCGATTGCGGTCGACCCCGAGGTGCTGCTGATGGATGAGCCCGCCTCGGCGCTCGATCCGGTGTCGACGTCGAAGATCGAGGACCTCATCTTTCAGCTCAAGTCGCAGTACACGATCGTCATCGTGACGCACAACATGCAGCAGGCGGCGCGCGTGGCGGAGAACACCGGCTTCTTCCTCAACGGGAAGATGGTCGAGTTCAACTCGACGCACAAGATCTTTACCAATCCGAGCGACAAGCGGACCGAGGATTACATCACGGGGAGGTTCGGCTAGATGGCGACGCGGATCAAGTTTCAGCAGAGTCTCGACGATCTGAAAGAACGGTTGTTGGTGATGGCAGGCATGGCCGAGCAGGCGATTCAGCGCTCGATGGAGGCCTACCGCACGCGCGACCTGTCGATCTGCGAGCAGGTGTTCAAGGCGGAGCCGGCGATCAATCGGCTGGAGCGTGAGATCGACCAGATGGCGCTCGACCTGCTGGCAATGGAGCAGCCCATGGCCATCGACCTGCGGTTCATCCTGTCGGTGATCCGCATCAACGCCGACCTCGAGCGGGTGGGCGACCAGGCAGTGAACATCGCCGTGCGGGTGCGGGAGATGGGTGCGTTTGCGAATATCGATCTCCCGGTCGATATCCCGAAGCTTGCCTCGCTTGCCGCCGCGATGGTGCGCAAGTCGCTGCAGGCGTTTATCGAGGGCGATGCGGAGATGGCGACGTCGGTGCTGCGGCTCGACGACGAGGTGGACGAGATGAACGATGCGGCGTTTTACGCGCTGAGCACGTTGATCAAGGAGAAGCCCGATCTGACGCCGCAGTCCTTGAATGCGCTGATCATCGCGCGCAACCTGGAGCGGGTAGGGGACCATGCGACCAACATCGCCGAAGATGTGATCTTCTGGGTGCGCGGCGCGGATGTGCGGCATAACGTCACGGCGGCTTGACTTTCAGGCTGGCCACCAGACAAGACGCGAGAGCAGCGGGAAGTAGAGAGCCAGGCGGAGCGGCTTCGTCGGTCCGGCGAGCGCCCGTGCGTAGGCTTCCAGCTGCTCGCGGTAGAGCTCCTGCTGCTGTTCGAGCCAGGCGTCCAGGCCGGCCTCGGCGTGGCTGGAGGTCTTGTAGTCGACGATCCAAAGGTGGTCCGCGCCGGGTGCGAGCGGGGCTGGGCCGGCGAGGAACGTACGGTCAAGGCGCAGGTTGGTCTGGGCCTGGTCTTCGTCGTCCCAGGCGCTGAGCGCGCGCTCGGAGGCGGCCTGCGGATGCGCGGAGAGCAGCCATTGGCCTTCAGGTGAGGCCAGCGTTTTTTCCAGTCCGCGCAGCACCTGTGGGGTTAGCGCCTGCAGGTCGCGTCCGGCCAGGCCTCCGGCGCGGAGCACGGCAGCGATGCGCGCGGACCAAGCGGGAAGCTCTGCGGCGAGTGCGGGCAAACTGCTGCCGGCGGCGAGGCGCGAGGCTGCTTTGTCGAGGAACGCATGCAGGGTCTTGCCGAAGACCCGAGCGAGGAAGCTCCCCTCTGGCCGAGCAAACAGAGGTTCGGCTTCGCTGGGCGTTGGCGATTGTCCGGGGAGCGTCATGTAGCTGGCTGGAATGCGGTCAAGGGAGCGCTCCGGGAGAGCGACGGCGGCAAGCGTATCGAGTACCTGCGGCTGCGGGCGGCTTAGCATCGAGATCACGTTCGGCGCCTGCTCTGGCTGGTTGAGGTGTGCCTGAGCCGCGGGCCAGGCGGCTGCCAGCAGGTTGCGCAAGCCGGCGCTGAACGTGCCGTCCGCCTTCGTTTGCGGCGTGGCGAAGAGGTGGACCTGCTCGCGGGCGCGGGTACAGGCGACGTAAAAGAGACGCTTGCGTTCGGCGGCTTCGCGGGCTTTCGAGATGGACTGGATCCATTGGTTGAGCCGGCCGCTGTCGCCGCCCTTGCTCTGGATGGGCGCGAGGATGCCGTGCGCGACGCTGACATCGATCAATTCGTTGTCCGCGTCGGTCTCGATCCAGTCGAGCAGGCGCGTCTCGTTCGCACGGCCGGCGCGCTCGAGCGAGGGCACGAGGACGAGGTCCCACTCCAGGCCCTTGGCGTTGTGGATGGTCATCAGGTCGACGGCGTCGGGTTCGGACGAGGGCGCGGCGTAAAGCTTGCCGAGGCGCTGCTCGAGCGTCGCAAGCGGGAGCACACCGGTGGAGGTTTCAAGCTCATCGAGCAGGCCGAGGTACTGGTTTACGTTCAGGAGGCCGTCAGGATCAAGGAACCGGTGCGCCCCGAAGGCTCGCCAGGTGCGGTGCACAAGCTGGGCGGGCGGCAGGCGTCCACGCTGGCGCAGCGCGGCTTCGAGGATTTGCCAAAAGGTTTCGAGCCGCGCAATGCCGTCTGCGGAGAGAAGGTCTCCGCGCTGCTGAAGCAGTTCTAGGACCGTGTGCTGCGTGAAGGCGTGGTCGTCGGCTCCGGCGAGCAGGTGGAGGTCGGCGAGCGTGAGGCCGCAGAGCGGTGTGCGCAGCAGCGCGAACCAGGCGGCGCGGTCGGCCGGGTGGAGCAGCGCGCGGGTCAGCGCGACGAGGTCGAGGATCTCCTGACGCTCGCCGAGGGGCTCGATCTGGATGGCCCGGTACGGGATCGGGCTGGCCTGCTTGAAGGCCCGGATGATGGGAAGCAGGTGCGCCCGCGACTGGACCAGGACGGCGATCTTCGGCGGATGAGGCCCGCTGTGCTGGGTGCGCCAGGCCTCGACGATCTCGCGGATGGCTTGCGCATCCTGAGTGGCCCGTTCGTTACGGTCGGCGGCAGTCGCGCCGAAGGCAATCGGGTGCAGATGCCAAACGGCCGAGGCTGCGGCGGCGGGTTGGCGGGTGGCTTCGGCCGCGCGGTAGGGCACGGAGGCCGGCTCGGCGGGATCGGTGGCTGATGGGAAAATCCGGGCGAAGTCGCGGTTGAAGGCGTGGACCAGGTTGGCCTGGGAGCGGAAGTTGGCGGTGAGGTGCAGCGCGGTGAGGGGAAGCTCGCCGAGGCGGCCGCGGTGCATGGTCTGGGCGAAGCGCTCGACGCGCGCCTGGCGGAAGAGATAGATGGACTGCTTGGGGTCGCCGACCAGGAAGACGGTGCGGGAGACGCCGTCCCAGCCGCGGGTGAGCAGCTGGATGAGCTCGTACTGGGTGGTGGAGGTGTCCTGCATCTCGTCGACGAGCAGATGCTGGAGCGCGGGGCCGGCAGCGGCGAGATCCTGCTGTGCGGAGTCGGTGCGGAGAGCGGTTTTGGCGAGCAGGGCAATCTCGGGAAAGTCGCACTGGCCGCGGGCGGCGAAGACGGATTGCAGCTCGGTGAGGGCGCGGCTGAGCACCTGGAAGAGTGCTTTGACGACGCGCCACTGATCTGCCGGGTAGTGCGTGGGAGGCAGCGCGCGGACGCTGCACAGCAGTTCGCAGAGCGTGTCGTCATGGCGGACCTGGTCGATGAGGTCAGCGAGTTCCTGCTTGTGGTTTTTTTGAATGAGGAACTTGAGGTGGTTGCGGTTGAGCGACTTGCGGAACTCACCCTCCTTGGTGAGCAGGAGGTCGATGAGGGCGAGCCAGTGGTCGAGATGAGCGGCTTTTTCTTCGGGCGGAGTAAATTTACCCGCGCAGATGGCGAGCGGGGAGCTGGCCCCGTTGTAACCCTCGGCGTGTCCCATCTCGGCGGCCAGGGTGCAGAGGGAGTGGAGCATGGGGGCGGGAAGGAATTTATTCAGGCGGGTGAGGCCTCGGCAGATGGCCAGGTCGAGCGCTTTTTCGAGGCGGGGAAGGACTTCGCGGTCGAGGGTGGCGTCATCGAGCCCGGGGTCAGCGAGCGGGACGAGCTCGCCCCACTGATCGCGCGCGGCCAGCATGGAGGCGATCAGGGCTTCGCAGTTGGCGAGGTTGCCGTCGCGGTGGAGGAGGATCGTCCGGAGCGCCTGGTGGAGCGCCGGGTCCGGACCGCCGAGCAGGGCGAGCGTGCGGCGGGCCGCCTCGGCGTAGAGGCTCGCCGCGTCGTCCGAGGGCGATTGTCCTCCGCCGCTGCCGGAGAGAATGGGCAGCACGGCGGCGATGTCCGCGCAGACCGAGTCGATGGTGCGAATGTTCAGGCGGCGCGGCTGGTCGAGCAGGTTCCAGCCAAGCTGCGCGTCGCGGGCGAGCACGGCTGCGGCGAGCGGGCGGGTGGCGGCGTCGAAGGTATTTTCCGGCGTGTGGCCTGCGGCGGTCTCGACAAGCTGGCGGAGGACGCGATCGGCA
Source organism: uncultured Acidobacteriaceae bacterium (assembly GCA_964235575.1). Taxonomy (GTDB): domain Bacteria; phylum Acidobacteriota; class Terriglobia; order Terriglobales; family Acidobacteriaceae; genus Edaphobacter. Next base: position 7,588 of record CAXSDM010000038.1, on the reverse strand, counting down.
AGCTCGCCCGTGGCTTTGCGGGTGAAGGTGATAGCCAGGACCTGCGTGGGGTCGTCGACCGTGGCGAGCAGCTTGAGGAAGCGTTGAATCAGCAGGCTGGTTTTGCCGGAGCCGGCCGGAGCTTCGACGAGGAACGAGCGCCGGATGTCGAGCGCGCGCTCGCGTTCGGCGTGGTCGGGCGCGAGCGCCGGCGGAGGCAGCAGGTCCGCATGCGGTGTCGGGAAGAGCAGCAGGTTAGACATGAGCAGCCTCCTCGTTCTCGTCCTCGGGTATCGTTACTGCGGTCGGGTCGAGACGGCACAGAATGCGCTGGGCGCAGTACTGGCAGGTCTTCGGGTAAGCCTTGGGCTCAACGCGCGTGTCGCCGGTGGCGAAAGCGGAGGCCAGATTGGTGAGAACGCGCAGCCACTCTTCGCGCTGCTCGGCAAGCGTTCGCGGCATGCGGGCGGGTTTGCTCAGGACGGCGGAGGCGTGATCGGAGAAGCCCTTCATGCAGAGATCGTTGCCGGCACGAAGCAGCGCGAAGGCCACGCCGCCTAGCGCGTCTTCCGGGTTGAAGACCGCATAGAGCGGAAGCTGCGGCGCATCGGGGCGATCGGTGAGCCACTCGGAGGGGCTAGCGTTCCCGGTCTTGTAGTCGAGGATGAGCGGGCCGGCCTCTGTGTCGTCGACGCGGTCGACACGCAGGTTCAGGCGCACGCCGCCAAGCGAGACGCCGGACAGTCGCTGCTCCTGCTGCTGGACGCGGAAGGCCGGGCGTTCGAGCTCGACCTCGAGCCACGGCCGGAGCAGCTGGCGGAGGCGTTCGCGCTCGACGTCTAGGTAAGCCGAATCCCACGCCGAGCGAATCTGGCGGCCGGGGCGCTCGAGCGCGAGATCGATGGCTTGGTCGAGCAGGGTGTGGCGATCCGCCTCTGGCAGTGCACGCAGGGTCGCCTGATCGTGGAGCTCGGCCCAGAAGGTTTCAAGGATGCGGTGGACGAGCGAGCCGCGGTCGCGGGGGTCGAGGCCGGGGTCGCGCGTGGGGAGCTCGGTGGACCAGAGGCGGTGCTCGCCGAAGGCGCGGAAGGCACAGGCAGCCTGGTCTTTGAGCACGCGCTCGCCGCCGCGGAGGGTGGCGTCGGGCAGAGGCGGCAGCTCGGCTGCTTCGGAGATGCGGAGGTAGGGCGTGGGCGGTGGTTCAAGGAGCGGGGAGGCGAGAGTGGCGGGCGTCAGGTCGAGCTCGCGCAGCAGCGGCGAGGGCTGACGGTCGGCGTCTTCGGCGCGCTCGGTGTAGCTGAAGATGACCTCCGGGGCGGAGTGCGCGAGGCGGCGGGTGAGCGTCCTGGCGGTCCGCTCGTCGTCCGCGGCGCTGGCTCCGGGCATGCCCAGGCGGCGTTGCAGGCGTTGCGGCAGCAGCGGGTGCGGGGTGGGGCGGACGGGCCAGGTGCGATCGTCCGCGGAGAGAAACCACAGCGCGTCGAAGGGCAGGCCGCCTACTTCGAGCGGCCCAAGAATCTGCACGGGCGCGTTGCATGATTGCGGGGCGAAGATTGCCTGGCGGGCGATGCGAGTCAACGCTTCGAGGGCCTCGGCGGCGGTGGGTTGGGACGCACCCGGACGAAAATCAAGCGTGGCAAGCTCGTCAAGCGCGCTCTCCCAGCGGCGGCGGACCTGGGCCACGACGGAGTCTCCGGGCACGGCGCGGGTCCACCCGGCGGCTTCCAGCAAGGCGGCAAACCGCTCGGCGTGCGCAGCGTAGGTCTGCTGCATGCTGGCGGGCACGGCCTCCAGTTTCGCCGTGCGAAGGCGCCGGACAAGATCGGGAGCGGCGGCGGACCGGCTGAAAAGCGAGAGCGTCTGGTCGAGGGACAGCTCCGGCCGCAGCAGGGGCGCGGTGCGCAGATCAAACGCGTCGAAGCGCGCCACGGCGTCCAACTCGTCCGGAAGCGTCAGAAACGGCGAGAGCAGAAGATAACCGATGCGCTCGAGCGACAGCGGGCCGAGCGACCAGGCGAGCAGATCGAGGGCAACGGCGCCCGGACCGGTCTCGGCCAGCGGCTGGCCGAGCGAGAACTCGAACAGCGGCGGATGGGGCTCGGAGGCCGAGTGCAGGCGCTCGCCGAAGACGCGCTCAAGCGACGGCTTGAACTTCGCCAGATCGGGCACGACGAGGGCGATGCGGGCTGCGGGGCTGGTCTCGAGGTGCTGCCGAACCCAGTCGGCGGCGGCGTGGAGTTCCTCGCGCGGTTCGCCCGCCGCGTGGAGCGAGCCGGACGTGCGGCCGACGGACGTCTCGGTTTCTTCCACGATCCTCCCGGCTGTGCGTAGAGCGTCGAAGAGCGACCGGTGAGCCGGCGCGTGGTGGTCGAAGTCGACCAGCAGAAGCGTGGAGTGACTCAGCCGAAGATCGCCGCGCCTCGACGCCGCTCGCAGAGCCGCGGGCAACTCGGCGGAGGTGAGGAAGAGCTCGCGGCTGCACAGGCGGGCGAACTCACGCGCCCATCGGGCGAAGCCGCGCGTATCGGTGGACGCAGAAAAGTCGGGGTCGTCGAGGTTGCCGCCGTGGAGGTGCAGCAGCCGCCAGGCGCGCGCGGCCAGCTCGGCGAGCGCATCCACGGAGCGCTGAGTGGAGAGGTCGGTATCGGCGGCGATGATGTCGCGCCAGAGAGCGTGCTGCTGGGTGGAGTTGAGCAGCAGCCGGGCTTCCGTGCCGTCGAGCAGAAGCTCGTGCCACAGTCTTTCTAGCCAGGTCTGGAGCGGCTGGAGGTTGGGGGCATTCCAGCGGATGTGTCCAGCGTTTTTCTGTTCGGCGTCAAAGGCGAGGCGAAGGCTGCGGGCGGCACGCTGATTGGCGGTCAGGACCAGTGCGCCGCGACGGAGAGCGTCCGCAACGGCGGCCGGCATGCCGGGAGGAGGACCGGCCGTGCGAGCGGCTTGCATACTCCCCGTTATACGCCGGGGCGAGGCGGAAATCCGGGTACGGATCAGGCCTGCGGAGACGCGCTTCGGTGGCCCGATGCAACACGGTCAACGGGTTGCGCCCGGCAATCGGCATGCAGCCAGTATCATCATGGAATGAGAGTTGTGCCGTGGATGCTCGGGGTTCTGCTGGCTGGGGCGATGTCTGGATGCCGGGCCGGCTCGCCGAGCCAGGACGGCAGCGGCGCCGGACGGGCGGAGCAGAAGGGCTACCATCTGCGGGGCAAGGTCGTATCGACCGATGCGCCGACAGCGCACGTCACGGTCGATCACCAGGCTGTTCCGGGTCTGATGGAGGCGATGACCATGCCCTACAAGGTGGTGGACCCGAGCACGCTCGGCGAGCTGCATCCGGGCGATGTGATCACGGCGCGCGTGCTGGTCGACCCGAGCCCCGATGGGCCGACCAACGCGCGGCTGGACGACATCGTCATCGTGGCGCAGGCGCGGCCGGACTACCAGCAGGCCGTGACCTATCACGTGCCCGCGCCAGGAGATGCTGTCCCCGACTTCCACCTGCTCAACCAAAGCGGCAATCAAATCCATCTTGCCCAGTTTCGTGGGCGGGCGGTGCTGCTGACCTTTATCTACACGCGTTGCCCGCTCGCGGACTTTTGCCCACGCATGAGCCGCAACTTCGCCGAGATCGACAAGGCCCTGGCCGCGGACAAGCCACTGTACAAAAAAACGCATCTGCTCAGCGTCAGCTTCGATCCAAAGTACGACACGCCCACCGTACTGCGCAGCTATGGTGGCGCGCACACCGGGCGCTTCACGGATGAGGACTTTGCCCATTGGGATTTTGCTGCGCCATCCGTGGCTGAGCTGCCTAAGGTGGAGGAATATTTCGACGTGGGCGTCACGGGAGACTCGGTGAACCCGTCTTCCATTCAGCACTCACTGTCGACGGTGTTGATCGGCAAGGACGGCAAGGTGGTTGCTTGGTACCCGACCAACGATTGGAAGGTGCCCGAGGTGCTGGCGCAGCTAAAGGCCGCCGCGGCTGCCTGAGCTCGCGTATTCTGAAACGTACACGGTTGGAGGGTAGTTAATGGGCAAGTTGACCATCAGTGTTGGAGTGCTGCTGCTGCTGGTAGGTGCAGGCGCGTTCGTCATACTCGGGCATCATCCGCATACGCTGATCCCAGCCGCCTTCGGTCTGATGCTGGTGGTTCTGGGCGCGCTGGCAAATGCGCCCGACGCCAGGCGGCGGATGCTGTTCATGCACATTGCGGTGACGGTCGGGCTGCTCGGCTTTCTAGGCACGATTCCGGGAATCATTGGGGTCATCCAGATGGCGTCCGGGCACGCCACGGCGCGGCCGGATGCGGCGCGGGTGCAGGCCATCATGGGCGCGATCTGCCTGGCATTCGTGCTTCTGTGTGTGCGCAACTTCATCCAGGCCCGGCGGCTGCGTGTGCTCGGCGCTTAGAAGCAGCTAAAGAAAATCCGGCTTAGGCCGATAAGGGAAGAAGGAAAATCGATGGCAGGCTCGCTCAGTTTCGGTGGAGGTGTACCCGTGGGGGATCGGCCTTCGCGCGGGACGGGGAAGGCGACGACCGCAGCCCTCACCGCGTCGCGTCCGAAACCCAAGCTGAGCAAGGTGATGCCGGAGATCTGGAAGCTGGTCAAGCCGCGCAAGTGGCTGATTGGCGGCAGCTTCCTCATCATGATCGTCAACCGGGCCACGTCGCTCGTGCTGCCGGGCTCGACCAAATATCTGATCGACAATGTGATGAATAAAGGACAGCTCAACCTGCTGCCCATCATCGTCAGCGTGGTAGTGGCAGCTACCATCTTGCAGGGCCTCACCTCCTATGCGCTCACCCAGCTGCTTTCAAAGGCGGGGCAGCGGCTGATTACGGACCTGCGCAAACAGGTGCAGTCGCACATTGGCCGGCTCTCGGTCTCCTTCTTCGATGAGAATCGGACCGGCACCCTGGTCGCCCGCATCATGACCGACGTAGAAGGCGTGCGCAACCTGATCGGCACAGGCATCCTGGATTTTTTTGGAGGCGTGCTGACGGCCGTCTTTGCCTTCTGCGTGCTGATCCGGCTCAGCGTGGAGATGACGCTGCTGACGTTCGCGGTTATGGCGGTCTTTGCGTTGATCCTGCAGCGAGCGTTCAAGACGATTCGGCCAATCTTCCGCGAGCGGTCGAAAATCAACGCGGAAGTGACCGGCCGGCTGACCGAGTCGCTCGGCGGCGTACGGGTCGTCAAGGGCTATCACGCAGAAGACAGCGAGGCGGAGGTCTTCGCCACGGGGGCGCACAGGCTTTTATCGAACGTGATCTCGTCGCTGACCGCGCAGTCGATGATGGCACTGGCGTCGACCAGCGTGCTCGGCGTGGTGGGCGCGCTGATCATGTATCTTGGCGCGCACCAGGTCGTCGCGCACAAGCTGACCACCGGCGGCTACGTTCAATTTGTGGCGTTCCTGGCGTTTATGGTCGCCCCGATCGCGGGTCTGGTCTCGATCGGAACCCAGCTGACGGAGGCGCTGGCGGGGCTCGACCGAACGACCGAGATCCTGGGCGAACGCGAAGAGGACGCGGACCCGAAGCGACGCATCGAGCTTGGCAGCCTGCGCGGGGAGGTGCGGTTCGACGACGTCGTCTTCGAGTACGAGCCGGGCAAGCCTGTGCTGCATGGCATGAGCTTCGACTCGCAGCCCGGAACGGTGACCGCGCTGGTGGGATCGAGCGGCTCCGGCAAGTCGACCATCATCTCGCTGATCTGCGGGTTTCATACCGCCTCGGCCGGACAGATCGACGTGGATGGGATCGACTTGGCGACCGTGAAGCTAAGCAGCTTCCGCGAGCAGCTTGGCGTCGTGCTGCAGGAGACCTTCCTGTTTGATGGAACCATTGCGGAAAATGTGCGGTTTTCGCGGCCGAGCGCGACCGAGGCGCAGTTGCTGGAGGCGTGCCGGATCGCCCGAGTGGACGAGTTCGCGGAGCGTTTTCCCGAGGGCTACGACACGATTGTGGGCGAGCGCGGAGTGAAGCTTTCGGGCGGCCAGCGGCAGCGGATCTCCATTGCGCGGGCCATCCTGGCCGATCCGAGGATCCTGATCCTCGATGAGGCGACCAGTTCGCTCGACTCCGAATCCGAAGCGATGATTCAGGGTGGCCTCAGCTTCCTGATGCGGGGGCGGACGACGTTCGTCATCGCGCACCGGCTTTCCACGATTCGCAAGGCAGATCAGATCCTGGTAGTGGAGCAGGGGAACATCGTAGAGCGCGGCACCCACGAGTCGCTCTATGCGCTAGGCGGCCGCTACTTCGACCTGTACACGCGGCAGCATGGGTTAGAGACGAATCTGTTTCTTGCACCCGGTGAGGGAGACAGGGTCGCCGCGGCTGCGGGTTGAGCCAGCTGAAGTCTTTGCTTCATGTGAGGAGGCATGCATGACCAGGCAAGGCCGATGGATCGCAGTCTCAGCAGCACTTCATGCACTCGTGCTCGCAGCCTTGCTGCGCGGCAGCCACATGCGCGTCGCGTCCATCCCGCATCCCGGCACCCGTGAAGGCACGCACCTCGCCCTCGTCTACAATCCGGGCCGCTCCGCTGCAGCCACGGCGCAAGCCGCCGTCCAACCCGTCGAGACACCCTTGTCCCGTCACCTGAAGCTGAAGCCCGCTCCGCCAAGACCGGCTTCCACGGCATCTCCCTCTCCCAGCACCGCTGCTGCGTCTTCGCAGGGCAATAACGCTCTCGGCGCGGGTAATGTCACCGTGGCCCTGGCCACCTACTTCCCCTGGCCCCGGCCCGACCTTCCGCACGGCACCCGCGGCGATGTCGTTGTCGACATCACCATCGACCAGCAAGGCCGCATCGTCGAGACTCAGGTCGCCCAGAGCATGGGTCCGGCGATCGACGGCTCCGTGCTCTCGACAATCCAGACCTGGACCTTCAAGCCCGCCACCAGGGACGGCGTCGCCGTGCCCAGTGAACAGGAGTTGCTCTTCCACTTCGAGCACGCCTGATCCGCGGCGTTCCGGCCCGTTGTCCCTCCTTCCAGTCGAATCCCGCATTCTCCAGCAGCAGGCACTTTGTCGTGCTTGACTTCTCAGCTCTTGCTGATTGTGGACCGAGTGTGTTCAAGCGAATACAACGGCCTTGGAGGTGCTATGTTGGACGAAATCATCGCGTTCTTTCTTTCTCTCGGTATTGTCGGAGCGCTCATCGCGTGGGGCTTCGCGTGCGGGGTGTGGCATCGGCAGGATCAACAGGACGAGAGCCCATCCTCCCCGCAGTCCTTCCGCGAAAGTTCCGCGCTGCTGTCTGAATGGTGGAAGAAGTAGGCGGTTGGCGGCCACGTACGCTGAGGGAGGACGACTGCGGCTATCGCCTACAAAACTGTGAAACAAGAGCCACTCTTGCCTTCTGCGCCTAAGCTGGTGGCACACGTTCTTTCCTCCTGACTCTCTACTCTTGCGCTCGGAATGATCCCGACCATGAGTTGACACCAGGCAGTCTCCCAGTCATCGTTTCGATCACAAGCTACGCCCGGGCCCCTGCTGTGTTTCGCAAATCAAGGTGCGCATGTCTCCGTGTCTGAGGAGCAAAAGGGTAGCGATGAGTAGTTCCCAACAGACGATCGAGGAAGTTTTCGAAGCGG
>CAXSDM010000037.1:19654-22241 GCA_964235575.1 uncultured Acidobacteriaceae bacterium | reverse complement strand
AACCCTGAACCACGCGCCATGGCGACCGCAGAAACCCTCATCGGCTGGGGCTACGCGACGGCCTTCTATCCCGCGCAGGCCGGCCCGGCCGACTGCCGCATCACGCTGACGCCCGAGCTAACGGCCAAGGTGGAGGTGGGGACGCATGAGATTGGCACGGGCATCCGCACCGTGATCGCGCAGACCGCGAGCGACATGTTGGGGCTGCCGATGGAGGCGATTGAAGTAGTCGTGGGCGATAGCAGCCTTCCCGCCGCGCCCATGTCCGCCGGCTCGAACTCAACAGCCAGCGTCTGCTCGGCGGTCGCCCGCGCCTGCGAGGACCTGCGCCACCGCATCGCCCGCGCTGCCATCGATTCCAAAACCAGTTCGTTTGCTGGCCTGGAAAATGACGCATTGAAGCTCCGATCAGGCGAGGTCCATGCCGGTAATCGCGTCGAGCCGCTCGCAGCAGCTATTCAGCGCGCGGGACGTGGCAAGCCCATCATTCAGAACTCCAGCCACACGCCCCATGGCATTCCGCCTCTCATCGGCGATGCCCTGATGAGCAGAGGCAGGCCGATCTTCATGGGCGGCTCGAACATGCCTGACCGCATGCAGTTTTCCTTTGGCGCGCAATTCGTTGAGGTGCACATCGACCGCTTCACCGGCCAGCTCAGCGTGCCGCGCATGGTCGGCGTCTACGCCGCGGGACGCATTATGAACCGGCGGACGGCCGGGTCGCAGCTTACCGGAGGCCAGATCTGGGGTATCTCGTCCGCGCTCCATGAGGCGACGGAACTGGACCAGACGCTCGCGCGCTACGTCAACGAGAACTTTGCCGAATACCACGTTCCCGTCGCCGCCGACATCGGCGAAATCACCACGGTGATGCTCGACGAGGAGGACCGGCTGATCAATCCGCTGGGAATCAAAGGCGTCGGGGAACTCGGCGTCACGGGGGTGAATGCGGCGATTGCCAATGCGGTCTTTCACGCTTCCGGCGTACGGCTGCGCCAGCTGCCGATCCGTGCCGGCGATCTTTCGCCCGAACTTCTGATGAGCTAACTAGCCCGGGGAAGCAATCGTGAGGAGGCGTTCGCGGTCTCTAACGCCTCCTCCAAGGATTTCCGTAACGCTTCATCTGCGTCCCGCTGGTCCCGCCAAGTCTCACTGCAGTGAACCAGTCTCTTTGCTTCCCCCAAGGGTAAGACACCTGTTGCGACTAGAATACGGATGCTCCCGATCTTGCTCTCCCCTTGCTGACGCAGGAATGAGATCGCTCCTTGCACACCCGCATCCGAGTTCAACAGCGCTCGAGTATGTTCTGTAAGAGACTCATCCGCTCTGAGCGGACCGACATACATCATCGCAATCTCCTCCTCAGCAAAACATCCCGGTTCGGACTGGCACCGGTGTGCCGATCCCCGGTGATCACCAGATGATTGTATCCGCTCGCTCGCACAAGCTCCTCGATCTCCCGCAAAAGACGAAGCAGCGCACCGACCCCGACCGGAACCCGTGAAGCGCCTCTGCCGCAGAAGATTGCGACATCGCGGAACTCAAGCGTGTCTCCGTCCACAATCACTTGGGCTAAAACATCCAGAGGCTCAGGTTCGGTAAGAAAGGTATGGTCCAGGTACTCTCCATTCACAAACATGAGTTGGCTAACTTCCTATAGGATGTAGCGGCTCAGATCCTGGTTCTTAACGATGCCCGCCACCTGCTGCCGGACGTACTCCGGATCGACCACGATCACCTTCTCCGTCGTCCCGTCATCCTTGCGGCGCTCGATCACCGGCAGCGGAGCCGACGTTGTCTCGCTCGGCACACCCAGCGGCGCGGACGCCGCCACCTCGGCCACGACGCCCTCCTGAGAAGTTTCCGTACGCGAAGACTTCATCAGCTCCGGAGCCTGGAAGCTGATCTCATCGAGCACCCGCTCCATGATGGTGTGCAGCCGCCGCGCGCCGATGTTCTCCGTCGTTTCGTTGACCTTGAAGGCGAACTCGGCCATCTCGGAGAGCGCCTCGGGTGTGAACTCGAGCTTGAGCCCTTCGGTCTCGAGCAGCGCCGTCGACTGCTTGACCAGCGACGACTTCGGCTCGGTGAGGATGCGCACGAAGTCGCCGACGGTGAGCGACTGCAGCTCGACGCGTATGGGAAAGCGGCCCTGCAGCTCGGGGATCAGGTCGGACGGCTTCGAAACGTGGAAGGCGCCGGCCGCGATGAACAGGATGTGGTCGGTCGAAACCATGCCGTACTTGGTGTTGACCGTGGTGCCCTCGACGATCGGCAGGATGTCGCGCTGCACGCCTTCGCGCGAAACATCCGGGCCATGGCCGCCCTCCCGCCCGGCGATCTTGTCGATCTCGTCGAGGAAGACGATACCCGAGTCCTCGACACGCTCGACGGCAAGCCGCGTCACCTGGTCCATGTCGATCAGCCGGCCTTCTTCTTCCTGGATCAGGTACTCGAACGCTTCGGCGACCTTCATCTTACGCTTCTTGGTGCGCTGGCCGAAGAGCCCCGGCAGCACATCCTTCAAGCTCATGTCAGACTCATCCTGCCCCGGCGTGGCAATGAACTCAAAGCTGGGCTGGTTGCG
>CAXSDM010000037.1:10706-19554 GCA_964235575.1 uncultured Acidobacteriaceae bacterium | reverse complement strand
ATGCCGAGCCGAAGCGCAGAATCCGCCGAAATGGACCGCTTCCCAAGCACGATGTCGTTCACTCGCGGAGCCGGCACCGCAAGCTCTTTCGCCAGGCGATAGGAGCTTAGGCCAAGCGGCTGCATGAACTCCGTAAGCAGGATCTCTCCGGGATGAATGGCAAATGTCTTGGCCACACACTTCTCCTCAGTGGTAATCCACTCCTTCAACGTCATGAGCGTCTCCTGAAACCCTGAAGCTTCAGGAGTTCGTCGTCTGCAGTTCTTCAAACGTGACGTGATCATTCGTATAAATACAAATCTCCCCCGCAATCCGCATCGATCTTTCCGCGATCTCCCGCGCCGTCAGCTGCGTATTCTCAAGCAGCGCCCGCGCGGCCGCCAGCGCATAGCTGCCGCCTGAGCCGATGGTCATAATGCCGCCATCGCCCGTCACATCCGGCTCGATCACGTCCCCCGTGCCGGAGAGCATCAGCGTCGTTTGCGGGTCGGCCACGATCAGCAGCGCCTCCAGCTGGCGCAGCATTTTGTCCGTCCGCCAGTCCTTGGCGAGCTCCACCGCCGCGCGGTTCAGGTTGCCGGCATACTGTTCAAGCTTCGACTCAAACCGGCTGAAGAGCGAAAACGCATCCGCGGTCGAGCCCGCAAACCCGGCCAGCACCTTGTCGTTGTAGAGCCGGCGAATCTTTTTCGCCGAGCCCTTCATCACGGTCGCGCCCAGCGAGACCTGGCCGTCGGCGGCCATAACCACGCGATCGCCGCGGCGCACGCACAGTACGGTGGTCGAGCGGATGCGGCGGCCTTCGGCAAGATCCAAAGGCTGGCCTTGCACCATCTGAGTAAGAGGAAGAACAGAACGTCTGAGCACTCCTCAGTATAAACCGCGGCTGTCGGCGGACGGCCGCAGACCGCGCTCGAAAGTACCCTGCCAGCGTCCAACGGGAGTGGTATCGAATCTTCGTTCCAGACGCCCGATACTCTAGATCGGTGGATGACAGGGCGATCAGAATCCGGGTTGCAACTTCTATGGTGCGGTTTTGTCCAGTACGCTTTCGATCGATGCTTTTCTCTTCCCATGTCGCGCGACACTTGCTGCTGACGAGCACGGTCGCAGCCGCGGCAACGGCCCTCACGATCGTCTTTTTGCAGAGAGCCATACGAAAGCAGCCGCCTTCGCCCGAGGAGTTGGAGGCGCAGCGCCGGCAGCATTTGACGGAGTATGGCCGGATTGTTGATGGCTCGCTCATCGCCGCCGCCCCTTCGGACTCCGAACCGCGGGCCGTCATCTACCAATACCGCATCGGCGGCGTCACCTACGAGCGATCGCAGGACGTTTCTACCCTTGCCGCGCTCATCGGCGATCTCTGCCCCGACTACCCCGTGCAGGTTCGCTACAACCGAGCCAATCCCGCGGACAGCATCGTCGTCTCGGAGACCTGGAACGGGCTCTTCAGTGAGCTTTGGCATGGTGGTGAAACCGGCGAGGCGGAGACCAAGGCCTGACGCTACATGGGGACTAAGCCGTTCTCGGCAGAAAACGTCGCTGCAGCCAGCGCCGGATAGGCTCGTCGTAAAGCTTCAGCGAGGCGTACGCAATGGTTATGGCGGTGAGCAGGAGGAGAGCTCCCCAGAGAGCGCCCTGGAGGGCTGGCGTCTTCCGGGTAATCACGTACGCGGTGTAGACGTAAATGAGCGGATAGTGCGTGATGTAGAGCGGGTAAGATAAGTCACCCAGAAACTTGCAGGCGCGGGTCGTAGCCGGGCTGGTGACACGGTCGCCGGCTCCGATCGCCACGATCAGTGGAAACAGGAGCAGGATGCAGAAGGACTCGTACAAACCGTTCACCCAGAGGTGAGCGGGGCCACCAAAGCGCGGAAGACAGAAGCTGACGATGAGCAGCAGGCTGCAGACCGGGAAGGCGTGGCGGATGTGAATGCGTTTGCCCAGGCGCATCAGAAGAAGGCCGCCGAAGAAGGGGTAGAGCATGCGGGCGAAGCCGATGTGGAGCTGTTTGGCATCGACCGCCCAGCCGCCGATCACGTCTCCGCGTCCACCGAAGAGCAGATACTGGACGAGAAAGAGGCCGGAGAGGAAGACAAGGATGGAAAGGGCGCGCTTTGAAAATTTGCGCAGGCCCAGCGCATAAAAGATGTTGGCGAGGTACTCGAAGAAGAGCGACCAGGCGGGACCGTCGAGGGGATGCATCTCCTGCCAGCCGCGGATATCCATGGAGGGCAGAAGCGGAAGCAGGGTGAAGCCGACCAGCATGACGAGCAGCATCTTCCAGACCGGCGTGTGCGCGATGAGCGGGAAGACGGGACCGCTCTGGAGATAGAAGAGCGCGGCGCCGATGATGCTGCCAAGGATGACCATGGGCTGCAGGCGGATGAGGCGGCGTTTGAAGAAGTCGCCAAGGCTCATCCGGGTCCAGCGGTCGTCGTAGGCGTAGGCGACGACGAAGCCGGAGAGCAGGAAGAAGAAGTCGACAGCGAGATACCCGTGATTGACGATTTGCTTGAAGCGGTTCGAGTCGGCGTAGGCCTCGAAGGTGTGGAAGATCACGACCATCACGGCCGCAACACCGCGCAGGCCGTCCAGGATCTCGTAGTGGGATTTGGTCCTGAGCGGGGCGGCGGTTTGGACGGGTGCGGGCTGGAGCGGCATGGCTGGGACGATCATTGGCGTGGTACGAGGGTACATCGGCGGGCGGGCTTTTGGGGGACGGACTGCATCCCATAACGGTGGAGGTAAGCAAATGCCGGAGGTGCTGGACGGGGTCGCGATTGCGGCGGAGATCAAGGCGGAGGTTGCGGAAGAGGTGCGAGAGCTTGCCGGGCGTGGCGTGCGGCCGGGGCTCGCGGTGATCCTGGTGGGCAACGTGGCGGCAAGCGAGATTTACGTCCGCAGCAAGGTGAAGACGTGTGGCGAGCTGGGGATTCATAGCGAAATGCTGACGCCTCCAGAGAGCGTGACGACGGACGAGTTGCTGGCAATGGTCGCGGAGCTGAATGCGCGCGAGGAGATCGACGGCATCCTGATCCAGCTGCCGCTGCCGGCGCATGTGGAGACCAAGCGGCTGCTCGAGGCGGTGGCTCCGGAGAAGGATGTGGACGGCTTCCACCCGGTTAATGTGGGGCGGTTGCAGAGCGGGCAGCCGGGCCTGCAGCCGTGCACGCCGGCGGGGGTGATGGAGATGCTGCGGCGGCGAGGGATCGACGTGGCAGGAAAGAACGCGGTGGTGCTCGGACGGAGCGACATTGTGGGAAAGCCAATGGCGATGCTGCTTTTGAATGCGTCGGCAACAGTGACCGTCTGTCATAGCCGGACGGCGAACCTGGCGAGCTACACGCAGAGGGCAGAGATATTGGTGGCGGCGATCGGGCGGCCCGGCTTTGTAACGGAAGACATGGTGCGGCCCGGCGCGGTCGTGATCGATGTGGGGATTAATCGCGTGACGGATGAGCGGAAGTTTGTCGAGTTTTTCGGCGATGATCCGGCACGGCGGACGACGTTCGCCAAGCGGGGGAGCGTCGTCGTCGGGGATGTGCATCCGAAGGCCTACCGGGCATCGAGCGCGTACACGCCGGTGCCGGGCGGGGTGGGGGCGCTGACAATCGCGATGCTGATGGCGAATACGGTGAAGACGGCCAAAATGCGGCAACGCGGCTAAGACGGATTTGCGCGGACGAAGAGCAGAGGGTGCGATGGGGTTGAGGGTTGGATTAACGGGTGGGTTGGGGAGTGGCAAATCCACGGTGGCAAGCATGTTCGCCGAGCTGGGGGCGGAGGTGCTCTCGGCAGACGAGATTGGGCGGGGACTGATGCAGCCGGGGGAGGCGGTGTACCAGGCCATTGTCGAGCGGTTTGGGCCGGAGGTGGTGAAGGCGGATGGCGGGCTTGACCGCGCTGCGCTGGCGAAGCTGGCGTTCGCGGAAGGACGGGTGGAGGAGCTGAACGCGATGGTGCATCCGGCAACGATTGCACGGCAGGGGGAGCTGGCGGAGGCTATGTTTGCGCGAAATCGGGGCGCAGTGGTGGTGGTGGAGTCGGCGTTGATCTTTGAGACGCCGTATGGCGGCGGGTGGCGGGAGCGCTTCGACCGCCTGGTGCTGGTGACGGCTCCCGAGGAGTTGAAGGTGGCCCGCTTTGTGGCACGGGCGGGCAGCGGAGATGTGCCGGGGCTTGAAGCGGAGGCGCGGCGGCGGCTGGCGCAGATGATCCCGGATGAAGAGAAGGTGGGCCGGGTGGACTTTCTGGTGAACAACTCAGGGTCGTTGGCGGAGCTGCGGGAGCAGGTGCAGGCGGTGTGGACCGCGCTGCGTACCTGATCGCGCCGCCTAAGCCAGGTTACTGCAGGCGAACGGGTTTGGCGTCCACCTTGAAGCGGAAGAGCTGGTAGGGCCGCTGACGGAGGTCCTGGCCGTTGTGCATGGTGGGCTGGCGGTGGAGCTGGTTGCTGGTGACGTAAAGGAAGCCGTCGTCGGAGAGGCTCATGGTGTCGGGCCACAGAAGGTGGGGGTCGTGGATGAGCGTTTCGGTGAGGCCGGTGGTCGGGCTCCAGCGGTGGATCGAGTCGGTAACGGGGTCGGTCATATAAACGTTGCCGGCGGCGTCGGACTCGAGGCCATCGGACGGCATTTTGCCAGTGACGATGCGAACCGTGGCGGCTACCTGTGAATCGGACTTGGATCGATCGCGAAGCATGTTCGTCGAGACGGCGTAAAGTTTCGTGCCGTTAATCGGGCAGTAGTAGAGGGTCTTGCCGTCGCCGGAAATCGCGATGCCGTCGGCAGCGAAGTTGACGGCCTTGGGTGGGTAGCCGGGAGTGGTCTGGTAGACGGGACGGCCTTCGGCGAACATGAGGAACTGATCTTCGGAAAGCACGCTGGAGTGCTGGTTCAGGCGCCGCCAGCTCTTGCCGGTGGCCAGGTCGACGACGATGATCGCGTTTGGCCCTTCAGAAGACGAGTCGGTGATGTAAGCGGTGCCGCGAAGCGCCGCGGAGTTAGGGTCACTGCCGGCAGAGCGTTCGGCGGTGGGATGCATGGCGTCTTTGGGTGGAGCGTTCGGATTTGGCGCGGGGCGGCTGCCGATCATGGTTTGTGGATCCTGCGCGCCGGTCTCGCCAACGCTCAAGTCGAAGCGAACGTCGTTCAGGTAGGTGTTAGTGCCAGCGGTTTCGGGGGTGATCAGGATCGTCTTAATGACCTTGTTCGTGGCAAGATCGATGCAGACGAGCTTAGGGCCGCCGGGGACGATGTTCCTGAGCTTGGGTGCGCCGGTGTCGAGCACCCACAGATGATCGGCCGCGTCAACGACGACGGACTGGACGCTGACGAAATGGGTCTGGTTGGCGCGCTCGTCCATGAAGGCGTTGGGGTTGGGCAGGGTGCGGCCGGGCCAGTTGTTCACCTCGGCGTTGGGGTAGGCGACCGCTTTGCCCTGGACGATCTCGGCGACAGTGAAGGGGATGTCGTCGCCCCAGCGGGCAAAGTTGACGAAGATGCGGTTGGTGCGTGAGACGGTGACGCCCTCGGGCATGGGACCGGGGAAGGTGGCAACGGTCTCGAGATGACCGATGGGCTGGTTTTGCGCTGACTGTTGAGCAAGCAGAACGGCAGGAGTAAGGAAAGCGGCGGCGAGCAGCATGAGGCGGAGTTTCATGTTGGGCTAGGAGGGTGTGAGCGCGGAGTGGGTTGTGTGGTGGGGGAGATGTGGGGCACCGGAGTTGTGGCACGCGGAGTTCCGGTTAGGCTGGAGAGATGAACGACGGGTTAGCGATTGGGCTGGAGGATGTGCTCGCGGCTCGCGAGCGGGTGCGGGAGCACGTGTACTACTCGCCGTGTGCGCGGTCGGAGATGCTTTCGAAGCTGACGGGACAGCAGGTGTTTCTAAAGCTTGAAAACCTGCAGATGACGGGCAGCTTCAAGGAGCGTGGGGCGCTGAACCGGCTGTCGCTCTTGACGGAGGCCGAGGCGCAGCGCGGCGTGGTGGCAGCAAGCGCGGGCAACCATGCGCAGGGAGTGGCGTACCACGCGACCCGGCTGGGGGTGCGGTCGATCATCGTCATGCCGCTGGCGACGCCGCTGGTGAAGGTGACGGCGACGCGGGAGTTTGGCGCGGAGGTGGTGCTCCACGGGGCCAACTACGACGAGGCGTACGCGGAGGCGACGCGGCTTTGCGAGAGCGAGGGCATGGTGTTTCTGCACCCGTTTGACGACGCGGCCGTGATGGCGGGGCAAGGGACAATCGGGCTCGAAATGCTGGAGCAGATTGCGGGCCTTGAGGCGGTGATTGTGCCCATAGGAGGCGGAGGGCTGATTGGCGGGATGGCCTGTGCGATCAGGGAGATGGGCGCGCGGAATGGAGGAACAGCCGTTCGGGTGATCGGGGTGCAGACGTCGCGGCTGCCGAGCATGGTGGAAGCGATCGAGCACGGCGGCCCGGTGGCGATCGACGCGGCGACCACGATTGCGGACGGCATCGCGGTGCGACGAGCAGGCACGCTGACCTATCCGGTGGTGGAGCGCTATGTGGACGAGATCGTGACGGTGGACGAGGACGAGATTGCGTCGGCGATCCTGGTGCTGCTGGAGCGGGAAAAAACGCTGGCCGAAGGTGCGGGTGCGGCGGCCTTGGCGGCGCTGCTGCAGGGCAAGACGTCGCTCGCGAATCGGCGCGGCGTGAAGACGGGCGTGCTGGTGTGCGGAGGAAACATCGACGTAACGCTGCTGGCGCGAATTATCGAGCGCGGCCTGGTGCAGGATGGGCGCATGATCCTGCTGCGCATTCATCTGCTGGATAAGCCGGGCGCGCTCGCGGAGCTGACCCGGCTGATTGCGCGGCACCGGGTGAACATCGTCAATACGCTGTATAACCGGGCATATTACGGAGTGAACCTCGGGGATACGGCAATCGATATTACGATGGAGACACGCGGACGGGAGCAGGTGGCGGAGCTGTTGACGGCGCTGACCGAGGCGGGGTATCGGCATAGTCGGGTACAGTGACCGCGTTTCGTCGAAGTCTGGAATGTGTTTGAAAGGTTGAACGAGAGGGAGTGTCGCATGCGTTTTCAAGAAGCTGTTCTGGTTCTGGCTGCACTGGGCTCCATGGTTCCGGCGACGTATGGGCAGAGGGACGGTTCGTCGACCGCGATGCTGGGCGGGCTGCACTGGCGCGAGGTGGGCCCCATGCGCGGCGGGCGCACATATGGCGTGAGCGGCAATGCGGCTGAGCCGGACACGTTCTACATGGGCTCGGTGGGCGGCGGCGTGTGGAAGACCGAGAACGCCGGCCGGACGTGGCTCCCTATCAGTGACACAGGCACCAGCGACACGGGCATTCCCATCGGGTCGATTGGAGCGATCGCGGTAGCGCCTTCGGACCCGAAAATCGTGTACGTAGGCACGGGCGAGCCGGATATCCGGAGCCAGCACTCCTACGGGATCGGGATGTTCAAGTCGACCGACGCGGGCAAGACCTGGCGGCCCATCGGCCTTGAAGCCACACGGCAGATCGGGCGGATCGTGGTTGACCCGCGCGACCCAAACAAGCTGTACGTGGCCGCATTGGGCCACGTCTATCGCGGCAATACGGAGCGCGGCGTGTATCGCTCGACCGATGGCGGCGCGCACTGGACCAAGGTGCTGGCCAGCAAGGAGGACCCGGAGAACGTAGGCGCGGTCGACCTGGCGATCGACCCGCAGCAGCCGGAGAAGCTCTACGCCTCACTGTGGGCGACGCGGCGTCCGCCTTGGTCGGTGTATGCGCCGTCGAACATGCCGGGCGGCGGGTTATATAAATCGACCGACAGCGGCGCGCACTGGACGAAACTAGGCGGCGGACTGCCCGAGGACAACTTCGTCGGCAAGATCGGCATTGCCGTCGCCCCGAGCAATCCCAAGCGCCTGTGGGCGGTCGTCGATGATACCGGTGCGGCGATTGCGCGGCCGCTGCGTGCGCCGGAGGGTGCGCCCAAGTCCGAGCCGCCGGCCAAGCCTCTGGGCGGCGTCTATCGCTCGGACGATGCCGGAGCAACCTGGACCCGCGTCAATGACGAGCAGAGGCTGTGGGGGCGCGGCTGGTACTTCGAGTCGGTAACGGTAGACCCGAAGAACCCGGACAAGCTGTACGTGATCAATACCGGCACCTTCGAAAGCGACGACGCGGGCAAGACGTTCTTTCCGATCAAGGGCGCGCCGGGCGGCGACGACTACCACCAGATGTGGGTGAACCCGAACGACGGCAACCGCATGGTGCTGAGCAGCGACCAGGGTACGGTGGTGAGCGTCGACGGAGGCAAGAGCTGGAGCACGTGGTACAACCAGCCGACGGCGCAGATCTACCACATCTCCGCGGACAATCGCTTTCCGTACACGCTTTACGGTGCGCAGCAGGACTCGGGCGGCGTAGCGGCGACGACCTGGTCGCATAATGGTTTGCTGGACTTTCGTAACTGGTACCCGGCGTGCCTCGCGGGCGAGAGCATGACCGTCGTGCCGGATCCGAAGGACGGCAACTTCCTCTTCGGCGGAGGCGCACAACGCTGCGACCAGAACCTGAACGTCATGGCCTCGCTCGGCGGCACGCTGCCGGCGGCCGATCCGAGCGATCCGGAGCGCAAAACCTGGTCGCTGCCGGAGGTGTTCTCGCCTGCCGATGAGGCGCTCTATTACAGCAACCAGTTTGTCTTTCGCACCCGCGACCGCGGACGCACGTGGGAGAAGATCAGCCCGGACCTGTCGCGTGTACATCCGGAGGTGCCGAAGACGCTTGACCCGGTCACCGCAAAAGATATCGACCAGCCAATGACGGATCGGTTCGGAGTCGTCTATACGATCTCGCC
>CAXSDM010000037.1:8886-10606 GCA_964235575.1 uncultured Acidobacteriaceae bacterium | reverse complement strand
AAGATATCGACCAGCCAATGACGGATCGGTTCGGAGTCGTCTATACGATCTCGCCCTCGCCGCTCGATGCGAAGACGGTGTGGGTGGGCACCGATGACGGGCTGATCCAGGTAACGACCAACGATGGCGCACAGTGGCGCGATGTGACGCCGAAGCCGATGTCGGCCTGGAGCAAGGTGTCGCAGGTGGAGGCCGGCCACTTCGATGCGGGCACGGCCTATGCGTCGGTCGACCGGCACCGGCTGGCAGACGATGAGCCGTACATCTACCGGACGCACGACGGCGGCAAGACGTGGAAGCGCGTGACGGCCGGCATTCCGGTGGGCGCGTTCGTCAACTCCGTCAAGGAAGATCCGAAGCAGAAGGGCCTGCTGTACGCCGCGACGGAGCTGCGCGTCTATGTCTCGCTCGACGATGGCGACCACTGGCAGTCGCTTGAGGAGAACATGCCGGTAACGTCGGTGCGCGACATCCTGGTGCACGGCGACGACTTGGCGGTGGCGACGTATGGGCGCGGCTTCTGGGTGCTGGACCAGATGTCGCCCTTGCGCGAGATGGCGGTCAACGAGAAGCAGATTCGGTCGGAGCGCGCGCACCTGTTTGCGCCGGGCGAGACGTATGCGGCGGTGATCGGCGGCCAGAACGGGACGCCGCTGCCGCATGAAGATCCGCAGGAGCTGAACCCGCCGGCAGGCGTGCTGGCGTACTACGAGCTCAAGTCCGACACGCAGAAGCCGCTGACGGTGGAGCTGCTCGATTCCAGTGGACGGGTGCGGGCGTGCCTGGCGAGCGATACACCGGTCGCGCCGATCGATACGGAAGCAATTATCGTGCAGCCGATCTGGCTGCAGCCGGCGCCGCTGCCGGCAACCACGGCCGGGATGCATCGCGTGGCGCTGAATGTGGAGGTACCGCGCGGATTTGGCGGCGGCCCACGTCGGGGTCCGGCGGCCACGCCTCCCGCGGATGCCTGTCATCCGCCGCAGCCGAAGCCGACCGGTACGGACGTGGCGCAGGCGCGGGCGGGCCGGGAGCGCGAGCGCGGCTTGCAGCCGGGAAGCTACACGGTTCGGCTGACGGTGGAGGGCAAGACGTACACGCAGACGGCGACGGTGCTGGCCGATCCTCGCCACCTGCCTTCGAATGCCGAAGCTCCGGACGATGGAGACGACAACCACTGAGGCCTCGTGATTGGAAAGGGTGAGCCGAAACCCAGGTCTCAGGTGCGAGACCTGGGGCACCAGGAGTCGTGGCTACACGGACGGCTGGATTACTCTTCGACCGGGTCGGGGCCGCGCGTCGGGCCGGAAGGTGGAGACAGCTTGACGGCTTTGCCGGTGCGGGCGGACTCGTAAATGGCGTCGGTGATGCGCTGGTCCTGCAGCCCCTCTTCGCCCGGAGTGTGCGGCTTCAGGTTCTTCTGGACGCAGAGGGCGAAGTGGTCCATCTCGGCGGCGAACTGGTCTTTCTCCTCGAGCTGCGGCTCGTGCGCGATCTCCTGCTTCAGGTCCTGGTTGTAGAAGGAGTAGCGCATCTTGATGCCGTGATAGGCGAAGGCGGGGTTGAGTTCGGCCCAGGCCTCGGTGCCTTCCACGCGCAGGAACTGCGATTTGTGGGCTTCGTAGGCGGAGTTGAAGACAGCGGTGAAGCCGGAGGGGAACTTGGCTATGACTTGGCAGCTGGCCTCGACCTCGGTGAAGCGCGGGTCGTCCTTGGGCTG
>CAXSDM010000037.1:0-8786 GCA_964235575.1 uncultured Acidobacteriaceae bacterium | reverse complement strand
AGGCCGGAGTCGGGGATGCCGTACTGGGCGGCGACCTTGCGGGCCTTGTCGCGGTCTCCGCTGACGAGCGCGACGGGCTTGCAGTACTTGCTTTTGCCCATGGCAGGCAGAATTTCGCCAAGAGTAAGGCGGCCAAGGCCGACGACGGCAAAGCCGGTGCGCTGGGACGGGTTCTCAAAGGGGCCGGGGATCTTCTCGGGCTGCTCGGTCGAGGCGTGGTCCTGGGAGAGCTGGATGTCATCCTGCTGGTTGGGCTTGTCTTGTTGCTGGGCCTGCTGCGGGCTGGCGGAGGAGTTAAGGCCTGCGGCGGCGACGACGCTCGATGCACCAAGAAGAAAATTGCGCCTGCTGTATTCGGAATCCATGCGCGGTTGGGATGCGCGGGCTAATTGCGAAGGATGCCCCTCGACGAGGGCCGTGAGGCGGAGTTACTCGTCGGGTTATTCGTCTATCTTCAAGTCGATATTGAAGTCGTTCTTGCTATCAAAGGAGCTGATGGATCTGGTCTTGCTCTTCTTGCCTTCGATCTTGGCCCAGAGCTGATAGTCGGTGTTTTGCGAGAGCTGCACGAAGCGGTAGGAGCCGTCGTCGATGCTGATCTCGCTGCGGACGGAGGAGCTGCGGCTGTCCTGGAGATACACGACGGCACCCTTGATAGGGGCTCCGGATTTGTCTTCAACCTTGCCATGGACCACGCGCTGGACGGGGCCGTGATCCTGCGCGGCGACGCGTACAGGGCTGGAGACGAGCGAGGTCCAGAGGCAGAGCGAAAGGAGGGTTGCTGCGACGATGCCCGCAATCTTCATAGCTAAAGTATACGGATGGATGGGGTCAGGTGGATCAAGGAGATGCGGTCAGGCGTCTTCATCCTCGTCGGCCTCGCGGGAGAGGTCCTCGTCGTCGTAGCCTTCAGCGTCCACGGGAACAAGTTCAAGCGGTTCGAGGGAGACAATCTCAAGCTCGGTCCCGCACTCATCGCAGGTCACAGTCTCGCCTTCATCGACTTCATCGACGTCGACGTGCAGTGGATTGTCACATTCGGGACAGATGTTCGGCATCGTTCTAAAACCTCCAGGTCACTGCGATTTTGGCATAGGATGACGAAAGCGCGGGAACTGTTCTGCCTGGGACTGAAGTTTCGTGACTCTTCCCTTGAGTGTAGCGTCTCCGATGCCGGTGGCGACACGCGGGAGCGCGCGGGCACAGGTGAGGTATGATCGCCTGAACATCCGCACCTGAGGCTATGCGAACCCATGACTGAGCGACTCCGCGCTTCTTTCTTCTTCCTGGTGACCGCAACGTGGTTGGCGACGGCGCGGGCGCAGATGCCAGTCGCGCCGGTGGACCCGGCGATCGCCAAGGCGATTGCGCAGATTTCCCCGATGAAAGTTCACGACGACATCGCCAGGCTGGTTAGCTTCGGCAATCGCTCCACGCTTTCAAGTATGGAGAAGGATCTGCCGGCGGGCACCGGCGTGACGGCCGCGGCGGATTGGGTCTTTGAGGAATTTCAGCGGATCTCGCAGGCGTGCGGAGGCTGCCTGGAGGTGAAGCGCGACGACTTCATCGAGCCGGCGAGTACGGCGGCGGGGTCCCGGATCACGCACGATACGCGGCTGCAGAATATCTATGCGGTGCTTCGGGGCACGGACCCGGCGCAGGCAGCGCGGCGCGTGCTGGTAACGGGGCACTACGACTCCCGGAACTCGGACAACTTCAACACGCATGATCCGGCGCCGGGCGCGAACGACGACGCGTCGGGAGTAGCGGTATCGATCGAATCGGCTCGGGTGCTGTCACAGCTGAAATTTCCGGCGACCATCGTCTTTTTGGCCGTGGCGGGCGAGGAGCAGGGACTGAACGGAAGCCGGCATCTGGCGAAGCTGGCGCGGGCCGAAGGCTGGAGTCTCGAGGCGGTGTTGAACAACGACATCGTCGGGGGCGACACGACGCCGGGGCAGACGGGCCAGGACAAGACGGCAGTGCGCGTGTTCTCTGAAGGTGTGCCGGGACCGGCGACGGCTCCGGAGCTGCGCCAGATCCAGACCTACGGGTATGAGTCGGATTCGGCTTCGCGGGAGGTGGCGCGAGCCATCGCGGAGGTGGACCGAACATACTTTGGCGGGCGTTCGAAGCTGGGAAATTTTCATCCCGTGCTGGAGTTTCGACGCGACCGCTTTGGACGCGGTGGGGACCATACTTCCTTCAACGCGGAGGGGTTCGCGGCGGTGCGCTTTACGGAGTGGCAAGAAAACTTCGATCACCAGCACCAGACGCTTCGGACGGCCGAGGGCACGCTGCAGAATGGAACCAAGGGACAGATTGAGTACGGCGACTATTTAAAGTTTGTCGATACGGACTATGTGGCGAATGTGGCGCGAGTGAATGCGGCGTGCCTAGCGACGTTTGCATCGGGGCCGGGCGAGCCGGTGGAGGTGCACATCCCGGCGGGTTCGACCGACAACAACTCGGTGCTGACGTGGAAGGCTCCGGCGGGGGCTCCGGCGGGGACCAGATATGAGGTCGTTTGGCGGCCGACGGCGGCACCGGAGTGGACCGAGGTGCGCTCGGCGGGCACGGCGCTGACTCTGACCCTGACGATCTCGAAAGACGACGTGGTGTTTGGAGTGCGGAGCGTCGATGCGGCGGGGCACCGCAGCCCGGCCGTGGCGCCAACCCCCGCGGGCCGTCCGGCGGCGATGGGAACGCCGGCTCCGGGCATCGCTCCGCAGTGACGGGATAGGATGGAAGGACGATGGCTCGCTCCGGTCCTACCTCGCTGACGCTTCCGCCGTTCGAAGGGGCGACGCGCAAACTCGTGCTCTGGAATGTAGTGGCGTTTTTCGCATTTGTTTTGATTGCGTTGATCTTTCCGCGACTGGCGGCGCCGCTGAATGAGCACCTCTCCCTGAACCCCGCGGAGCTGTTTCGCGGGCAAATCTGGCAGCTGGTGACGTATGCGTTCATGCCGCTAGGCCTGCTGAATATGCTGTTTGCGATGCTGACGTTGTGGTTTTGCGGGTCGATGCTGGAAAACGCCTACGGTTCGCGATGGCTGTATGAGTTGTACTTCGTCTCGGTTGCCGGCGGGGCGCTGCTGGCTTCGGCGTTCACGTACACGCGGCTGTTCCACATGGACCCGAACTTCGTTGTCGAGACGGGTCCGTTCGCGGGAATCTTCGGCCTGCTGATTGCGATCGGGAAGTATTTCGGCGACCAGGAGTTCCTGCTCCTCTTTCTGCTGCGGCTGAAGGCGCGCTACATGGTGGCGATTTACATCCTCATTGAAGTGGCGTTGCTGCTGACGTCAGCAAACAAGTTCAGTGCGGCGGTTCAGCTTTCCGGGGCGCTGTGTGCGTTCCTGTTTCTGCGCCTGGCGCCGAGGCGCGGGCTGGCCTTCCTGTTTTCCGAGCGTCTGTATAGCATGCGCAACGAGTACTACCGAGCCAAGCGAAGGCGCGCGGCGAAGAAGTTCCAGGTTTACATGCGCAAGCAGAATCGCGAGGTGCACTTCGACAGCAACGGAAAATATGTCGATCCGGACGAGAAGGGCTCAAGCGACAAGCGCTGGATGAACTAGCCGGCTGGGGAAACAGGTGCACGCGTTGTGGAAAGGCTGAGCACACATACCCGGCCGCGCTGCTCGAGGCCTCTCTGACTTTGCCTGTGCTCCGCCGCTGTACGCGAGCCTGTCCCCGCTGCATCTAACAGGAGAGAACTGGCACCTTATAAGGACGGCATGCACATTGCTTCTGTAGGAACCGCGTTTCCGGGCCATCGTTACACCCAATCTGAAATAGCCGAAACGCTGGTGGAGCGATGGCGCGACAAGATGCCGGAACCCCGCGTCTTGACTCGCCTGCACGCCAACTGCGGCGTCGAAACCCGCTGCCTCGTCCTGCCCATCGAGGAGTATGCCAAGCTGGGCGGCGGCTTCAAGCAGACCAACGATCTCTGGATCCAGGCTGCCGTCTCGCTCGGCCAGCAGGCGGTCGAGCGAGCCCTTACGCCGCTTGGCCTCACCCCCGCCGATATCTCCGCCATCTTCTTCGCCTCCGTCACCGGCATCGCTTCGCCGACCATCGATGCGCGCCTCGTCAATCTCATGCCTTTCCCTACTCACGTCAAGCGCACGCCCATCTTCGGGTTAGGCTGCGTTGCCGGAGCCGCCGGAATCTCGCGCGCCTCGGACTACCTCCGCGCCTTTCCCGACCAGTGCGTGCTCCTGCTCTCGGTCGAACTCTGCTCGCTCACCTGGCAGGACGACGACCAGTCCATCGCCAATCTCATCTCCACCGGCCTCTTCGGCGACGGCTGCGCCGCGGTCGTCCTCGCCGGCGACAACGTCAAGCTGCCCAAGCCGCCCGCCAGCGTCCCGAAGATCCTCGCCACCCGCAGCACCTTCTATCGCCACACCGAGCACATCATGGGCTGGGATATCCGCGATACCGGCTTCCGCATCGTGCTCTCGCCCGACGTCCCCAAGGTCGTTCTCGAAAACGTCCGCCGCGACGTTGATAGCTTCCTCGCCGAGCACTCCCTCACGCTCACTGACATCGGCTCCTGGATCTTCCACTCCGGCGGTCCCAAAGTTCTTGAAGCGACCGAAAAAGCCCTCGACCTGCCTGAGAATGCGCTCGCCCTTAGCTGGAAATCCCTCCGCGAAGTCGGTAACCTCTCCGCCGCCTCCGTGCTTTGCGTCCTCGCGGACACGCTCCAGAACCAGCCCGGCCAGCCAGGTAGCTACTCCATTCTCGCCGCCATGGGTCCCGCCTTCTGCCTTGAACTGGTACTGCTTCAATGGTGACGAATCCGGTTCAGTTGTCCATACGACATAGCGGAACGTACACTCCGATCATGCAGGATATTGATAACCCCATCATCGATCTGATCGCCCGCTCGAAGTCGATCCCGCCAGCCTCCATCACGTCGGCCACCACCTTCGACGAGCTGAACATCGACTCGCTCGACAAGATCAATCTCTCCTTCGAGGTGGAAGAGCTCTTCTCCATCCAGATTCCCGATGCCTCGATCAACTCGCTGCGCACCGTTGGCGACGTGATTGAGGGAGTTCGCAGCCTTCGGGCCAAGCAGCACGCCTGAATCCATGTCGTCCCAGCTCCTGATCGCCACTGTCCTGTTCGCTGCCATCGCGCTTTACACGCCTCGCCTGCTCGACGCTCTTACCGCGCACCGCAAGCTCCGTCGCCCCCACCCGCACCTCGTGCTGATCTTTCGCCTCTGGTTCGGCGCGCTCTGTCTCGCTTCGCTTTGGCTCCTGTTCCACGCCTCGCGTCCTGAAGCAGCAATCCAGCCGCACCCGTAAACTAGAGCAGGGAAGGGAAGCGCGCGGATGAATCGGGTCGTCATCACAGGTCTGGGCTGCCTCTCGCCCATCGGCAACTCTCCCGGCGCGCTCTGGAAGTCCCTTATGGCCGGCAGATCCGGCATTCGGCCCTACGTCCCTGAAGACGCGCTCCTCGACCCGACCCTCCGCTTCACCAACATCGGCCAGGTTCAGGAGTTCGACCCCTCTTCGCTCTCCTCCGCCCAGCTTACCCTTACCGAGCGTTGCGCCCAGTTTGCCCTCCTCGCCGGCCGCCAGGCCATCGCCGAGTCCAGTCTGCTCGACCACCACGCCTCCGGCCGAATCGCCCTGATTCTCGGCTGCTCCACCAACGGCCGCCACGCCGAAGAGCCCGAAATCGGCCGCGTCTATACCGGCAACGCCCGTGTCCATCCCCTCACCATTCCCCGGTCCATGGCCTCCACCGGCCTCGCGCAGGTCGCGATGGATCACCATATCACCGGCCCCGCGTTCACCGTCTCCACCGCCTGCGCCTCCGGAGCCCACGCCATCGGCCTCGCCTTCCAGATGGTCCGCTCCGGGCTGGTCTCGGCCGCGCTCGCCGGCGCCCATGAAGCCCCACTGACCCGCAGCTTCCTGCGTGCCTGGGACTCCATGCGTGTCGTCTCCCCCACCGTCTGTCGACCGTTTTCTGCCGACCGTGACGGCATGACCCTCGCCGAGGGAGCCGCCCTGCTGACGCTTGAAACCCTAGCCTCCGCCCGCGCTCGTAACGCCACTATTTACGCCGAGGTCCTCGGCTTCGGCATGTCCACGGACGCCTACCACATCACCCAGCCCCGCCCCGAGGGCGCCGCCCAGGCCATCTTTGCCGCGCTCGACGACGCCGCTCAAACTCTGACGGAGACCGACCAGCCGGGCAACGCTCACACGCTTCGCGAGCAGGTCGCCTGTATCAGCGCGCATGGCACTGCCACCCGCGCCAACGACTCCTCCGAAGCCGCTGCGCTCGAGCTCGTCTTCGGCCCCCGCCTCGCACGTATCCCGCTCTTCGCCACCAAGGGCTTCCACGGCCACTCGCTCGGCGCTTCTTCCGCGCTCGAAACGCTGATCACCGCCCTCGCGCTCCACCACCGAACGGTCCCGTTCACCGCCGGCACCTCCACCCGCGATCCCGACCTCCCCGTCGACCTCGTACTGAACACCCCCCGCGCGCTTCTGTCCGATCAGCCCACCCTGGCCCTCGCCAACTCCCTGGCTTTTGGCGGCCTAAACGCTATGCTCCTCCTCCGCACCGCTCCCTGATTGCTTCCCCCGCGTGGACCCGCGTTGGTGAAACCCGCCTTTTTGTTCATCTAATGACCATCGGTCATGTATCCTGACTGGGAGTCATGGGAGATCGATCTATGCTGAATTCAAAACAGTGGGCTTTGGTAACAGGCGCGTCGAGTGGGCTCGGCAAAGAGCTTGCACGAGCTCTGGCGAAGAGAAAAATCAATGTGGTGCTGGTGGCTCGTCGCGAGGAGCCCATGCAAGCGTTAGCCGCCGAACTCCGTCAGCAACACGGTGTTGAGATCGTCGTCGAATCGATCGATCTCAGTGCGGCCGGGAGCGCAGTCGATCTGCAACAGCGATTGGACGAGCAGAGCATCGAGCCGGACATCCTCGTCAACAACGCTGCATTCGGTTTGAGCGGCGAGTTCTTGAAGCAGTCGCCGGAACGGTTGCATGAAATGCTGCAGCTTGACATCCTCAGCCTCACAGAACTGACTCACCTCTTCGGGAATCGCATGGCGAACCGCGGAGCCGGTCACATCCTGCTTGTGGCGAGCCTGGCCGCCTATCAACCCGACCCGCTGCTGGCGGCCTATGGCGCGGCGAAGCACTATGTTCTGGCACTCGGTATAGCTTTGCATGTGGAACTGGCTCCGAAAGTCGTTGTCACGGTCCTGTCGCCGGGACTGATGGATACGGAGTTCAACGAGGTCTCAGGATTCCGGACGAAAGCCTCGCTTAAGCCTTCCATCGTATCCCCTGCGAAGGTGGCGGAGGCGGGCCTGAAGGCCATGTTCGCCGGCAAGTCGAGCGTGATCGTTGGGAAACTGAACAGAATTACGGCCTTTTCCAATCGGTTTACCTCCCGGCATCTGCAGGCGAGATTCACGTATCGTATGTCGAAGTGAAGAGAACGATTGCATCCCACGCGCATGCTCTGGAGGACAAAGCCGCACGCCGCGCGGCTATCCTTGAAGGGGCTAACCGCCTGTTTGCTGCGGGAGAAGGCAACCTACCCACAGCCGCGCAGATTGCGGCAGCGACTGGACTCGCCAAAGGAACCATCTACCTGTACTTCCGGACCAAGGAGGAGATTTTTGCCGCCCTTCTGCTGGAAGGCTGGGGCCTTGTGATGGAAGAGGCTCAACGTATCTTTGCCGCGACGAAGGGAGGCCGCGCCGCCAAGGTCAACGCCTTTCTCACAGCCCTTGTTGCTCACCTGGAACACTCTCCGGGGCTCCTGCGGCTGGATGCACTCGCCTATGCGGTTCTCGAAAAAAATATGTTGCACGCCGCGCTCACCGCTTACAAAGCTGACTACATGCGACGTCTGGAACAAACAGGAATCAGTATCGACACTGCATTACGCCTTAAGAAAGGTAGGGGCGTTCAGCTCCTGATGCGCACCTACGCGCTCACCAGGGGCCTGTGGCAGTCTTACGAGCACGAAGAAGAGATCCTTCTTGCTGGATTCACCGTTCCTCAGAGCCTCACCAATCATTCCTTTGGAACAGAGTTGCGGGAAGCACTGATGGAATATTGGCGCGGTGCGCTGACGTGTCCTGCCGATGGGGGCATCCGGCGAGGGCAAACGAGCGCCGGCTCTTCATCCTGACGCACTCACAAATCTCTGATTCAATAGTGCAGTGACCCAAACCGCCCAGCACCCCTTCGACCTGGCTTCCATCCCCATCGGCCGCGGAGGCCTCTTCCTCATCGCCGGCCCCTGCGTCCTCGAGTCCGAAGCCCACGCCCGCAAGCTCGCCGAGTCGATCCTCCGCATCACCTCCGAGCTCCACCTTCCCTGGATCTTCAAGGCCAGCTACGACAAGGCCAACCGTACCAGCATTCGCAGCTTCCGCGGCCCCGGCCTCGTCGAAGGCGCGCGCATCCTCCGCACCATCGCCCAGGACCTCCGCGTCCCCGTCCTCACCGACGTCCACACCCCCGAAGACTGCCCCCGCCTCTCGGACGCGCTCGGCGACGCCGAAGCTATGCTCCAGATTCCCGCCTTCCTCTGCCGCCAGACCGACCTGCTCATCGCCGCCGCCCACACCGGCCGGCCCATTAACATCAAGAAGGGCCAGTTCGTCGCTCCTCCGGACATGCGCCACGCCGTCACCAAGGTGCGCGACTCCGGCAACCAGCGCGTCAGCCTCTGCGAGCGCGGCGCCAGCTTCGGCTACAACAACCTCGTCGTCGA
>CAXSDM010000036.1:13642-22307 GCA_964235575.1 uncultured Acidobacteriaceae bacterium | reverse complement strand
TTCAGGAGTTTGTCCATTCGATCGAGACTGACACGCTGAGTTTGCGAAATCTTTGCCGATCAGGAGATCGAATGGACAATCACTAGAATGCCCGATTGCGATTCACAGTCGAGAGCAACTTGGCGACAAGGTTCTACATCCGCCAGTATCCATCGCGGTAAAGCCGCCCCGAGTAATTTGAACTGGAGCTAGCCCGATGTTGTTGTAATCAGTGATGGTGTGGTTTGCTCGGCAGGGATGAGCATCCTGACGATGCAAGTTTAATCTCGAGGAGATTCGTCCCGAACAGATACCCGAAGTTATGTATGGTTATGGACTCTACATGCCGGAAAGCTTCGTCGCAGTAGCTCCTTAATTGTGTCCATATTCTTGAAGCCGGTTACACTGCGGAGCTATGAAAGCGTGGCAAAGTAAATGTAAAGACGGAGCCTTTACCGGGCTGGCTGGTGACCTGAATAGTCCCGCCGTGGGCCTCCGCGATGGCTCGGCAGATGGCGAGGCCCATGCCGGTGCCGGAGGTGCTTTGGCGCCGGTTGCGCGCACGGTAGAACTTGTCGAAGATGAGCGACTGTTCCATGGGATCGATGCCCGCGCCGCGGTCCGCAACCGAACAAGAGACTTGTGCACCGCGAAGCTCTGCAGAGATAAAAATCGGCGCTCCTGGCGGGGAATATTTCGCGGCATTCTCCAGAAGGTGACCCAGCATTTTCTCCAGCCACAGCGGGTCGACTTCGATGTGCGGGAAGTTCTCGGGCAGGTTGACCTGCACCGGATGCGCGCTCAGGGCCGTCTTGTTGGCTCCGAGCGATGCGTCCACAATCGAGGACAGATGCTGTGGCGAGAAGGTCATCCGGACCTCCTGCGTATCGAGCTGCGCCATCTCGACGGCCTGCGCAACAAGCCGGTTTAGCCGGTCGCTCTCCTCGTCGATGACCGTGAGCAGATCGTACGTGATCTCCGGCCGCAGCTCCGACGTGAGCAGCGTACTGACCGAGGCTTTGATCGAGGTCAACGGCGTCCTAAGCTCATGGGTGATGGAGTCGAGCATTAAGCCGCGCAGGCGCTCGGACTCCTTGGCCGCCTCCACGCGAGTGACCTCATCGATGGCGCTCGAACGGTCGAGCGAGATCGAGACCAGGCCACCCAGCGCGTCCAGGCTCTGGTGCGAAAGGTGAACGCCCCGCAACATTAACAAACCGCGAGGCTTTACTCCAACCCGCAAGGGAATGACCGCCTCCTGGGCGGAGTTCGAAGAGATGATTCCCGCTGAATGCGAGAGTTCCTTGAGCTCCTCGTTCGAGAGCTGCGCTGTCCAGTCGGCGCCCGACCGATACACGCGGTCTCCGTCCAGGAGATAGAACAGTGCGGCCTTGGCTCCTGTTGCAAGCGCGACCGAGGACGGGATGGAGTTGGTCAGCTGAATCAGCTCATCGGTCTGGAGCAGAGCCCGGCTCAGCCTGTATAGAATCTCAAGCTCGGCTTGGCGCGCGCGCGCTTCCTGCGACTCTTGCCGGATTCGGTTGGACATGCGGCTGGCGAAGATGGATGAGGCAAGAAAGGTAAGCAGCGCGACAACGTTTTGCGGGTCCGCGATGGTGAAGTGACCGACGGGAGGAAGGAAGTAGTAGTTATAACAACCGCCCGCGGCAAACGAGGCGATCACGGCGTAGCGGAGTCCCCAGCGCGCAGCGAGAAACAAAACGAAGAGCAGCAGCGTAAGAGCGACCGTAGTCGGGTTCGCATGGAAGATCGTGTGGTAGAAGGTTACAATCCCGGCTAGAGCGACAGCGGCGCCCAGTCCACGCGCGAAAGCGATCATACGTTTCGAGTGCACAAGCGAGATTCTACGACGATGAAGGAAAGCACGACTCCAAAGAAGCGCCCGGAAGACTGGCTCGAAAAGGCAGAAGCCGCCGACCGGGCACGTGGACGCTTCAAGATTTTTCTTGGTTACGCCCCAGGTGTGGGGAAAACCTTCAGTATGCTGAGCGAAGGAATCCGGCGCAAGAACCGCGGCGAAGACGTGGTGATCGGCATCGTGGAGACGCACGGCCGCTCGGGCACCGCGGAGGTGGCGGGCAAGCTCGAACGGATTCCCGTGCGGGAGATTGATTACAAGGGGACGCTCTTCACGGAGATGGATCTGGACGCGATCTTGGCGCGGCGTCCGCAGGTTGCGATCGTCGACGAGCTGGCGCACACGAACCTCGAGGGAAGCAGGCATCCCAAGCGGTATGAAGACGTGTTCGAACTTCTGGATGCAAAGATTGATGTAGTTTCCACGCTCAACGTGCAACACATCGAAAGCCTCACGCCTCGCGTGCAATCACTGACCGGCATCACCGTGCGGGAGACGGTGCCGGACTGGGTGCTCGACCGCGCCGACGAGATCGTGATGAGCGATCTTACGCCGGAGGCGCTGGCTGAACGCATGCGGCGCGGCGACATCTACCCTGCCGAGCGAGTGGAGCGGGCGCTCGCCAACTTCTTCCGCCGCGGGAACCTGATCGCCCTGCGCGAGATGGCCCTGCAGCGCGTCACGCGCGCGGTCGATCGCACTCTGGATCAATATGTCAAGCTGAAGCAGTTGGGTGCGCACTGGACGGTGGCGGAGAAGATTGCCGTGTGCGTCAGCACCAATCCATCCGGGCGTGACCTGATTGCGAGGGGAGCGCGGTTGGCTCAAGGCATGGACGCAGAACTTTTTGTGCTGCACCTGGACAGCGACAAGGCCCTTCAGGAAGATGAACGGCGCGGCCTAGAGGACAATCTTCTTTTCGCGGAGAACCTGGGCGCGCACATCGTGCGTCTCACGGGCAGCAACGTGGCCACAGCGACGGCGCAGTTCGCCAAGGAGCAACGCATCACGCAGGCGATCTTCGGCAGCTCGGCCTTGCTTGGCTTGAAAAAGTACCTCTATTTTTGGGAGATCGCCCGCTTCGTCTCCGCTGCGCCTCACGTGGACCTTCACATCGTCACCAAGGAGACGCCCTGATGCAAACGCCGCGCCCGGTCACCCGCGACCAGCAGCGGATTTTGCTCGTCGACGATGAACGGCAGATCACGCGTGTTCTGCGGAGTTCGCTTGAGAGCCAAGGCTACGAGGTGGCCATCGCCCATGATGGCGAGGAGGCCTTGCGGGCGTACCAACAGTTTGCCCCGGACCTGGTGGTCACGGATCTTGCCATGCCCAACATGGACGGGGTAGCGTTGACGAAGGCGATTCGGAAGTTCGGGTCGACGCCGATCATCGTGCTCTCGGTGCGCGAGCAGGACGCCTCGAAGGTACAGGCGCTCGACTTCGGCGCGGACGATTACATGACCAAACCGTTCAGCACCCCGGAGCTGCTCGCGCGGGTACGTGTACAGTTGCGACGCAGGCGGGACCCGCAGGAGCTGCCATTGCCGAGCAGAGTCGTCGAGGGCGATTTCTCGATCGACAGCGAAGCACACCGCGTGCTCATCCGCGGCATCGAGGTTCACCTGACGCCCAAGGAGTTTGATCTCCTGCTGCTGCTTGCGCGCAATGCCGGCCGCGTCCTGACCCACCGCACGTTGCTCACGTCGATCTGGGGACCAACTGGAAGCAACCAGCCGGAATATTTGCGCGTCCTGATTGCGCAACTACGCAAAAAGATCGACAGGGTGGACGGGGTCAGTTGCATCGAGAGTGAGCCTTGGGTAGGCTACCGCTTCCGGGCAAACTCCGAGTTACTTACATCTTCTTAACGCCTTTCCTACGCACTTTCTACAACCGTCTAGCTACAACTAGGAAGTGAGGTTTGTTCCTATGTTTCGTAGATGGATGGTTCTTGGACTTGTGTGTGCGACAGGCTCACTGCAGGCTCAAGTAGAGAATAAGATTGTCGGCGATAAGTCTGCGACGAATCTGGGCACGGTTCATGGCGTGGTGCATCGGGCGAATGGCCTCTCGGGCATCGGACAGCAACTGATTCTCCGGCGGTCGGATGGTACCAGCCCCATGCTGATCACTGCCAACGCGAGCTCGCGCTTCCAGATTGCCGAGCTCACGCCGGGCAGCTATGAGATTACCCCGGCCTATGCGGCTGGCGATCCGGTGCCGGTTGAGGTCACCGCCGGCAGCGACACGGAAGCCGACATCCTGGTGCAGGATCGCGGAGCTTCGAAGACTACCGAACCCGCCAAGCCACCTTTGGACAATAGCTTTTTCCACCGGCTCGGACGCGCCTATGTCGCGGACTGGTCCGGAACCGCGCCAAGCCAAGTCACGACAGAGACCCGGCGCGGAACGCCCGCTCCGCTTCCGTCGCCTCCGTTTCCGGCGTCCGACTGGCCGATAGGGGGCACCAACGTCATCGGGTCGATCGACGGACAGTCATATCCGCTCATGCAGGCTGTCGATGAGAATAGAGGGAGGAACAAGATCTTCGGATGGGTTGAGGTGGGAGCGAACGGCTCTACCAACAACAAGACGAATGCCAGCAAAGGCATTCCATCTAACTTTCCTTCGGCTTACGATGAGTACGCAAACACCATTCAACTCGACCAGGCTGCACTGTACTTCGATAAATACACTGATACAGCGCAGAAGGACCACTTCGACTGGGGATATCAGCTTACGTTGCTCTATGGCGTGGACTACCGTTTCACCACCGCTCATGGCATTCTGAGCCAGCAACTTCTGGTGAAGAATAGTCAGTACGGTTTTGATCCGGTCATGTTTTATCTGGATTTCTATTTTCCAAAAGTTGCACAAGGCATGACGCTGCGGGTAGGTCGTTATATCTCTCTTCCAGATATCGAAGCGCAGCTTGCCCCGAACAACTACAGCTACTCTCACTCCATTCTCTACACCTTCGATTGCTATACGCAAACAGGCGCAGTCTCGACGGTAAAATTCAACGATCACTGGACGGGTCAAGCGGGCATCTCTGCCGGCTGCGATACTGCGCCCTGGACGACAGATGCCAAGGTAACCGGCACCTTCTGTCTCCAGTATCAATGGTCCAATGGTGCCAATGACCTCTACACCTGTGCGAACAGCGTCAACGACGGAAAATATGCCTACAATAACCTGTCAGCCTATTATGAGACGTGGTACCACAAATTCAATGCAACCTGGCATACGGATACAGAAATGTGGTATCAGTACGAGAAACAAACTCCGAATATGTACTGGTTCGATGCAATAAACCAGAATACATTCTCAGGTCAGTACGCCCCAACCGCCCAGACCCCCTGGCCGGAGACGACCTATAACCGCATTCAGAACAATGCCAGCGCGGCTCCGCCGATCAATCTCAACTTCGGAGCAGTCTGCCAGGACCCACGCTTACCTGCCTCTCGCCAGCAGGCTCGCTGTTACGCGTCCGAGCTTGCGATCACCAATTATGTTGAGCATAACTTCTGGCATAACTCAGCTTCTCTGAACATTCGCAATGAATGGGTGAATGACATCAAGGGCCAGCGTACCGGAACCCCGGGTAAATACGAGGAGCACATGGTCGGCTTTGACTTCTGGGCTGGCTCGACCATCACCTTCCGGCCTGAGGTCAGCTACACGCACGCCTATGCCAAGTATGGCGTGACGGCGCTCAACATCTCTCCCGGCGCGGCAATCTCGAATCTTGAGGCTGTCTCTCAAGGAGCCGCGCCGAATCCACTTGGGTTGGGCAAGAGCCAAGCACTTACTTTTGCAGCCGACCTCATCTTCCACTTCTAAACAGCTGTGTGGTCATCCTGGTGTTGACCACACAGCCTCCTTGCAGCAAGTGTGATCCGGCTAGCTTAGAAGAGCTGGCCTGAATGGAGTCAACAATGGCAGATGTTATTTTCGTCGTTCTTACTCTGCTTTGCTTCGGGGTTGCTCGAGCTTATGTTCTAGCCTGCGACCACTTGAAAGGAAAGTCGCAAAATGATTGAGAACGCAATTCTCCTTCTTCTCTCTCTCGCTCTCATGGTCTATCTCGTCTTTGCCTTGTTACGTCCGGAGAAATTCTAATGACGAGCAATGGTTGGTTTCAGATTGCTTTGTTTTTCCTCCTGATCTTTGCGCTGGCACGCCCGATGGGTGCCTACATGACCAAAGTGTTTGAGCGGCGCGGCACCTTTCTGGACTGGCTTTTTGTTCCGCTCGAACGAGGACTGTATCGACTTACCGGAGTACAGCCTGAGGAAGAGATGCGCTGGAGCGAGTATCTCGTCTCCATGCTGGTGTTCAGCGCGGCGACGGTTCTGCTGACGTATGTCGTAGAACGCATGCAGGCGTTCCTGCCTTGGAATCCGCAGAAGCTTGCCGGGGTTGCGCCGGATCTCGCCTGGAACACTGCGATCTCATTTACGACGAATACGAACTGGCAATCCTACGTGCCGGAATCCACGATGAGTTATCTCACCCAGATGCTTGGGTTAGCCACGCATAACTTCTGGTCCGCCGCGGTCGGTCTGGCTTTGGCCATTGCATTCATTCGTGGAATCGCCCGTCGCGAAATGAAGACGCTCGGGAACTTCTGGGTCGACATGACGCGCGGCATTCTGTGGGTTCTTCTGCCGATCGCCACACTGTTTGCCATCGCGCTGGTGTCGCAGGGTGTAATCCAGAATCTACATCCGTATAGCGCGGCGAAGCTGGTCGAATCGCAAAAGATCAACACCACCGGCACCGACGGCAAGACGACCACCAACGATGTAACCACGCAGACCATCGCGCAAGGACCGATCGCCTCGCAGGAAGCGATCAAGATGCTTGGCACCAATGGCGGCGGCTTCCTGAACGCGAACAGCGCGCACCCCTTTGAGAATCCCACGCCTTTCACCAACTTCCTTCAGATGCTTTCCATCTTCCTGATCCCGGCCGGCCTGACAGTTACGCTAGGCCAGATGACGGGCAGCCCGAAGCATGGCTGGGCGGTGTTTGCTGCCATGTCGGTGCTCTTCGCGCTTGGAGTGGTCACCTGCTACTCGGCGGAGGCGCGCGGAAATCCTTTGCTGCATAGCGTCGATCAGCGTGTGTCCGCAACCCAGGCGGGCGGGAATATGGAAGGTAAAGAGGTGCGCTTCGGCATCGCCGATACGGCCCTGTTTGCAACCGTTACGACGGATGCAAGCTGCGGCGCCGTGAACGGCATGCACGATTCGTTTACGCCGCTTGGCGGGTTGGTGCCTCTGGTGAATATCCTGCTGGGAGAGATCATCTTTGGCGGCGTCGGCGCGGGCATGTACGGCATGTTGATTTTTGTCGTGCTGGCTGTATTCATTGCGGGTCTGATGGTCGGCCGAACGCCCGAGTATCTCGGCAAAAAGATTGAAGCCTACGACGTGCAGATGGCGATGCTCTATCTGTTGATCTTCCCTCTCATCATCCTGGGCTTCGCTGCCGTGACCGTGCTTGCGCCGAGTTTCGGGCTTTCGAGCTTGACGAATCATGGGCCGCATGGCCTGTCGGAGATCCTCTACGCGTACGCCTCTGCTACCGGAAACAATGGCTCAGCGTTCGCTGGACTTAATGCAAATACGCACTGGTACAACACGACTCTAGGCCTGTCCATGTTCATCGGCCGCTTTCTGATGTTGATTCCGATGCTGGCGCTAGCGGGCAATCTTGCCGGCAAGAAGACTGTGCCGGCTACGTCCGGAACGTTCCCGGTCACCACGCCGCTGTTCACCACGCTGCTGACCGGAGTCATCGTGATTGTCGGCGCGCTGACGTTCTTTCCCGTGCTGGCCCTGGGCCCTGTGCTCGAACACCTGCTGATGGCGGCAGGCCAAAGCTTCAAGTAAGGAGAGCTCAAATGGCAAAGAGTAAATCGTTATTCGATCCGAAGATCATGAAGCGCGCGGGTGTGGATGCGCTCGCAAAGCTGAATCCCAAGACCATGATGAAGAACCCGGTCATGTTCGTGGTGGAGGTCGGCTGCGTGCTGACGACAGTGCTGCTCATCGCCGATCAGCTGCGCCATCAAGGGCACTTCCGCTTCGACCTGCAGATCACCTTGTGGCTCTGGTTCACCGTTCTGTTCGCCAACTTCGCCGAGGCGATGGCGGAAGGACGCGGCAAAGCACAGGCGGATGCGCTTCGCAAAGCCAAGTCGGAGACGACGGCGTACGTGGTCACCAAGAACGGTGTCGAAGAGCGGCCGAGCTCCCAGCTGCGGGCGGACGACGTTGTAAGGGTCACCGCAGGCCAGATGATTCCCGGTGACGGCGAGATCATCGGCGGCGTGGCAAGTGTGGACGAGTCGGCAATTACGGGCGAGTCGGCCCCGGTGATTCGTGAAGCGGGCGGCGATCGGTCGGCGGTGACCGGCGGCACGCGGGTGCTCTCGGACGAGATTACAATCCGCATCACGTCGAACCCGGGCGAAACGTTTCTCGATCGCATGATCTCGCTGGTGGAGGGCGCGGAGCGGCAAAAGACGCCTAACGAAATTGCGCTCAACATCCTGCTGGCGGGGCTGACAATTATCTTCCTCCTGGCAGTTGTTACTTTGCAGCCGTTCGCGATCTACTCGGGTGCACCGCAAACGGTGTTTGTGTTGATCTCGCTGCTGGTGTGCCTGATCCCTACGACCATCGGCGGACTGCTTTCCGCCATCGGCATCGCCGGTATGGACCGCCTGGTGCAGCATAATGTGCTGGCCACGTCGGGCCGCGCGGTCGAAGCTGCGGGCGACGTGAATACACT
>CAXSDM010000036.1:0-13542 GCA_964235575.1 uncultured Acidobacteriaceae bacterium | reverse complement strand
ATGGACGGGCGCAGCATCCGCAAGGGTGCCGTGGATGCGATTGCGCGGTATCTGCAGGAGCAGGGCTCAGATCTGCCGGCCGAGGTGCGGGCGTCGGTGGAGACGATCTCGCGCAGCGGCGGAACGCCGTTGGTGGTTGCCGAGAACGGCCATGCGCTTGGCGTCATTCACCTGAAGGATGTCGTCAAGGGCGGCATGAAGGAGCGCTTCGAGCAGCTGCGGTCCATGGGCATCCGAACCGTGATGATTACAGGCGACAATCCGCTGACCGCTGCGGCGATCGCGCGCGAGGCGGGCGTCGACGACTTTCTGGCTGAGGCCAAGCCAAAGGACAAGATGGACCTGATCCGGCGCGAGCAGGCCGAGGGTAAGCTGGTGGCGATGACCGGCGACGGAACCAACGACGCGCCGGCCCTGGCGCAGGCCGACGTCGGCGTGGCGATGAACTCCGGCACGCAGGCGGCGAAGGAGGCCGGCAACATGGTCGACCTCGACTCGAATCCAACCAAGCTGATCGAGATCGTCGCCATCGGCAAGCAGCTGCTGATGACGCGCGGGGCGCTGACGACCTTCTCCATCTCGAACGACGTGGCGAAGTACTTTGCGATTATTCCGGCAATGTTTGCGGGTGTCTTTCCGGTGCTGAATACGTTGAACGTGATGCGGCTGCACTCGCCGGAGTCGGCGATCCTGTCCGCGGTCATCTTCAACGCGCTCATCATCGTTGCGTTGATTCCGCTGGCGCTGCGCGGCGTTTCGTACAAGCCGATGTCCGCGGCGGCGCTGCTCCAGAAGAATCTGCTGGTCTACGGACTCGGGGGCATCATCGTGCCGTTTATCGGGATCAAGCTGATCGACCTGGCCATCACCGCGATTCATCTCGCCTGACCATAGAGGGTTTCATGCAAAAGCATATCGTCACATCCCTGCTCTACACCGTGGTTACTGCACTGCTTCTCGGGATCGTTTATCCGCTCTTTGTCACGGGTGTGGCCCATGTGTTCTTTCGAGATAAGGCGGACGGGCAGCTGATCTATGACAAGGCAGGGCAGCTTCAAGGCTCGAAGCTCATCGGACAGCCGTTTACCGGGGCGGGTTATTTTCATAGTCGGCCGTCGGCAGCGGGCACGGGGTACGATGCGCAGGCGTCCGGTGGCTCCAACCTGGGGCCGACGAGCCAAGTGCTGCTGGACCGCGTGGCGGCGAGCGTGGCGGCGGAGGGCAAGCGAGGCGATGTTCCGGTGGATTTAGTCACAGCTTCGGGCTCGGGGCTCGACCCGGACATTACGCCGGCCGCGGCGTACTTCCAGGTGGAGCGCGTGGCTGGGGAGCGCAAGCTCAGACCGGACCAGGTACGATCGCTGGTGGCTGCGCACGTGATGCCGCGTGAGTTCGGCGTGTTGGGCGAGCCGCGGGTGAATGTGCTGGCGCTGAATCTTGCGCTCGATCAGGAGAGGGCTACCCGGTAGGTGAAGCGCTGTTTGTCGACAAGGTGCGCGACATCGTCGAGCACTCTTCTGAGTCCAACCAGATCCTCCGCCGTCGGCGAAGGATGACAACCTCGTCCGTGGAAGAATGACCATCTGCTTGCGCCTTCCGACTACTGCTCCGCGTAAGCCCGATTTCGCCAGCTTACCGTCCGTCCTGATACTTTGCGCAGCAGCGCATACCATTGCACACTGAGCAGCAGCAAAATCCCAAGCGGATGCATTAGAGCGCTCCGCCAGTCCTGCTTGAAGCGTTTCGCGGCCGCGAAACGGACACCCCACATCATCAAGGGACAGCCAAAGATTGCAAGAAAGATAAGCGAAGCCGTCCAAGGTCTCGTAACACTCCAAATGAACCCGAAGTGAAAGAGCAGAGCCACATATGCGAGAGCAAGAGCTGTCCACAACAAACCCAGAAACGGCAGCACCTGCCCCAACACCAGCACCAACGACACCGGCACAATCCGCACCGGAGCCGCAATCCCTTCCGTAGCATTCTTCGCCAGCCCGCTCCAAACCTGCGTCGCCGACGTGTACATCCGGCAGCTCGCGAAGTCTGTAATATCCGCCAGATCCGTCCGATAGCCGTTCTCCCGAAACAGCTTCGGCAGCCGCAGTCCATCGTGCATGGTCAGCTTGATCCCGGTATGGCCGCCGCAGGCAAAGTAAGCCTCGCGCCTTGCCATAAGGAACTGCCCGCATCCCGCAGCAAACCCCGGCTCTGTTCCCGCCCGCATCCGCCCGAGCGGCAGAAAGCCAAGAAGCACGAAGTGAATCAGCGGCAGCAGCATCCATTCGAGAATCGTTTCCGTCACCTGCCGCGGAAAGCCACTCACCAGCCCGTTGTTCCCGCTTTCCAGGAAGCCGGCCATGCGCGCCACGCACTCCGGCGCCAGTCGCACATCCGCATCGACGAAGCACAGCACCGGATGCCGCGCCGCCTGCGCCAGCGCCCAGCAGGCGTGCTGCTTGCCGTTCCATCCACGTGGCAGCGCCGGCGCTCGCTCCAGACGTACTCGCGCATCCTCTTCCGCCAGCGCCAGCACGATTGCATAGGTCCCATCGGTTGAGGCATCGTCCATCACCACGACCTCAAACTCGACGCCACGGCTGGCGAGCACCGCGCGCACAGCCGCTTCGATGCCATGCGCCTCATCCCGCGCCGGAATCAGCACCGAGACCGCGGGTAGGGAAGCCTTCCCCACCGCCGGAGGCGGCACATACGCGCGGAGATTGAGAAAGAACAGCCCGGCCGGCACGGCCGCGCATAGCAGGCAAAGTAACGCAAGAGCCGCCATCATCCGTGCTCTTCATGACGGATCGGAGGAATCGTATGTTGCGGCTGAAACCTGCGTCCGCGAAGCCCCGCCAGAAGGCGTTGCCCGATCTCGTAGTATCCACCCGTCCCGGCGCGCCCGGCCTGCAGCACCTCAAAGGCCGCGCCGTCCCGCGCCATGGCGAACCCCCGCAGCGTCTCCATCGCGTCCAGCAGCGCCGCCTGCAGCTGTGCGTCCAACTCCGCCGCGGTCTGCCCGCGTACCTCGATTGGCTCGCCGAAGTGCAGCAACGCCTCGGGCAGCCGCTCATCCCAGAAGACGTATTCAATCGCCAGCGGCTGC
The DNA here is from genome assembly GCA_964235575.1 of uncultured Acidobacteriaceae bacterium. Classification (GTDB taxonomy): domain Bacteria; phylum Acidobacteriota; class Terriglobia; order Terriglobales; family Acidobacteriaceae; genus Edaphobacter. The sequence goes on along the minus strand of CAXSDM010000036.1, from coordinate 10,436 downwards.
ACTCGGCATCCCCTCGGCGTCCTCGCCGCCAACGCTGCCAGCCCCGGCTTGAACATCAGTGGACGCTCCCGCGCATCGGCAAACCGGCCTTGCGGCGTGACCCAAAGCACGCCCCCCTGTGCCAGAATGGCAAGCCCCTTGCGCAGGAACTGCGCCGCCCCGCGGGCCGTCTTCATCTCCACCCCGAAGATCCCGATGTGCTTCAGAATCTGGTAGCGTTCGAGCGAGGCCGCGTCCATCGGCGCATAGTGCTTGCGCTCTGGCATCAGTTTCCGTGCCAGCAGCACGCACATCATTGGGTCCCACCAGGAGCTGTGGTTCGCGTACAGGAGCAGCCGGCCAGCCCCAGGCCCGTGCAATCCGCTCAGGTCCGATGTCCTCGTCATTCGCACGGCAGTAAACTGCCGGCGAAAGTAGCCGTGCACAATCCGGCGAAAGAACCACAGGACAAACCTCGAAATGGGCGGCGTCTCGATCACACTCGGCAAACCTACTCTACGCCACCGCCGGCTCGAAGCTCTCCTGCATGCGCCGACCACCCAAATTGCTCGAACCCGCGTCCTGGTCGAGCGAGTCCGCCGCAATCCAGCCCGACATCATCACCATCGGCATGCCCGGTCCGGGATGCGCCGCGCCGCCGGCCAGGTAGAGCCCCGGCAGCTCCTTCGAGCGGTTCGCCGGCTTGAACGCTCCCTGAAAGACACCATGGCTCGTAATCCCATAAATCGCTCCGTCAAGCACCCGGTAGCGATCGTGAATGTCCTGCGGTGTAAGGTGTGATTCGAACACGATGCGATCTTCGATATCGGTCAGCCCTGCCGTCCGCTTCAGCTTGTCGAGGATCACCTGCCGGTACGCCGGGAACATTTTCTTCCAGTCATGGTGCGGACGCAGGTAGGGAGTGTGCACCAGCACGTACAGCGCCTCGCCACCCTCGGGAGCGCTGTTCGGATCGGTCGCCGCGGTTGCCGCCAAGTAGCATGTCGGATCCGGCGCCGGCTCACCCTTGTCGTAAATCGCGTGGAACTCCTCGTGCGGATCCCGCGAGAAGACAAAGTCGTGATGCGCCAGATGGTCGTAGCGCTTGTTCAATCCGAGGTAGAGGACTACGCCTGAGCACGCCGCCTCGTAGCCGCGCTTGTGCTCGAAGCTGCGCGCCGCCGCTCCGCCGACAAGCTCGCGATGCGTTCGCACCGCATCAGAATTTGAAACGACCGCGTCGAAGTTGTAACTGCGTCCCTCCGTCGTCGTCAGCCCCGTTACCTTGCCAGCCTTGTGTCCACGCGCTGAGCCATCGGTGTCGATCCGCGCCACATCCGTCTCCGGATGGAAGACCACGCCCAGCTCTCTGCCCAGCTTGACCAGGCCTTCCGGCACCGCGCGCGTTCCGCCCATCGGATACCAGATGCCCTCTTCCATCTGCATGTGTCCAATCGCGCAGAGAATGGCCGGCGAAGCATCGGGCGAGGAGCCCACATACTGGACAAAATGGTCCAGCATCTGCGCCACGTTGGTATCGGGAATGTGTTCGCGAATGACTCCTGATACCGTCTTGCCGAGCCGCATGCGCATCACGTCCTTCAGCACCTTGATGTCGAACGCGCCCTTGACGTCCATCGTGTCGCGCATGGAGCCAATTGACCGCCAGAAGAAGAAGCGGTCGGAGATCGAATGCAGCTGCTCGGACTGCTCAAGGAATTTGAGGTAGCCGGCACCCATCTTCGGCCAGATCGCATCGAGCGACGCCGCCATCTCTGCCGCATTGTCCTTCAGATCGAGCTGGCTGCCATCCTCGAAAAAGCAACGCCACTGCGGGTCGAGCCGCACCATGGGAATATAGTCTTCCGTCTTGCGCCCCGCCTCTTCAAATACCTTGCGCAGCACAGACGGCTGAATCAGAATCGTCGGCCCCATGTCGAAGCGGAAACCCTGTTCCTTGAGCTGCGCGGCTTTGCCGCCCAGCCACGGATTCTTCTCAAAGACCTCAACCTCATGCCCACGAGCGGCCAGCGTGCACGCCGCGGTCAAACCCGCCAATCCACTGCCAACCACGCCAACCTTCATCGTTTCTCCCTTGCCGCTTCGTCCTTTTTGATTCGTTGCGCCGCGGCCAGCATCGCTCGTAGGCCCGTCACTCGTTCACGCATGGTAGCGCCGTAGCTCATCGCGACCACTCCGGCAAACAATGCCTCTTGCGGCTCTCCGGTCGGTTCATATTGTCTCTTACTTCTGGAGCGCCGCACCGCCACGGCCTTGGCGGCCGTCATCTCAAGCAGGCCTTCCGTGCCGCGCGTCGCACCAAATCCGCTGCTTCGGCGGCCACCGAAGCAGATGCGTGGATCGGCCGTTGGAACGATCAAATCGTTGATCAACACGGTTCCAACCTCAAGCCGCGCACCCAAGGCCTGCGCCTCTTGCACATCGCCAAACACAGCAGCCGTCAAACCGAAGGGGCAAGCCCGGTCCGCAGCGATCGCCTGCTCCACATCGGCGACAGGAATCACCGTCAGCACCGGCGCGAAGAGATCGGCTTGCGCAATCTTCATCTCCGGGCGGCCGCCGAGCACCAGGATCGGCTGCATCTCTGCGGCATCCATGTGGCCGCAGACCGTCGCGCCATCAGCCTCTGCCTCCATGCATAGCTGGTAAAGCTGCTGCCTGATCTGCGACTGCAACGGTATCCCTTGCATCCCCGCGAACCTGTCGCGCAAGCATTTCACGAGAGACTCATGTCCATCGCCCACCAGCAGCAACCGCCGGGGAGCCATACAAGTCGCCGATCCATTCAGACGCATGCCGAAGCAAAGCGCGTCAAGCAGCAGGTCATTGTCCGCCGAGGGCAGCACGAACACCGCGTCGCAACCAGACAACTCCGCGATGACGGGGATGGCACGCCCGGCTGCAAGTTTCAGCACCGCGCGTCCCGCCGCTCCTGAGCCAGTGAAGACGATCTTGTCGACCCCGGCCCGGACCTCTTCCGCCACGACATCGGCAGACTCGTCTATTACGCGCAGGAGTTCCGCCGGTAGCCCCGCACGGACAAGCGCCGCCGCGAAAATTTCTGCCACCGCCCGCCCGCCCTTGCCCGGCTTCCAGACCACGGCATTGCCCGCCGCCAGCGCCTGCAAAGTTTGCACGCCAGGAAGGAACAGGGGATAGTTCGAAGGTCCGATCACCAGCACCGTCCCGAAAGGAACCCGATGCACGACAGTCTCCAGCCCGCCCAGCCAGAAGGGAAGCCCTTCGCGGCCAAGCCTTCGCGGCTTCAGCACAGCTCTCCCGGAGCGCACAAGAAACCGGCAGGCGGCCAGCAAGGGCAGCAGCTCGGAGGCATACGAGTCGGCGCGTGTCCTGGCGAGCGTTGCAGGGATGGCGTCCACCAGCGCAGCATGCGTTGCGGCCAGGGCAATCCCGGCCGCACGCACCAGGCGCAGCCGCTCGCCAATAGGCCTCTTTGCCCACTTGTTCTGAACCGTCCGGACCACGTCCGCGTGCCCGACGCCGGTCTCCTGCTGCTCCATCACTGCCGCGGCTGCCATTTAGGCCGCCCCGACAAGCTCGCGGCTGATCGGCTGCTCCGCCTTTCCGTTCTCCCACTGCGGCTCGACCTGGAGATCTTCAAGCAGCAGCCGCGAGGTAATGCGCGCCGACTCAAAGATCACCGGCAAGCCGCTCCCAGGATGCGTTCCGCCGCCGACCAGGTACATCCCATCGATGTCTTCAAACCGGTTGTGCGGACGCAAATGCAGCATCTGATCCAGCGAGTGTGCCATCGAGAACGTCGCGCCCTTATAAAGATCAAACTCCTGCGTCCAGCCCGAGGGCGTGATGATCTTCTCGGTCCGGATGCGGCGCTCCACATCCTTGATCCCGATCTTTTCCATTTGCTCGATCGCCAATGCCCGATAACGCGGGGTCTCCTTCGCCCAGTCGACCGACCCGGTGTCATGCGTTACCGGCAGCAGCACATAGAGCGTGCTTTGTCCTTTGGGCGCCAGCGTGGCATCCGTTACCGACGCGTTCTGAACATAGAACGACGGGTTCTCGGAGAGCCGGTGACGCTCTTCAATGTCCTTAAGATTGTCCTTGTAGTTCTCTGCCAGATAGATGGTATGGTGCGAGACATCGTCGTAGCAGCCGTCGATGCCGAGATACATCATGAACGTGGAACATGAATATTTTTTCTTGGCTAGCTTCTCGTTGGTCCACTTATTGCGCAGATGGTTAGGGACCATCTTCCGCATGGCACCCGCGAAATCCGCATTGACCACCACGGCATCGGCCTGCAGCTTGCGTGAGCCTGTCTGCAGTCCTACCGCCTTGCCGCGCTCAACCAAAACCTTCTCCACCGGCTCATTCAGCAAGATCTCAACGCCCAGTTCGCGCGCCAGCCGGGCCATGGTTTTCGTCACCGCGCCGCATCCGCCGGTTGGATGGAAGACGCCGTGCTCATACTCCAGAAAGGACAAGATAGAGAACAGGCTCGGGCAGCGGAAGGGCGACATGCCCAGATACTTCGACTGAAAGCTGAACCCCAGCCGGATGCGCTCATCCTTAAAGTGAATTTGTAAATCTTCATCGAGCGAACGCCACGGCGCCAGGAGCGGCAGCAGCTTCAGCATTCCAGGCTTGGCGAGGTCTCGCCAGCTCTCAAATGGGCTTTGCAGAAACGGCAGAAACTTCTCCAGCTTATTGCGATTGCGCAGAATGAAGGTGCGAAAACGAAGCGCGTCTTCAGGCGAGATTGCTGCGATGGACTCCACCATGCGATCGATATTTGGCGTCGCCAGCAGCTCGCCGCCCGAACCAAAGACCAGCCGGTACTGCGGGTCCAGCCGCGTCATCGGGATCTCCCGGTCCAGGTCGTAGCCCGCTGCGCTAAAGATTTCCCGCAAGACCCGTGGATACAGGAAAAAGGTCGGGCCGATGTCGAACTTGAAGCCGTCCTGCTCCATCGTCGAAGTGCGACCACCCACCTGCCCGCGCTTCTCAACCACCGTTACCTTGACCCCGGACTTGGCCAGAAGGAGCGCCGCCGCAAGGCCTCCGGGTCCTGCCCCCACAATGACTACCCGACGAGCTTCCTTGTGCATCAGTGATTTGTCCTCTGTTGTTCCAAGTGTGCTGAGCGTATGACGCCTTCGCTCGACTATAGAGATGTTGCTTTCATACTTATCCTCTTCGTTCATTTTGACGATCGTGTGGCCAAGCTGGAAAAATTACCCACTTTGTTGCATTTAGTCGAGCGTCCTGCGCGTCCTAGCGGCGCGTTGCCCCTCCTCCTGGAACCCAGACCAGGAGATATCATAGGCGCATGGACAAGTTTTTCACGCCTTTGAGGATCGATACAGGGGTTCAGGGGCTCAACGACATTCTCGGCGGCGGATTGCCTGCGGGGCAGATGTATCTGCTCGAAGGAACCCCCGGAACCGGCAAAACCACCCTAGCCATGCAGTTCATTCGCGCTGCTATCCTTGCCGGTGAGAAGGCCCTGTACATCACTCTCTCTGAGTCCAAGCGAGAGCTGGAAGCCGCCGCCCAATCCCACGGATGGCGGATCGACGAATTGTCCATTGCCGACTTCGTTCCGGAGGAGGCGAGCCTCCATCCTGAGCAGCAATATACGGTTTTTCATCCCAGCGAAGTCGAGCTTGCGTCCACGATTCAGAAGCTCACGCAGTTGATTGAAGCCGAGCGGCCCGTCCGCATCGTCATCGACTCTCTTTCTGAGTTGAGGCTGCTCGCCGAGGACACGATGCGCTACCGGCGCCAGCTGCTCGCGCTCAAACAGTTCTTTGCCGGCCGCGACGCCACCGTATTGCTGCTCGACGACCGCTCCGCCGAGGGCAGCGATCTGCAGCTGCAGAGCATCGCCCACGGGGTCATCCGCCTGGACAAGGTTCCGCGCAGCTATGGCGTGACGCGCCGGCAGGTGGAGGTTCTGAAGCTTCGGGGCAGCGCCTTTCGCGAAGGCTTCCACGACTACACCATCCACACCGGCGGACTGCACATCTATCCGCGGCTGGTGGCGAGCGAACACGGCGACGACTTTCCCGATGAGCGCGTCTCGAGCGGCATTCCAGCGCTCGACGACATGTTTTGCGGCGGCATCGTCCGCGGGTCCTCGACGCTGCTGGTCGGACCTACCGGCTCCGGCAAATCGACCCTGACCATGCAGTATGCCTGTGCCGCGGCCGGGCGCGGAGATCGCGCGATCGTTTACTCGTTCGACGAGGTGCTCAAGACGGCCAAGGATCGCGCGGAAGCGTTCGGCCTGCCCGTTGGCGCGCAGCTTCGCGCTGGCACCCTGGCCATGTCGCAGGTCGATCCAGCTGAACTCTCTCCCGGCGAGTTCGTCGCGCAGATTCGGGACGACGTCCAGCAGCGCGACACCCGCGTCGTCGTCATCGACAGCTTGAACGGCCTGCTCAACGCCATGCCCGGCGAACGAGACCTCATCCTGCAACTGCATGAGCTGATCGCCTTTCTCAACCAGAAGGGCGTCCTCACCTTCCTGGTTCTCACCCAGCACGGGCTCGTCGGAAGCATGCAGACGGATGTCGACGTCAGCTATCTTGCAGACACGGTCATCCTGCTGCGCTACTTTGAGACTGAGGGGGAAATCCGGCAAACCATTTCTGTCTTGAAGCAGCGAGTGGGGCTTCATGAACGTACCCTGCGTGAGTTTTCCCTGCGCAATGCTCGTATCCAGGTCGGTAAACCGCTTCGTGAATTCCGCGGTATCCTGACCGGGATTCCGGATCTGGTGCGCAAGACACATGTCAGCGACGGCGAGGCGTAGCCGATGAGTTCTCTGGTCCGTGTGCTTGCGCCGACTGGCCGCGATGCCGAACTGATCTGCTCCGTGCTGCTGGCCAATCAGGTGCCTGCCCAGGTCTCGAGCATTCCTCTGCTGTCCGCCAGTGAACGGCAGGCGGCTCCGCTCGGCCCTTTGCTGATCGCGGAAGAGGCGCTTCAGCCCGCGTTCATCGACTATCTGGGCGAGCTGGTTCGCCATCAGCCCTCCTGGTCCGATCTGCCCATCCTGATCCTCACCGGAAACGGCCGGGAGACGTCGCGCACGCGCGCCCTCGAGCGAGAGTGGCTGCCGCTTGGTGCGCCGATCCTGCTCGAACGCCCCATCCGCACCACGACTTTGGTCAGCAGCGTCCGTGCCGCGCTGCGTGCGAGGACGCGCCAGTACCAGATTCGCGACACCATCGCCGAGCTCAAGCAGGAGCGCGAGACGCTGCAGGTGGTGCTCGACAACCTGCCCGTAGGCGTGGTGGTCGCCAAGGCTTCGGGCGAGATCGTTCTGGGCAACCGGCGCCTGGAGTCGATCGTCCGGCATCCGCTCATTCCGACCGCGGACATCGACGGCCACGGGGCATGGACGGCATATCACCCGGACGGCCGCCGGGTGCGGGCTGAAGAGTTTCCTTTGCCGCGCGCTATGAGGAGTGGCCGCGCGCTGCCCGCGGAGGAGTTCCTCTATCAGCGCGGGGACGGAACCCAGGGCTGGGTCTCGCTTGCGGCGGCTCCGATTGTGAACGAGGGTGGCGTTGTTACTGGAGGCGTGGTTGCGCTTTCTGACATCGACCAGCAGAAGAAATCTGAGTCTGCGTTGATCCAGAACGAGAAGCTCGCAGCTGTGGGCCGACTGGCCGCCTCCATCTCCCACGAGATCAACAATCCGCTCGAGTCGGTGACTAATCTGCTGTACCTGGCGCGGCTGAGCCCTGCGCTGCCGGATGAGGTGAGAGGCTATCTGGACACGGCGGACCATGAACTGGCGCGGGTCTCGCAGATCGTCAGTCACACCCTGCGCTTCCATCGGCAATCGACCAAGCCGCGCTCGATGACGGCAGAGGCGCTACTTGAGCCGAGTCTCGGACTGTACGCGGGCCGGCTTGCCAATGCAGGTGTCGAGCTTTGCGTCGAGCATGGCAGCAGCGATGCCATCACCTGTTATGAAGGCGAGATTCGCCAGGTGCTGAACAACTTGATTAGCAACGCGATCGAGGCGATGAAGACGGGAGGCCGCCTGATCGTGCGCACGAGCAGGGCGCGCTCGTCAAAGACGGGCTGCCGGGGGGTTCGCATTACGGTCGCTGATACCGGCCACGGCATGGACCAGCAGGTGCAGTCGCGGCTCTTCGAGGCGTTTTATACGACCAAAGGTGAAAACGGCACGGGACTGGGATTGTGGATCTCGCGGGGGATTGTGGAGAAGCACTTCGGCTCGCTGCGGATGCGCTCCAGCGTCCCACCGGGCAGAAGTGGCAGCGTGTTTCGGATGTTTCTTCCCATGGATCCATTTCGGGGGACCGCGTCCGAAGCAAGTCTGAAAAGTTCTGCCGGCTGAGGGTGCGAGAGGTCGGCGGAACAATCCATGTCCGTCGGGGTTCCAGCCGTTATGAGCCGCCGCTACGCAATCTCACTCGCCGTTCTTCTGCTGGTTTCCGCTCTTTGCTCGGAAGCTCAGGACATCACGTTACCCTCGTGGCGACCCGGCGCGCGCGGCGATCTCGCCTTTTACACCAGTCCTTTTCTCGCCACAACCGCCTACCGCAAACCTGGCTCAGCAGCAGATCAGTTCGCGGCCGACGGTGCGTATGGCCCGCTCAACCAGGCGTGGGACAGCACGCACCAGGGCCGCTGGCTGATTGAGGAGCAGCGCTATGCCTCGGACGCAATCATCGCCGGCCTCATCACGCATCGGCAGGACCTGATCGACAACGGCCGCCGCATCTTCGACTGGGGCTTCCGCATGGAGCAGCCCGACGGCGGGTTCGACTGTCCGGATCACTTTCATTCGGCCAGCTTCTTTATCGAGGCGGCTGCGCATTCGGCCCTGCTGCTGCAGGCGTCTGACATGGCTGCGCAAAATCAGGCTTGGGTGGATTCGATCTCTCCCAAGCTCAATCTTGCGGCGCACTGGATGATTGACCCGCGCAACGAGACGCCTGGGCGCGCGCACGACGCACCGTACACGCACCGCTTTTACCTGGACGCCGCCGCGATCGGGGAAGCTGGTGTGCTTACGCAGGATGATGCCTTGGTCAAGCGCTCCCGTGCGTATATCCGCGACGGCATCGCCCACCAGAGGCCGGATGGCGCGAACCCGGAGAAGGGCGGCACCGACACCAGCTATCACGTAGTCGGCCTCCTGTTCGCGATGAACTACTACACCCTGGTCGCGAACGATGATATGCGCGCGCAGCTTGATCCCATGATCAAGCGTGGCCTGGATTGTCTATCCAAGCGTATTCGTCCGGACGGCACAATTGACCAGAGCGGCAACACGCGCACCGGCTTTGGGCAGGAGCGCGGCCCGCAAGGCAACGTAAAAACCATGAGCTACGGCTCAGCCTACCGGGCCTACTTCTATTGGGCTACGATCACGAAGGATCCCGCAAAGGCTCGCACCGCCGCTCTGCTGTACGCCGGGCAGCAAATGGAAAAGAGCCAAAAGCGTGGCGGCTGAGGGGGCATGGCCTGGTACGACGAGGAGCACTCACACGCGTCGTCTGGTTGAGCAGGAACACGGCTCCTGATACACTCGGGTTAGTCGGAGGGCGTCCTGGGCAGTGCATGGGCTGGCTTCGAAATGTGGGGTTGTAGCTCAGTTGGGAGAGCGCCTCGTTCGCAACGAGGAGGTCAGCGGTTCGATCCCGCTCAACTCCACCATGTTAATTATCTCTTCTCAGAGATAAAAAGGCCTGTCCTCCATGTGGGAGAAACAGGCCTTTCCTCGTTGATAGCGGTTGTTAGCTGGGGATGAGTCTTGGCGGGGTGGCGGAAGGATTGATTTCCTTGTCCTGATCGCCACCGAGCCATTTGGGATTCTGCGCGGTGCCGTCGAACATGTTGGTGGTCTTGAAAGGCTCGTACTTGCCGGTGAGCGCGGCTTCGCGGGTGCCGGCGAGAAGAGTCGCCTGCTCGGCCTGGGGCATGGGTTTGAAATTTTGCGTCACGGCGAAGGCCTGGTCGAGAACCTCCGGCCGCTCCATGCCGGTGATGACGACGGAGACGCCGGGCACGGTGAGCCCCCAGCGCAGGGCGTCCATGGGTTTAAAGGTGTTGGTCTGGAGGAGGTGACCGTCGCCAAAAGTCTTCATGGCGAGGACGCCGGTGCCGGCCTTCACCGCAACGGGGATGACGTCGTTGGTGAAGGAGCGGAAGTGCGCGTCGAAGACGTTGACCGGCATCTGGACCGAGTCGAACTTGAATCCGTGCTGCGCGGCAACCTCGAACATGCGCAAATGGATCTGCGGGTCCTTGTGGCCGGTGAAGCCGATATGGCGGATCTTGCCGGCCTGGCGGGCGGCCATGGCGGCGTGGATGGCGCCATTGTCGGCGAAGATGCGGTCGGGGTCCTCGAAGCGGAGAATCTCGTGGAACTGGACGAGGTCGATGACGTCGGTGTCGAGCCG
>CAXSDM010000035.1:20797-23199 GCA_964235575.1 uncultured Acidobacteriaceae bacterium | reverse complement strand
CCCATCCCCACCCTGCCGCTCGCCCGCAGCATCCGCATCCGGCTCGCCATGACGGAAAAGGACATCGCCAGCCCCAATATCCTCGCCATCCTCCCTGGCTCTGATCCCTCGCTCGCGCCCGAATACATCGCCCTCTCCGCCCACCTCGACGGCTACGGCTTCGGCACCCCCGTCCTCGGTGATTCGCTCTACAACGGCGCCCTCGACGACGCAGCCTACGTGGCCACCCTGCTCGAGCTCGCCCACACCCAGGCCGCCCACCCGCCCAAACGCTCCCTGCTCTTCTGCATCTTCACCGGCGAGGAAAAGGGCCTGCTCGGCTCCGTCTACTTCACCCAACACCCCACCGTGCCCGCCACTCAAATCGTAGCCGACCTCAATCTCGACCAGCTCCGCCCCATCTTCCCGCTCAAAATCCTCACCATGGAAGGCATCGCCGACTCCTCCATTGGCGACACCGCCAAGGGCGTCGCCGCCACCTACGGCATCGAGCTTCGCCCGGACCACGAGCAGGAGCGCAACCTCTTCCGCCGCTCTGACAACTACAGCTTCGTCCGCATCGGCGTGCCCATCGGCAGCTTCATCTTCGGCTACAACCCCGGTACCGACGAGGAGCGCATCTACCGCGACTGGTACGCCCGCCGCTACCACAAGCCGCAGGACGACCTCGCCACCCCCATCGACTGGGCCGCCGCCGTCACCTTCAACCACTTTTACCGCGACCTAGCCCTCGCGCTCGCTAACAGCGCCAGCCGCCCCCACTGGCTCCCCACCAGCGCCTACGCACCAAAAAAATGAGGCAGCAGACGGCTAGTCCGCTGCCTCTCCCAAGCTTAATAATTTGGCTGCTGTGGAATCGGGATCTGTAGCCACGGCCCGGCCTGCACCCCCGCTCCGGACACCAGGGAGCAGCTTCCCGGCAGCACCGGCCCGTTCGGACAGCTCCACCAGTTGCTGCTGGCATCCACCAGCCCCGCCCCAAGGTTCGCCACGCCAACCCCCAATCCCAGCAGCCCATTGAAGTTCACCTGCGCCGGAGAGGGGTCGTGCACCACCACATCCAGGCTCTCGCTCTGGATCGAGTTTCCGGAGATAATCGTCCCCTTCACCGAACCTGCCGAATAGATGTTGATTCCCGTCGGTCCCGGGGTTGCCGCATCCTCCGTATCCGCGGCGTTGTTCACCACCGTGTTGCCGACGATCATGTTGTCGTCCAGATACTGCCCGGGTATATGCGCGTGCAGAGCGATGCCAGGCAGGCCGTTACCGTTCACCAGGTTATCGACAATCACGTTGCCATAGACCTTTCCAGTCGGAACTCCAGAGAACATGCCGATCCCGGATCCGCCACCATTGGCTAACCCGTTATTGTTGGCCCGGTTCCCGTAAACAGTGTTGTGATACACGCCTTGCACCGTCGTCGCGGCAACCGTAGCCGACAGCGGGTGCGACGCCAGCACAATGCCGCACGCGTAAGCGTTGTTCAGCACAGTGTTAAAGCTGAGCAGGTTGTCATGGGTTACGCCCGTGTCATCGGTGAGCAAAATCCCACCGGAATTGCCCACCACTGTGTTGCTCGTCACAATTGAGTGGTCGACCGCCTGCAAGTGGATTCCCTCGCCACAGTCGCCGCCCTCGCCCGGCTCATACGCCGGCAGCTGCGTGCAGGCGCCGTTCACCAGAGCCTGGTTATTGTTCGTCACCGTATTGCCGGAGACCGTCACCATCGACGCATTCAGCACCAGGATGCCTTCCAGGTTCGCATTCTTGATCGTGAACCCGGCGATGTGAACTGCGCTGAGGCCCGTCGCAGCCGAGCCATTGACGAAGATTCCCCGCATCAGCCCGGAAGCATCGATCGTCGCACCGTTACCCACCAGCGACAGCGGTTTGGTGATCACCACGTTCTCCGTATACGTGCCCGGGCCGACATTGATCACATCCCCGGCTGAGGCCGCAGCGACCGCGGTCGAGATGGTCGTCACACAACCTGAAGCCCCGGTGGCGCTCACGCAAAGCGTGGCCCCCCAGGCCGGCCCCGCAGCCAGAGCCAGCGCGGACGAAACACAGAGCAAAGCCAGTCCATTGTTGCGCATAAGATTCTTCTCCTGTACGTGCAAGGGAAGGCGCAGCGCCGATCCTGACGATCGTCGCCACTCGCCTTCATCCAGAGGAACACCCGGTGCCCGAAGTCAGGGAACTGCGCTGAAGGTGACGCATCCATGCACGCGCCAAACGCAGGGGCCCGGGCAAGACACACAACCTAAACGACGCTCAGCATACTCTCCCTACCCGCTACTCTGTAAAGCGCAAAACGACCCGGCCAGAGTCCATCGTCCATCGCCTACAATTTACGTTCCATGCCCATCCCCATTGTCCTCGTCGAAGACCAAAACAGCTCG
>CAXSDM010000035.1:15970-20697 GCA_964235575.1 uncultured Acidobacteriaceae bacterium | reverse complement strand
GGCAAGCTGCCCAATTTCAAGCGGCTGCGCGACACTTCTTCGGCCTACATCACCACAGCAAGCGAGCCGCAAAACCTGCTCGAGCCTTGGATCCAATGGGTCAACGTGCACACCGGAGTTCCCTACACCGAGCACGGCATCTCGCAGCTCGGAGAGAACGACAAGATCAAGCAGCCCGCGATTTGGGATTTGATCTCCGACGCCGGCAAATCCGTCTGGGTCTGCAGCAGCATGAATATCGCCTGTTCGCCCTCGATCAAAGGCAGCGTCCTGCCCGATCCCTGGAGTCGCGACGCCGTGATCAAGCCCGCCTCGCTCCAGACTTTCTATGACTTCGTCAGAAAGCAGGTGCAGGAGCACAGCAACGCCTCGGCCAGCTTCGGCAAAGCCGACTACCTCAAGTTCCTCGCCTTCATGGCTTCACACGGTCTGAGCGCCGCGACCGTCCGAACCTCCATCAAGCAGCTCATGGGCGAGAAGAAGGAGGGCAAGCGCTGGCGCCGCGCCTTCATCCTCGACCTGCTGCTCTTCGACGTCTTCGCCAGCCTCTACAAGAGAGAACGGCCCGCCTTCTCAACCTTCTTCCTCAACAGCACCGCGCACATGCAGCACGTGTATTGGCGCAACATGCAGCCGGAGCTCTTCGTCCTCAAGCCCTCGGACGATGAGCAGCGCGAGTATGCCAGCGCCATCGAGGAAGGCTACGTGCACATGGACGGCCTGGTCGGCAGACTGATGGATGTCGTCGGCCCAGGCACCACGCTGGTCTTCGCCACGGCCTTGAGCCAGCAGCCTTTCCTACGCTACGAAGCCGTCGGGGGTAAGCGTATCTACCGGCCCAGCGACATTCCCGCCTTCGCCAAGTGGGCCGGCATCCAGAACCTGAGAGGCTCCAATCCCGTCATGGCCGAGCAATTCTGGCTGGAGTTCGAGAACCCCGCAGCCGTCGAAGCCGCGGCCGAACGGCTGGAAGCCGTGCGCATCAACGGCGAGCCGGCCGTCAGCATCAGCAAGGAGGGCAACTCGATCTTCTGCGGCTTCAGCGTACGCAGCAAGCTCGACAAGAACTCGACCCTCTCCACCCCTGAGGCCACCGTCCCCTTCTTTAGCCTCTTCTACGAAATCGAGGGCATGAAGAGCGGAATGCATCATCCGGAGGGCATGCTCTGGTTGCGGGACCAGCGTTTCCCGCCAGCCTCGTACCAGCAGCGGGTGCCGCTTGAGGCCGTCGCGCCCACGATCCTCGATCTGCTCTCGGTCAACGTTCCCGGCCACATGAAGTCGCGTTCCCTGCTGCAGCCGGCACCGGCATCCAGTATCCAAGCCGCCTGAGTATCATCAGAGGGGAGGCACTTTACATTGCCGGCGAGCGCCTCCCCTTTTATCCTCCTCATCGAAGACGAAGAACACCTCGCTCAGGGCCTGCTCTTCAACCTCGAAGCCGAAGGCTACCGCACCCGCCACTTCGCCGACGGTGCTGAAGCCCTCGCCTATCTGCTCGAAACCGAAGACGAACTCGGCGCCATCCTGCTCGACGTCATGCTCCCAGGCAAGGATGGCTTCGAGATCGTCCGCACCCTGCGCGCGCAGCAGCTCTACTTCCCGGTCCTCATGCTCACCGCGCGCTCTCACCCGCAGGACGTGCTCGAAGGCCTCAACGCCGGTGCGGACGACTACCTCCCCAAGCCCTTCGACCTAGAAATTCTTCTCGTCCGCCTCAAGTCCATGCTGCGCCGCGCCGCCTGGCTAAGACCCTCGTCCGCAACTCCTCCGCCACCCAAGCCCTCCTCCGACCTCTACGCCTTCAATCACCGCACCATCCAGTTCGACACCCTCCAGCTCGTCACGCCCAACCGCACCACCCATCTCACCCTGATGGAGGCCGACCTGCTCCGCTACTTCGTCGATCACCAGGGCGAAATCGTGCCGCGCAAGGACATCCTCGAGCGAGTCTGGCGACTCCACGAAGACACCGACACCCGCGCCATCGACAACTTCATCGTCCGCCTCCGCCGCTACATCGAAGACGACCCCTCCGAGCCCCGCCACCTGCTCACCGTCCGCGGCGTCGGCTACCGCTTCCTCGCCGAGCCAACGCCGTAGCGTCTCTGCCGGGCCCGCAGGCTACACTGAAAGCCAAAGGCCTCTGCACCGGCACGCATGCGCATCCTCACCCGCTACATCCTCCGCGAAGTTGTCTCCCATGCCTTTCTCGGCGGAGTCGCCTTCACCTTCATCATCTTCAGCTCCAAGCTCGGCACCATCCTTGAGATCTGGGCGCGCAACTCCGCGTCACTCACCGATGTTCTTCGGCTCATTCTCGATCTCCTCCCCGAGGTCCTGATTGTCACCCTGCCCATGGCAGTCCTGGTCGGCATCCTGCTGGGCCTGTCGCGCCTGGCCGCCGACTCCGAGATCACCGCCATGCGCGCGTCTGGCATTGGTGTGGTGACCTTCGTCCGCATCGTCTCCATTGTCAGCTTTCTAGCTCTGGCCGCCGGGCTCTGGAACTCCCTCTCGCTCGCCCCGCGCGCCGCCGATTCCCTGCTCAAGCTCGAAAACTCGCTTAAGTACGCGCAGGCCTCCTTTGAGGTCCAGCCCCGCGTCTTCGACGAAGACTTCAAGAACATGGTCCTCTACGTGCAAGACGTCCGCCCCGGCTCCGGAGCCGCCCTCTGGCGTCACGTCTTCCTCGCCGACCTGACCGAACCCGCCGCACCCAAAGTCACCACCGCCGACCAGGCACTCGTCACCTCCGCCGGCCCCGGCAACCTGCACATGCTCATGCGCGACGGCGGCCAGCACCAGATCTCCTCCACCGACCCCAACCAATACAACATCTCCACCTTCTCCTCCACCGACCTGCCCATCCAGAACGGCGCCCAGGACGACACCCACCTCTCCCGCTCCGACACCCGCATGACCGCGCTGCCCATGCGCGACCTCCTGCGCAAGACCGACCCCGCCCGCAACCCTGAACCGTCCCTCTCCCCCGCCGACCGCATCAAGGCCGCCCGCCCCTACCGCATCGAGCTCAACAAGCGCTTCTCCTACCCTTTCGCCTGCCTCGTACTCATGCTGGTCGGCGTCCCGCTCGGGCTGTCGTCGCAGCGCGGAGGCAAATCGACCGGCTTCGTCCTCACCATCCTGCTCGTCTTCGTCTACTACTTCTTTTCGTCGGTCGGCATCGCCTTCGCCTCACAGGGCAAACTGCCCCCCATTCTCGGCGTTTGGGGGGCCAACCTGCTCTTCGCCGTCGCCGGCCTTCTCTTGCTGCAGCAGATGTCCCGCGGCGGCGTCGCGCTCTCCGTCTTCTCCGGGCTCGGCGTCGCACTCGCCAGGCTCCTGGCCCGCTTCAGCAAGGACTCCCGCCGCACCCTCGAACGCACTCCCGAGCCCGAACGCAGCCTGCAGCTCACGCAGAAACTTCGCTCCCTGCTTCACATCCGCTTCCCGCTCATTCTCGACGAGTACGTCCTGCGTATCTTCGCCTCGAACCTCGTTCTGGTCCTCACCTCGTTCTCCACCATCTTCCTAATCTTCACCTTCTTCGAGCTCATCGGAGACATCATCCGTAATCGCACGCCACTGGTCACGGTCGGGCTTTATCTACTCAACCTGACGCCCTTCATCCTCTACCACGTCACACCGCTTTGCGTGCTGGTTGCCGTGCTCATCACCTTCGGCGCCCTCGCCCGCTCGTCCGAGTTCACCGCGATGAAAGCTGCCGGCTTCTCACTCTATCGCGTCGTAGCCCCGGTCCTGGGGCTCTCTGCCGTCGTTGCCGTCAGTCTCTTCGCCTTCGACAACCTCTACCTACCCACCGCCAACCGCCGCCAGGAAGCTCTGCGCGCCGTCATCAAGGGCCGGCCCGCCCAGACCTTTCTCCGTCCCGATCGCCAGTGGATCTCCGGCCAGACCTTTGCCCAGCAGACCTCGCTTCCTCTGCTCCAGCAAAGCCAGGACCTCGCACCGGCTAGCCCCGGAGCCGCGCCTTCAAGTCTGAGCGCCGTTCCGCCGGCCTTCGCCCGCCGCGCCTCCGAGCCCGCCCGCATTTTCTACTACCAGTTCTTCGACCCCGACCGCGACGTCTTCGCCAACCTTACCGTCTTCGAGTTCGACCCCTCTACCTTCAGTCTGCGACGCCGCATCTTCGCCGCGTCTACCCACTGGGACGCGACCGTCAACCGCTGGATCTTCGAAAACGGCTGGGTCCGCACCTTCGACGGCGAGGCCGTCTCCTCCTACCAACCCTTCATCATCCAGACCTTCCCCGAGATCCGCGAACAGCCGCAATACTTCAAGAAGGAAGACCGGCAGTCGCAGGAGATGAACTTCTCCGAGCTTCGCAGCTACATCGCCGACCTGCAGCAGTCCGGCTTCGCCACCCAGCGCCTCCTGGTCCAGCTCTACAAGAAACTGTCCTACCCCATCGCCACCTTCGTCATGGCGGTCCTCGCCGTTCCTTTTGCCTTCTCCTCCGGCAAGCGCGCCGGCATCACTGGCTTCGCGCTCGCCATCCTGCTCGGCGTAACCTACCTAGGCGTCTCAAGCCTCTTTGAGGCCATGGGCGACGTCAACACCCTTCCCGCCGCCCTCGCCGCCTGGGCGCCCGACGTGCTCTTCACACTGGTAGGGAGCTGGTTTCTGCTGCGCACGGCAACCTGACCCACGGTCCCTTCAGTCCACACCTGGATCAGACAAGCACCTTCATCGGGCTCGCCTTC
>CAXSDM010000035.1:10267-15870 GCA_964235575.1 uncultured Acidobacteriaceae bacterium | reverse complement strand
GGCGCGTCCTCATGCACAGCGATGGGAAAGCCGAACCAGCTGGGGTCTGCGCCCTCAGTGGCTTCGGGCAGCATCAGGACATCGGTCAGCGGCTGGAGCGCGGCCTTTAAATAAGCGAAGTTCTCTTTGCGTCGGGCGATAAATCGGGGCAGCTTGGCGATCTGCGAGACGCCGAGAGCGGCCTGCATGTCGGTCGCCTTCAGGTTATAGCCGATGTGCGAGTAAGTGTACTTGTGGTCGTAGCCGCAGGGCAGCGTGCCCAGCTGCCAGTCGAAGCGCTTGCCGCAGGTGTTGTCGACGCCGGGCTCGCACCAGCAATCGCGGCCCCAGTCGCGCCAGCTGTCGATCAGGACCTGGAGAGCGGGCTTGTCGGTAAGCACGGCGCCGCCCTCGCCCATCGTGATGTGGTGCGCGGGGTAGAAGCTGACCGTGGCGATGTCACCGAAGGTGCCGACGTGCTGGCCTTTCCAGGTGGAGCCTAGGGCATCACAGCAGTCCTCGACCAGCCACAGATTGTACTTCTTGCAGAAGGCGGTCACCGCGTCGAGGTCGAAGACGTTGCCGAGAGTGTGGGCGATCATAACGGCCTTGACCCTGGGGCTGTAGGCCTTCTCGAGCAAGGTGACGTCGATCTCGAAGCCGGGGATGGTGACGTCGAGAAAGACGGGTACGAGGCGGTTCTGCACGATCGGGTTGACGGTGGTCGGGAACCCGGCGGCCACGGTGATCACTTCATCGCCGGGCTTGAGCTGGCGGTCGCCGAGCTTGGCCGAGCAGAGCGCAGACAGCGCAACCAGGTTGGCGGAGGAGCCGGAGTTGACCAGCGACGCGGAGCGCACGCCGACGAAGCGGGCCAGTTTGCGCTCAAACTCCTTTGCCCAGCGGCCGGTGGTGAACCAGGCATCCAGACCGGACTCGACGACGGCGCAAATATCTTCGGCATCGATCACCTTGCCTGAAACCTGCACGCCGGAGATGCCGGGGACGAACGCTTGGGGCGCAAAGGCTTCGGCGTGGTACTGCCGGGTAAGTTCCAGAATCTGTTGGCGCAGCTCGGCCGCTTTTTCCGTCATGGTGAGGTTAAGGATACATTCAAAGCGCTGCCTCATGCATGCGCATGGGTATGATGGTCAGGACGCAAATCGACGTGAAGGATTGACTGCATGAAAGCTGTAATTTTGGCCGGTGGACTGGGCACGCGCCTCTCGGAAGAGACCTCCGTCCGGCCAAAGCCGATGGTTGAGATTGGCGGCAAGCCGATCCTGTGGCACATTCTCAAAATCTATTCGCAGCACGGAATCACGGACTTCATCATCTGCTGCGGGTACAAGGGCTACGTTATCAAGGAGTTCTTCGCGAATTATTTCCTGCACATGTCAGACGTGACGTTCGACATGCAGACCAACGCGATGACGGTGCATAACTCCGTGGCTGAGCCATGGAAGGTGACGCTGGTCGACACCGGGGACGACTCGGGCACAGGTGGGCGTCTGCGGCGGGTGAAGCGATATCTCAATCCCGGCGAGCCGTTCTGCCTGACCTACGGCGATGGCGTGGCGGACGTGGACATCACCGCGCTGATCGCGTTCCATAAGGCGCACAACAAGGCCGTAACGTTGACGAGCGTGCAGCCGGTGGCGCGGTTCGGCGCGCTGGGCTTGAAAGACACGCAGATTTACTCGTTCCAGGAGAAGCCCGCGGACGAGGGCGGCTGGATCAACGGTGGCTTCTTCGTCCTGAATGCTTCGGCCATCGATGCGGTGACGGACGACAGCCAGATGTTTGAGCGTGAACCAATCGAGGCGCTGGTAAACGAGGGCGAGGTGCACGCCTTCTTCCATCGCGGCTTCTGGCAGGCAATGGATACGCTCAGGGACAAGCAACATCTGGAAGATCTTTGGGCGAAGGGCAAGGCGCCGTGGAAGACATGGTAGAGGCAGACTCGATCTGGCAAGACAAACGCGTCTTCGTCACCGGGCATACGGGCTTCAAGGGCGGCTGGCTGGCGCTTTGGCTGACGCAACTCGGCGCCAAAGTGCGCGGGTATGCGCTGGCTCCGGAGACGACACCGGATCTGTTCACCGAGGCGCGCATCGCGGACAAGATCGACGACGTGCGCGGCGACATTCGCAACGGACAGGCTCTCGATCAAGCGATGACGAGCTTTCAGCCGGAGGTCGTGTTTCATCTGGCGGCGCAGCCCCTGGTGCGGCTCTCCTACGCCGATCCGCTGCTGACCTATGAGACCAACGTCATCGGCACGGCGCGGGTTCTCGACGCGGTCAGGCGGACGCCTTCGGTGCGGGCGGTTGTCTCGGTGACGACGGACAAAGTGTACGAAAATCCCGAAACGGGCGAGGCCTTCAAGGAGACCGACCGTCTGGGCGGATACGATCCCTACTCAAGCTCGAAGGCCTGCGCGGAGCTGGTGACGGCGGCGTTTCGGCAATCGTATTTCCCGCTCGATCGCTACGCCGATCATCGAGTGGCGATCGCCACCGCGCGGGCGGGCAACGTCATCGGCGGCGGCGACTGGGCGGTCGACCGGCTGATTCCCGACCTGGTGCGGGGCTTCCTGGCAGGCAAGCCCGTGCCGATCCGCAGGCCGCAGGCCATTCGTCCATGGCAGCATGTGCTTGAGCCGGTGGACGGCTATATCAAGCTGGCTGAGTGCCTGCTTTCGCCGGACGCGACACGCTTTGCCAAGGCATTCAACTTCGGGCCGGCCGACGAGGATGCGCGGCCTGTAGCGTGGATTGCCGACCACCTGGCGAAGACATGGGGCGAGGGCGCGTCGTGGTTTCTCGATGGCGACCTCAGCGTGCACGAGGCGGCTTACCTCAAGCTTGATGCGACCCGGGCACACACCGAGCTTGCGTGGACGCCAAGGCTGCGGCTCGCCGATGCGCTGGACTGGCTGACCGAGTGGTACCGCGCGCATGCGGCGGGAGCGGATGTGCAGGCGCTGACCCTTGAACAGATTGCGCGCTACCGGGCGTTGACACGGTAAATCGATGGCGTGAGATCAACAGAGGATTCCAGCGTCCTGTCTAACTCAGGTACATGGAATTGCATCTATTTCCTAGACTCCCGCTTTTCCTGCAAATGCACGCGGAAGATTATTCCCCATAGTGAGCCAGCATGCCACGCAAGCTTCTGCCTGGACGCCCCTATCCACTGGGCGCCAAAGTAAACTCGAAGGGCACAAACTTCGCCCTTTATTCCGAGCACGCAACTTCAGTCGAGGTCTGCTTCTTTGACGAGGCCGGCAACCAGACAGACTGTGTGCAGTTGAAAGAACACACGGCATTCGTCTATCACGGGCTGATCCTCGGAGTTAAAGCCGGACAGCGTTATGGCTACCGCGTGGATGGTCCATGGGATCCGAACAATGGCCAGCGCTTCAACAAGAACAAGCTGCTTGTCGATCCGTACGCGGAAGCCATCTGTGGGCTCGTCGATTGGAAGCAGCCCATCTTTGCTTATGATGTCGCATCCGGCGATGACCTCAAAAAGGATGACCAGGACTCGGCGGCGGGTGTGCCGAAAGCAGTCGTTGTGTCGCACCAGTTTGACTGGACCGGAGACTGCAAGCCGGACACTCCGCTGGCCGACTCGGTTATCTATGAGGTGCATGTCAAAGGCTACTCAAAGCGTAACCCCATGGTGCCGGAACATTTACGTGGAACCTATGCGGGACTTGCACATCCGGCTAGTATCAATTATCTGAAGCAACTCGGAGTTACAGCCGTGGAGTTACTGCCGGTTCATCATTTTGTTGATGATGGCCACTTAGTCGACCAAGGGCTTTCTAACTACTGGGGCTATAACACGCTGGGTTACTTTGCGCCGATGGCGCGGTATAGCTCGTGCGGCGACTCTGGCGGGCAGGTAGAAGAATTTAAGCAGATGGTAAAGGATTTGCATGCTGCCGGGCTCGAAGTTATTTTGGACGTCGTTTACAACCACACCTGCGAAGGCAACCAGTTAGGACCTACGCTTTCCTTTAAAGGTGTGTGCAACACAACGTACTACCGGATGGTAGATGGCGACTGCCGGCACTACATGGATTACACCGGTACGGGAAACACGCTCAACGTGCACCATCCGCAGGTGCTAAAGCTGCTGATGGATTCCCTGCGGTACTGGGTCATCGAGATGCATGTAGACGGTTTCCGCTTCGACCTGGCCGCCACGCTGGCGCGCGAGTTACATGATGTCTCGAAGCTTTCCGCGTTCTTTGACACCATCAACCAAGACCCGACGCTGGCCGATATCAAGCTGATTGCCGAGCCATGGGATGTCGGCGAGGGTGGCTACCAGGTCGGGCAGTTTCCGATCGTCTGGGCGGAGTGGAACGGCAAGTATCGTGACACCGTACGTCGCTTCTGGAAGGGAGATGAAGGGCAGCTATCTGACTTTGCGTATCGTCTTACAGGGTCTTCGGACTTATACCAATACGACGGCCGCAAGCCCTATGCGAGTATCAATTTCATCACGGCGCATGACGGCTTCACCCTGGACGACTTGGTCAGTTACAACGACAAGCACAACGAGGCCAACGGCGAAGACAATAAGGATGGCGCAAACGATAACGACTCCTGGAACATGGGTGCAGAAGGTCCAACGGACGATCCGGCCATCAATGAATTGCGCGAGCGGCAGACGCGGAATTTCTTGGCCACGTTGATGCTAAGCCAGGGCGTCCCTATGCTGGCCGGCGGTGATGAAGTCGCGAGGTCGCAGCTCGGAAACAACAACGCCTTCTGCCAGGACAATGAGCTGACCTGGTATGACTGGAACCTGGACGCTCCGCGCAGACGGCTCATGGAGTTCACCGGTAAGCTGATTCAGCTGCGGCGAGATCATCCGAATCTGCATCGCCGTAAATTTTTCCAGGACCGCGACATCCGCGGCTCGGTGGACGTGGCCTGGTACAACACAGACGGCAAGCAGTTCGGAGATGAGGATTGGGGGCAGCCGTGGAACAAGTCGCTCGCTCTGCTGCTGAATGGTAAAACGCTCGATGTTGCCGATGAGGAAGGAACCCCGGTTATAGATGATACGTTCCTCATCTTGATCAACGCCGCATCGGATGGAGTGGAGTTCAAGCTGCCTGAGCCCTTAAACGGAACCCCCTGGAAAGTCGTGATGAAGACGGAAAACATCGAGGATCCATTTGCACGCGTGAAGCTGGATAAGAACATCATCGTGGGTGGGCGCTCGCTGGTCTTGTTAAGCGACGAGAAATAAAGCGACACGCGCAGCTGCACTAAGGGGAGGGTGGCCCCTTGGTGTACCGAGTGGAAGCCTGACGTATAGAATCAGCGGGTGGATACCTCTGCCTTGCCTGAAGAGAACGAAGATTTCGCCCAGCTCCTGCGGGAGAACGATGCCTCACGCGCCAACGCGGTAGACCGCAGCGGCGGATCGAAGCAGATTGACGCCGTGGTGGTTGCTGTCTCGGCCGACACCGTGTTCCTGGACATTGGCTACAAGACCGAAGGCATCCTGCCCTTGAGTGCCTTTCGCGCGGACGAAAAAGCGGTCGAGCCCGGAGATACGGTACGCGTGACCGTGAAGGGGCGCGATCTCGACGGCTA
>CAXSDM010000035.1:5144-10167 GCA_964235575.1 uncultured Acidobacteriaceae bacterium | reverse complement strand
ATTGTCGACCGGCGCTCCGTGCTCGAAGAAGAGGCCAGGGCGCAGGCCGACCAGCGCTTCTCGGAGCTTGCCGAAGGCCAAACCGTCGAAGCCACGGTGCGCTCGCTCACTGACTTCGGTGCGTTCGTCGACCTGAACGGCGCGGACGCGCTGCTGCATATCTCTGATATGGCATGGCACCGTGTCGGCAATCCGGCCGAGATCGTCAGTGCGGGCGACGTCATTCAGGCCAGAATACTCAAGATCGACGAAAGCGATCCCGTGAAGCGACGCATCGCGGTAGGGCTCAAGCAGTTGCAGCCGCACCCGTGGGATTCCGTGGCGGAGCGATTCGCTTTGGGCGACAAGGTGACGGGCACGGTAACGCGCGACGCGGACTTCGGCGCCTTCGTCGAGCTAACGCCCGGCATCGAAGGCCTCATTCACATTTCGGAGATGGCGTGGGGCAAGAAGGTGCGCAAGCCATCCGATATCGTGAAGGTCGGCGATCAGGTCGAGGTCGTCATTCTCTCGATCGACACCGAAGCCAAGCGGATGGGGCTCGGGCTGAAGCAGGCTCTGGGCGATCCGTGGGTCGAGGTCGTCAAGACCATTCATCCGGGCGCGGCGATCGAAGGACCGGTCACGCGACTGACCCCATTCGGAGCCTTTGTGGAGTTGGCGCCGGGCGTCGAGGGCTTGGTCCACATCTCGGAGATCACGGCGGAGCGGCGGCTCAACCATCCTTCGGACCTGCTCCGCGTGGGCGAGGTGGTGAAGGCACAGGTGCTCGAGATCGATCGCGACAAGCGCCAGCTGAAGCTTTCGATCAAGCAGCTGGTGCCGACTGGGCTCGATGAATTTCTCGAAGAGCATGCCGTAGGCGATATAGTTTCGGGGCGCATCGTAGAGATCGACGAAGCCGCACAGATGGCCAGGGTGGAGCTTGGCGAGGGCATCCTGGCTTTGTGCGCCGTGCCGGCAGTGGCAGAGTCCGTTGCACCGGGAGCGGGTACTGACAGTCCCGTCGATCTATCGCAGCTTGGGGCGCTGTTCGCAAACAAGTGGAAGACTGAGGTTGCGAAGGCGCCAAAGCGAACGGCGGGGAGCGTTGCCACCTCGGCGCGACCATCCGCAGGCCAGGTGCGCAGCTTTCGGTTGACGGCCGTGGATGTGGCAGGAAAAAAGCTGGAACTTGCCCTGGTTTGAAGCGCTGTCCCATCTGTCTTCCAAGCCAAGAAGCCAGCCTACACCGCTTCCGGCAAAGCGGACGTTAACGTAAACGTGAGTTTCTCCGTTCCAAGCCGTGGATGTTTCGCCGTCAGCATAACTTGCCCGGCCTGCTGCCGCGCGCGCACCCACACCGCGCCCGTGCCGCCGATCAGCGCGAACGGATTGTCCCCCACCAGATCCGCCGGCCCTTCCAGCGTAAACACGATCGGATCGTTGGCATAGGTCCGCATCGCGCCAAACTCATCGGTCACCCGCAGCACAACCCGAGTCGTATCGGCCCCATCCGCCATCAAGGTCGTATCGTCCGGCGTAGCCGTAAACTTCTGGTCCACGCCAAGCCCCGAAAGCGACTTAGAAATCACCTTCTGCCCCTTCAAATAGCCATCGATGCGCAGGTCTCCCCACGGAAAGCTGAATTGCCTGAAATTGGCCTTGTTGAGGTCGAGAGAAAACGGTGGATAGCGCAGATTCCCGAACTCGGCGCGATCCGGGTCGATCTCGGCCACCAGCGTCCAGGGCTTTGAGTCTAGGCTCTGTTCCCGCAGATAAAACTTCAAGTGGTCACAGTTTGAGCAAACCAAGGCCTTGCTGAAATTCGTCGCTTCATCGCTGCGCGCCCAATGGAACGCAGGTTCGAGCACAATCTCTTCCTCCGGATCGCACTGCGACTTATAGAAGCCGCCAGCCGGCTTCAGCTCGCGAAAGATATCCGTTACCCCGTGATAGCAGATGCGATCGCCAGCGCCAAAATTCGCGTGCGTGTTGTAGTCGAACGCGCACCAGCCAATGCCGCCCGCATACTGCGGATCGGACGCAAGCTGGTTGTGGATGCGCGCATGACGCAGTGTATGCTCACGCTGCCGCTCGTCGTCGTCAGTCGTCTTGGTCGGATAGGTGTGGCCGACGAACTCCGTATTCAGATACTTGGGATGATTCGGCTTCTTGAGAGGAAAGCCAAAGTCGTTCATCGTGAAGACATCCTCCAGGAACTCGGAGTCCTGAAAGTAACGAATCCCGCCCGTCTGATGGCCGGTATCGAGCGCATGCGCCAGCGCATTCGTCCGCGTGTAGAAGTCATGGTCGTCCTTCGACTCGTTGATGCGCACACCCCACAAAATAATCGATGGATGATTCCAGTCACGGCGAATCATCCGGCCCACATTGTCGATCGCGATCTGCTTCCACGGCTCAGGACCAATGTGCTGCCAGCCTGGAATCTCCTCGAGCACCAGCAGTCCAATCTCATCGCAGCGATCGAGAAAATGACGCGATTGCGGATAATGCGACGTGCGCACGATGTTGCAGTGAAGATTTGTGCGCAGAATATCCGCATCGCGGCGCTGCACCCGCGCCGGCATCGCCTGGCCCACAAACGGAAACGTTTGGTGGCGATCAAGCCCGCGCAGCTTCACGATTTTGCCGTTCAGCGAGAAGCCCGCATCGGTAAACATAGCCTCGCGAAAACCAATCCGCCGCGTATCTTCATCAATCAGCACGTTCTTTTCGAGCAGCCGAACGCGCACCGTATACAGCTTCGGCGTGCGCAGCTCCCAGCGCTCGATCCCGCTCAGCCCGCGCAGGGAAACCGTGTGCGCCGCCGGATCACTGGTCGTCTCGGTGCTCACGCTGGGATTGCCGGGCTGACCTGGATCCATCGCCGCATTGGGGTCCGGCTTGCCCGCAGGCTGCGCCGGCGCGCTTGCCTGCGCGA
Organism: uncultured Acidobacteriaceae bacterium; assembly: GCA_964235575.1. GTDB lineage: Bacteria > Acidobacteriota > Terriglobia > Terriglobales > Acidobacteriaceae > Edaphobacter. The sequence goes on along the minus strand of CAXSDM010000035.1, from coordinate 7,244 downwards.
CCACACGTTCGCCATCGAGCAGCGCCATCTCCAGCGTCAGCCTGCGAAGCCCGGGCTGCCCGGCCAGAAAGCACGTCACATCCACGCTCGGATGATCGCTCAGCACATCTTTCGGCTGCGCGTGAACATTATCCACGTACACCGGCGAGACCAGGCGCAGCGAAACCTCGCGATAGATGCCGCCAAACGTCATGTAATCGATCTCATAGCCGAACGGTGGAATGTCGGCGCGCTCGGTCGAGTCAAGCTGCACCACCAGCACGTTCTCGCCGTCGCGGTGGAGGTGCGGCGTCAGCTCAAACGAGAACGGCGTAAAGCCGCCCTTGTATTCGCCAAGCAGCGTGCCGTTGATCCACACCGTCGAGGCAGTCATCGCGCCTTCGAAGTCCACAAAGACGCGCTTGCCACGAGCCTCCGCCGGAGACTGAAAGTGGCGGCGATACGTCGATACGAACTCATACAGCTTGTCGTCGAAGTTGTGCCACGGCAGCTTGACGTTGGTGTGCGGAATGACCACCGTCTCAAAGCTTGAGTCGTCAAACGAGTTCAACTCCGCGCCCTCAACCTTGGCCGGATGATAGCGCCAGTTGCGATTGAGCGGCAGGATCATCCGTGAACTCTCTCCGGCCGCGGCCTGAGCCGCAGCGGGAAGAGTAGTGGTGGCCAGCAGTGAGCCGGCAGTCTTCAGGAAGGTGCGACGTTGCATCGAGGTGTCTCCAAACAGCGGGGCCGCATCCGTGTCGGACGTGCCCCCAGCTTCAGCGCTCCATCTTACGCCTCGGCTCGTAGGCCGTGCTCGGAGCAGCCCACCACACTTCCTTGCGATCCCTTCCCTGAAGGCACTCCCACAGAAGTGTTAGTCCGACATCCGCCTAAAAGCGGAAGCCTCCCACTATCCTGTGTACATGGATTTCCACAGTCTTCCGCCCAGCACCAAAGTTGTACTGTCCTCAAAGAGCGATGCCGGACGCGTCCTCCGCCATGCCTGTCCCTCCGATGACCAGCGAGGCACCTGCAGCCGAAGCATGCTCGTCGCTCAACCCAGCCTGGACGCCTGGACCAGCGAGCTCCAGGACGCCTACCGCGATCCAGACACCCTGTTCCACTGACTGTCCTGGACCTAGCGGCGCTTCTCGCGGTCCAGCACAATGCCAGTCTGCATCGATGGCACCGGCACCGCCCCGCCGCTAATCTGCTGCGGAGCCTGCCTCGCCTCGAACGACTCGAGCGCCTGCTCGGCCAACGCATTCTGCTCCGCCTCGCGCACATGAACATCGTGCGTATCCAGACTGTCGACCGCCACGCGCACCCGCCCTGCCGCTTTGTAGCGCTGTTCCTCGACCATCGCCTCCAGCCGGTTCAGCGTATCGCCGGAGCCGCCCAGCTCCGTCACCATACCCGACGCCATCTCGGTCATCTCCGCCATCGCGCGCTTCATCTTCAAATCGCTGATGCCGGACTTGAGCGACTCAATCTTCGCCCGTGAAATTGAGAACGCCACGTCACGCGCCCGCACCAGTTCCTGATAGGTCGACTCCGCCTGCTCCATCTGCTTCCGGTTTTCTGCCAGCTCCCGCTCCACCGTCTGCAAACGCAACGCATACTGCCCCGCCGCCGCGCGATTGCCCAGCTTCAGGTTGGCCGCGGTCTTGGCGCGCAGGTCGGCTTCATCCGCCTCGAGCTTGCGAATCTGCCCGATCAGCCGCTCTACCATACCGGCATGCGAGGCCAGCCCAACGTTGAACTTGCCCATATGTTTGCGCAGGTTCTCCTGTTCCACCTCAAGCAGGGCCTCCGGATTCCGGCTCTCCACGCCCGAGACGAACAGCCCAAGAAAGCCTTTGAACAGATTCCCGATACGACGAAACATACGTGCTCCTATCCTTGGAGAAACTGCGGAAACAAGGCCGTTGCAGTTCAGCATACAGCGACCCAACGCGGCGAAAGCGCAATCCGTTGCTGCCGCTACTCATACTCGCGAATCCGCGGAGCGAACCCGAAGAAAATCAGCGCCGCAATCAGCACCGCAGTCACCGACGCCCTCACCTCGCCCGCCTGCAGCCCGGCAAGCCCTTCCTGCACGGATTGATCGAACGCTGT
>CAXSDM010000035.1:1982-5044 GCA_964235575.1 uncultured Acidobacteriaceae bacterium | reverse complement strand
AAACATCTGCACAATCACCATCGCCGCCAGCGCCAAAAGCCCCGTAAGCAGCACAAACGCGCGTGCCGCAAACGACGTGGTCGCCTGACGGCTGTACGTGCGCTCGAGCACATCGTGGTTGGCCTGGTCGAGCGCATCGGCAGCCGGCAGCAGCGTCTCATCGAGCAGCCTGGCCGCCTCGCGATAATCCTCGATCGCCCCTGGCCGCTTCGCCTCGTGGTCGTCCCGCGACTTCTGAATCAGGCGCTCATACGTCCCCATGCCGACCTCGAGCGTCTGGATCGGCCTACGCTCGGACTCGCCATAGGTGATATTGCCGGCCGCCGCGATCAACGCCCGCGCCGCCTCCACGCGCTTCGCCTCATACGCCCGCACCGCCCCCGCCGCGGCGTCCGGAGGCAAGAGCAGCTCGTCCACCGCATCTGCATCCATGTCCGCCAGCGCGGACTTGATGTGCTGCGCCGCAATCATGCTGGGCGCCGTGTCCCTGCCCACCGTTTTCATCGCATCCCGATGCACGCCCACGCCCACCAGCAACGCAGCCAGCAGCAGCCCCACGCACACCAGCAAGGCCGCCCGCCCAGCCTTCAGCATCTCGAGCGTATTCCAAGACCGCGCCGGCGCAGTGTGAGCAGGAATCATCGTAGCCATCGGTCCGTCCTCAATAAATCGCTCTCACGGTGATCGAGGTCCAGTGCCCCAGCGCAATCCGGTCGCCATCCGCCAGCCGCTGATCGGTCATCGGCGGCACCTCCGCGCCGTTCAGCCGCGTCCCGTTCGCCGACCCGATGTCGCGCAACACCAGGCCCGCACCGTCCAGCTGCAGCAACGCATGCCGGTGCGAAACCGCGTCATCCCAGAACACCGCAATCTGCGGAAAGATCGCCCGAGCTTCACTCTTACGCCCAATCAGGCTGGCCGCCGCCTCCAGCCGAAACGTAAACGGCCCAACCCCCACCGGCACCTCCGGGCTGCCCGGCTCACGCAACGCAGCGTCGACCGCCACCTCTACCTCCCACGCCGTCGCAGCCGCAGGCGGCGCGTCCTCCGCGTCCGCAGCCGGAGGCACAGCCATCCCCGGCAGCTCCCCCCGCGCCCCCGTCAAGAAGTTGTAGCCGCAGATCTCGCAGAACACCACATCCCGCGGCTCACGCGCCACGCCGCACTCCGGACAACTCTCCGCAGAGCCCTGTGCAGCCGGCAGCTCCGACGCCAACGCCGCACCCTCCAACTTAGCCCCGCACTCCGAGCAGTAATCCGTCTCGGTCGACGCATGCCCCTTCGGACAGATACCAGCCTCCATAGTTCCTCTCACGCGCTCTTCACAATCCGCGCCGTCTTGGTCGATCGTGTCTCAAGCGCCATTGCATCTTCCTTCGCCACGCCGCCCTTCAGCCGCACCGTTCCCTTCTCCGCGTCGTCGACATCCACCACCCGCCGCAGCAGCTTCGCCGTGGCCTCGTTGCCGGAGTCATGCGCCAGCTTCACCGCCTTGCCCAGCAGCACGGTCGCCCGCTCCGTCTCGCCCTGCGCCCGCGCGTCCAGGCCCTCCTGGATCGACGCCGCCAGCTCCGCCTGCCCGGTGTAGTGCGCCACCACGTTGTTGATCTTCGTCGATTTTCCTTCGTCGTCCGTCCATATAGCCAGTACGCGCGCCTCCGCCACTTTGTTCTCGACACCGGCCTCGCTGTACACCAGGCTCGCCCGCCCGGCGAGCACCTCGTCCCCCACCTTTCCTGGCGCCACCTCAATGCAAAAATGAAAGTCGCGCGACTCCCCCTTGGCCCACGCGCCGGTCGGATACTCGCGCATCTGCGGCTTGATCTGGCGCGCCCGCCCCGTCAGGTCGACGATCGCCGGACTCACCTCCTTGCAGAACTTCACCCGCGCGCCCTGCGGCGTCCACAGCCGCAACGAAACGTCGCTCACCGTCTTGCTCAGCGCCTTCGCCAGAATCGCCCGGAAGTCCGTATCGATCTGCGCCGGCGATGGGATAATGTCGGTCGTGCCCAGCAAACGGCCCGCGATCCGCCGCAGCTGCTCCACCTGCCAGTCCGTCCCCACCCCCCGGCAATCGCACTGGAACACGCCCTCGCACTGCGTCAGCGCAGCCTCGAGCGCCGTCCCGTCCGTCAGATCGTTCTGCCCATCGGTCAAGAGCAGCGCCTGCCGAATCCCGCCGCCCGCGACGTTGAACTGGTCAAGCGCCGCCCGCAGCCACCACGAGATCCGCGTCCCGCCGCTCGCCCGAATCGCATGGATCGCCGCATTTGCCCGCTGCTTGGCCGCCGGGTCCGCCCGCGCCACCGGACAAATCAGGTTCGCCTGATCCGCACCCGTGACAATAAAAAAGCTCGAATCGGCCGGAAGCAGCTCCACCAGCTTGCCCAGCGCCGCCTTCGCCGCGACGATCTTGCCGCCCTCCATCGACCCCGAAACATCGCACAGAATGCCAAACAAGCGCGGTGCCGCGACCGCCGCTGTCCCCTCGCCCGCAGTCACGGTCATGATCGCGTGCACCTCGCCCGTACCCGCGGGAAGATACTCGTTCTGAAACGTCTCCGCCCGAAAGTCCCCTGCCATGCCGTCTCCTTTTCTCTTGCTTGCAAGCCGTCATTCTGGCGAAGCCAGAATCCCCGTATTAGCTTTTTGCTTTATAACCGCAGCACAATCACCGTAACGTTATCCTGACCACCCCGTTCATTCGCAAAGCGCACCAAGCCGTTCGCCACCGCCAGCGCATCTCCCTCCCCCACCTCCCGCAGCAGCTCACCCATCGCCTCGTCCGTCGGCGCATAGTTCCACAAGCCATCGCTGCACAGCAGCAAAACTCCCGGTCCGGGCAGCGCAAAACGCACCACCTCCGGCGCGGACGCCTCGCCCGCATCCGCCCCCACCCAACGCGTAATCGCGTGAGCCTGCGGCGATTGCCGAGCCTGCTCGACCGTAACCTGCCCGATCGCCACCGCCTCATTCAGCCACGAGTGATCCCGCGTCAGCGCCCGAGCCCCGGCCCCGTCCACCCAGTAGGCGCGGCTGTCGCCCACCCAGCCCACCGTCGC
>CAXSDM010000035.1:0-1882 GCA_964235575.1 uncultured Acidobacteriaceae bacterium | reverse complement strand
GAAGACTGCGGAATCCTCCCCAGCGCCGCCACCGCCGCCTTCCGATCGCCCTGCGCGTCATGACACCGCGCCAGCCCGAACACCGCCGACACAAACCCCGGGTCGGTCGCCGACACCAGCTCATACATCTTCGTCGCCACCGACCCATCCCCGCTCAGCTCCGCCGCCAGCCCCAGCGCCAGCTTCGGCGCAAGCTCGCCCGGCAGATCGAAATACACCTGATCGAACAGCCGCCGCGCCTCCGCCACATGCCCCTGCGCCAGCTTGGCCCGCGCCTCAAACCACAGCACCCGCCAGTCCCACGGGTCTTCCTCGGCCAGCTTACGCAGCAGCTCTTCCGCCTCCGGAAACCCGCCCGCATCGCACAACGTAGCCGCCAGCCGCAGCCGAGCCTCACGCGATTTGCCAAACTGCTGTGCGGCCAGCCTGAGCGCCGCCACCCGCTTCCCCACATCCGCCACGCTGCCCGCGCTGCTCACCGCCTGCGCCCCCGCGTCTTCGAGGTCGAGCGTCGGCACCGGAAGTTGCCGGTAATCCGGCTGCACCGGCTCCACCTCACTGCCGCCATCGAGCGTCAGCAGGTCGGCCCCAAAGTCCAGGCTCACCCCCGGCCGCGGCGTCCCGGTCTCCGCCGCAACCACCTCCCGCAGCACGCCGAGCAACTGCTCAGCCATCTCGTCCGCCGTCGTAAACCGGTCGTCCGCCTTCTCCGCCGTCGCCTTCAGCAAGAACCGGTAGAGCGACTCCTGCCCGGCAAACCTCGGCTCTTCTTCCGGCCCCGGCAGCGTATACCGGTGCTCCTTCCCAAAGCCACGAATCTCCGTCAGCAGCACCGCCAGCGTCCGCCCAATCGTATACAGGTCAGACGCCCGCGTCGGCCCCGCCCCGGCCTCCGGAGAGCTGTAGCCCACCGTCCCGTAGATGTCCCCACCGCTGTCGTCCATCCGGCGCACCCCGCCCATGTCGATCAGCTTCACATCGTCCTTCTCGAGCATCACGTTGTCCGGCTTGAAGTCGCAGAACACCAGCCCCAGCCGATGCAGATACCCGAACGCCGGCAGAATCCGGTGAATATACGCGATCGCCTCGGCCACCGGCAGCGGCCCGCGCTCCTGCCGGATCTGCTTCAGCGTCTTGCCGCCCACGTACTCCATCACGATGAAGCCTTCGCTCCCCGCCTGCACAAAGTTGTAAATCCCCACAATGTTCGGGTGCTTCACCGCCGCCAGGAACTGCCGCTCCGCCACCGCCACCGATGCCGCCGACTCATCCTGCGTATTCAAGAGCCCCTTCAGCACCACGTACCGCGACAGCATCGTGTCGAACCCAAGATAGATCCACCCCAGCCCGCCAAACGCAATTGGTCCCTTCACCAAATACTGCCCCGCCACCACGTCCCCGGTCTTAAGCCCCGGCACAAAGCTGTACTTCATCCCGCATTTGCCGCAGAACCCCGCCTCCCGCCGCAGCGGAGCCTCGCACCGCGGACAAAACCGCTTCCGCTCCGGCACCACCGGCTCCAGCAGCACCGCCCGCTCCGGGTCGGCCGAAGGCAGGTCCGGCAGCGTCACCAGCCCCGCGCCCAGCTGCTTCCGGCTCGCCCGCGAAGTCGAAGAACTTGTCCGCCGCGACCCGGCACCCGAGCGGCTCACCGGAGAAGACCCCGTCCCCGTAGTCACCCGGGACGAAGTCACCCGCGATGAAGTCACCCGCGCACTCGCAGCCGCCGCGGCCCGCTTCACCTCCGCCAGCCCACACACATTGCAGTAGCCATCCTCGATGACCCCCGCGCATCCCCCCTGCCGGCACGCCACTCCGTTCATCGCGGCCCCGCCAGCCCGACGCGCCGCGCCCCACTCACCCGCTTCTCATACTCCCGCAC
>CAXSDM010000034.1:10552-24589 GCA_964235575.1 uncultured Acidobacteriaceae bacterium | reverse complement strand
GAGAACGCCGGCGGCATCGTCTTCCTGCACACGCTCGAACCCGGCGCCGCTAGCAAGAGTTACGGCATCGAGGTAGCCCGCCTGGCCGGTCTGCCACCCGCTGTCATCTCGCGCGCTCGCGAGGTCCTGAAGCTGCATGAGCGTGCCGAATCACAGCAGCTCCGGGAAGCCGCGCCAGAACCTCCACAGCTGCAACTCACCATGTTCACTCCGCTGTCGCAGCGCATTCTCGACCGCCTCGACTCGGCCGACGTGAACTCCCTGACGCCGCTCGAAGCCCTGAACCTCGTAGCCGAACTCAAGCGCGAACTCAAGGGATGAAGACCTCCGCCCGTAAGCCCAAGCCGGAGATCTGGGCAGGAGCTGCACGCACCCCTCGCGCCCTCACCGTGGCCGGCATTATGTCCGGCACCTCCGCCGACGGCATCGACGTAGCCTTCACCCGCGTCGCTCCCACCCGCGGCTCCACCCCCAGCATGAAGCTCCTCGGCCACCGCGCCTTTCCCTTCCCCAAGCTTGTCCGTGCAGCTGTGCTCGCCGCCATGGACGCCTCGTCCACCTCCGTCGCCGAGCTCAGCCGTCTGCACTGGCGTCTTGGCGAGCTCTACGCCGACGCCGTACAAAAAACCGCAGCCCAGCTCGGCCTCCGACCCGACCTCATCGGCCTCCACGGCCAGACCATTTATCACCAGGCCGCCCCCGCGCCCTATCTCGGCAAGCCCATCCGCACCACCTGGCAGCTCGGCGAGCCGGCCATTCTGCGCGAGCGCCTCGGCGTCCCCGTAATAAGCGACTTCCGCCCCGCAGACCTTGCCGCCGGCGGCCAGGGCGCACCGCTCGTCCCGATGCTGGACTTCTGCCTTTTCCGCTCCGTCACGCGCAACCGCGTCGTGCTCAATCTCGGCGGCATCGCCAACCTCACTGTCATCCCTGCCGCAGCTGCCCTCGACGACCTCATCGCCTTTGATACCGGCCCCGCCAACATGCTTCTTGATGCCGTCATGCAAGTGCACTTCGGCAAGCCTTTCGACCGCAACGGCGCGACCTCAGCCAAGGGCAAGCTTCTCCCACAGGTGCTCGCCAAGCTCCTCCGCGAACCCTACTTCGCGGCCGCACCGCCGAAATCCTGCGGCCGCGAGCAGTTCGGCGCGGAGTTCCTCAAGCACTTTCAGGCCCTCTCGTCCGACGCCGATCCACGCGACCTCCTAGCCACCGCGTCTGAGCTTACGTCCGCTTCCATCCTCAACGCCTACACCCGCTTCTGCGCGCCGCGCCTTGCACCCCGGCCCACCGAGCTCATCGCCTCCGGCGGAGGCACCCGCAATCGCTACCTGATGCGGCGTATCCGGGAGCTCTTCGCCCCACTCAAGGTCACGGTCCTCTCGTCGGACGACCTCGGCCTTCCCAGCCAGGCCAAGGAAGCCGTAGCCTTTGCGCTGCTCGCGTGGCTTAGCTTCCACGGGCAGCCAGGGAATGTCCCTTCCGCCACTGGCGCCACTCACCCCGTCGTCCTTGGCAAGGTCAGCTAGCATGCTCCTCCGTGCTTCTCTGTGGCCTTGTCTCCGCGTCCTCTGTGCTCTCTTCCTTGTCTTACCCCTGACCTCCTGCCACCCATCCCGCCCCGACAGCCGCACCATTGTCATGGCCCTCGACAACTCGCCCACCAACCTCGACCCGCGCATCGGCACCGACGCCATGAGCGAGCGCGTCGGCGGCCTGCTCTTCGATGCCCTTGTGCGCAAGGATGAACACTTTCGTGTGCAGCCGTGGCTCGCCACCAGCTGGACGCAACCCGATCCCCTCACGTGGGTCTTCCACATGCGCCCAGGCGTCCGATTCACCAACGGCCAGCCGCTCACCGCAGAGGATGTCGCTTTCACCATCAACTCGCTCGTCGACGGCTCGCTGCTGACCAGCAAGGCCGGCGCCTTCGTCAACGTCCTCCGCGCTGAGGCACCCGACCCCGCCACCGCGGTGATCCACATGCGCCGCCCCGACGCCTCGCTCCTGTTCAACCTCTCGGACGGCCTCTTCGGTGTCGTGCCGCGCGACTCAGGCAAGGACTTCGGCCGCCATCCTATCGGCTCCGGACCCTATCGCTTCGTCTCCGCCACCCAGGATAAAGACGTCCTCGTCGAGCGCAACGCCGGCTACTGGGCCGGGCCGCCGCACCTCGAACGCATCGACTTCCAGGTGATCCCCGATGCCGTAACGGTCGCTCTCGAGCTCGAGAAGGGCTCGGCTGACATTGCCTCGAACCAACTCACCCTGGACATGATCCATGCGCTCGAACACCGGCCCAATCTAGTTACCGAGACCGGTCCCGGTTCCCCTGTCATGTATCTGAACTTCAATGTGACTCACGGGCCGCTAAGTCATGTTCGCGTACGCCAGGCGATCGCCTGCGCCATCGACCGCCAAGCCACCGTCCACGCAGTATGGCGGGACAAAGCGCAGCTTGCCGAGACACTTCTGCCCGCCACTCACTGGGCTGCCGCTGCACCCGAGCTCCTCTACCCTCACGATGCCGCTCGCGCCCGCGCCCTGCTCGACGCGGACGGCTTTGCTCCCGACGTCCACGGCGTCCGCCTCCATCTCGAGATGAAGATCTCCACCGACGAGACCACGCGCCTACTGGCGGAAATCCTCCAGCAGCAGCTCCGCGAGGCCGGCATCGCCCTCACTCTCCGCTTGAGCGAGTTTGGCACCTTCTACTCCGACGTGACTGCCGGACGCTTTGAGATGTACGCTCTGCGCTGGATCGGCTCCAACGAAGATCCCGACATCTTTCACTATGCGTTCGGCTCCGATCGGATGCCTCCAAAAGGCGGCAACCGCGGCCACTACTCAAACCCTCGCCTGGACCAATTGCTCACCTTGGCCGCCAACATACCGCCCGGCCCTGCTGCGGAGGCCTCCCGCCGGCAAATCTTCCTTGAGGTCCAGGAGATTCTCTCCGCCGAACTGCCCGCCATCCCGCTCTGGTATCCGAACAACGAAATCGTCCACACCGGGCGCCTTGCTAACATCACTCCACGCATGGACGGCAGCTTCGCTTTTCTGCGGGATGCCATGCTTCGTTAGCGGCTGCTGCCATGCGCGCGCCGCTATGCTATGCTTCCCCGCATGCCACTCATTCTGATTCTTATCGTTCTCCTTCTACTCTTCGGCGGCGGCGGATATTACATGGGTCCGGGCGTCGGCTACTATGGCGGCGGAGGGTTGAGCCTGATCCTCGCCCTGGTCGTTCTCTATCTGATCTTCGGCAGAGGCCGCAGCCGCCTGTAAACGACGGCTGCCCACCAGCAACTACACTGCATTAATTCCTCCGTCGACGAACAACTCCACGCCGGCGACGAAGGCGGATTCGTCCGAAGCCAGGAAGACGGCTACTTTGCCAATATCTGCCCCTTGCCCGATTCTCCCGAGTGGAACCATCCCGGTTACAAACTCGCGGACCTGCTGGTTGGCTCCCAGGGTTGCGGCATTGCCGTGCGTATCAATGGGCCCGGGACTGATCACGTTCACCCTTGGGCCAGTCCCTTTCAGCTCCGCGGTAAAGGTTCGCGCGAAGCTACGAACGGCGGCCTTGGTTGCTCCGTACACAGCCATGCCGGAAAAACCCGAGCTCCCGATAAACGATCCATTCAGAATGATGGATCCATGCTGATCCATCAACGGCACGGCTTTCTGGATCGTAAAGAAAACTCCTTTGGCGTTGATGTCAGCGCAAGCGTCGTAGAACTCTTCGTTGACCTGGTCGTACGGCATTTGCTGATAGATTCCTGCGTTAGCGAAAACGACGTCTAGCCTACCTTTCTTGGCTTTGATCTCGGCGAACATGCGATCGAGATCGTCGAGCTTACCTGAGTCGGCCTGGATACCGGCCGCTCGCTCGCCTAGCCTTGCTACAGCCGCATCCAGCTCCGGCTTGCGGCGGCCGGTGATGAAGACGAACGCGCCTTCTTGAACAAACACCTGTGCCGTATCGAAGCCCATGCCTTCGCTTCCGCCCGTAATCAGTGCGATCTTCCCGTCCAGCTTACCCATGTTGCTTCTTCCTCCATCGTTCTCTCCTATAGATTCCTTCCATCATTTTCTCGGCTTGCACAATCCAATGGAAGTCTTGCTTGATCCGCCGGTCGTCTGGCAGTCGCGAGACAGGAAGGTGAGAGTAGAACGATGCAGCGTTCCCGAGCCGTCCCGGAGATAAGCTCTTTCGCCTTGTTGCTCGACAATCTATGCGCCACGGAGGGATCACATAGAACGGCTATCCCTGGCTTCTATCTGACCCGGTCTTCTACTGTGGATTTGCCTCGCAATTCACTCACTGAAGCGGTTATGTGCGTCGTAGCGCAAGGAGCCAAGAGCATCCTGATGAACGGGAAGCGCTACCTTTACGATCCAAGCCGATATCTGCTCGTCTCGCTGGACCTGCCTCTGGTCGGCCAGATCGAAGAAGCGACTCGGGCGAGGCCTTTTCTGGGATGCAGCCTTGTGCTCGACTTTGAGGAGATCGCCAGCCTGTTAGTGGAGGCGAAGATACCGCGGAGACCTAACGAGCCGGTTCGCCCTGGACTGGTCATCGGAACGCTCGACGCTGAGCTTCTCGATGCGGTAACTCGATTGGCCAGGCTTACCCAACATCCAGAGCAAATGCAGGTGATTGCGCCCTTGATCCGGCGAGAAATCTACTATCGGCTTCTTCTAAGTGAGCATTCGGGGTTGCTGCAACGGATGGTCGCGGAAAACGGCAAAGCGAAGCGCATCGCTGCTGGGTTGAGATGGCTGCGGCAGAATGCGAGCCGGCCGATCCGTATGAATGAGCTTGCTCGCGAACTTCACATGAGTTCCTCAACGATGCACGCCTGGTTCCGGTCTGTCACGTCGATGAGTCCTTTGCAGTTTCAAAAGCAGCTTCGGCTTCATGAAGCCAGGCGCATTATGCTGTCTGAATCGATCGATGCCAACGCCGCTGGCAGGCGCGTCGGATACGAAAGCCCCTCACAGTTCAGCCGCGAGTACGGACGCCTCTTCGGAGCGCCACCCATACGCGACGTTGAGAATCTTCGCCGCTCGGGAACTTCCATCCGTGGTTAGGGGAAACGCCTTGCCTGCGCGCGATGCTCTACACTGGGCAGGCATGAACCTCGAAGCGATCCAGTTGTCATTGTGCGACGCCGGCCTCGATGGCTGGCTGTTTTATGACCATCACCATCGTGATCCGCTGGCCTACCGCATCCTGAGTCTTGATCAGAGTGCGCATGTTACGCGGCGCTGGTACTACCTCATCCCCGCGCACGGCGAGCCGCGCAAGCTGGTGCACCGCATCGAGCGTGGCCGCCTGGATGCACTGCCGGGAACGCTCGAGGAGTATAGCGCGTGGCAGGAGCTGGAGCAGAGGCTGGCCGCAATGCTCGATGGCTCGACGAAGATCGCGATGCAGTACTCGCCGCGCAACGCGATCATGTATGTCTCGATGGCCGATGCGGGCACGGTAGAGATGCTGAAGGATTTGGGCAAGGAGATCGTCAGCTCGGCCGACCTGGTAAGTCACTTTGAGGCGGTCCTGACGGAGGAGCAAATCTCGACTCACTTCGCCGCGCAACAAAAGCTGGACGAGATTCTTGCAGCGGGATGGAAACACATTGGCGAGCGCGCCCGCAACGGTGGCACGGATGAGTTTTCAACGGTCACCTTTCTGCAACAGGCCATCGAGCGGGCAGGTCTGGTCACCGAGCATGGACCGAACGTATCGTGCGGAGCGAATGCTGCGGATTCGCATTATGAGCCGACCGCGGCGAATGCAAAACGCATCGGGTCAGGCGATTTCGTGCTGATCGACATCTGGGCGAAGCTCGCGGGCAGACCAGATGCGATCTGGTATGACATTACGTGGACGGGCGTGGTGGATCGAGAGCCCACATCGCGCGAACAAGCGATCTTCGCAGCCGTGCGCGACGCGCGTGATGCGGCAATCCGGTCGGTGCAGGAGGCGTTCGCTGCAGGCGAGCCGATCGCTGGATGGCTGCCCGATGATGCCGCGCGAGATATGCTGCGAGCGGCTGGCTTCGCCGATTTCTTCACGCATCGGACCGGACATAACATTGCTACGGAGCTCCATGGGCCTGGCGCTCACCTGGACAATATCGAGACCCACGATGTGCGGATTATCTTGCCGCATACTTGTTTTTCCGTTGAGCCCGGATTGTATTTTCCCGGTGAGTTCGGCATCCGCAGCGAGGTGAACATGATGACCTATTCCGGGAGAGCCTTGGTGACAGGGCCCGCGCAAACCGATCTGATCCGCGTTTGAAACTGGTATGATCGGAGTCGATGGCGACTCCAGCACAGGCCACACCCCGGCCCATAGCCCGTTCTTCCACGTTGCCTTTGCTGGCCCTCCTTGCGGGCTGGCTGATTCCTGGAGCGGGACATCTGCTGCTGCGAAAACCCGTGCGGGCGTTGCTGCTATTCCTTTCGATCTTCACCATGTTTGCCGTCGGCATCGCGCTGCAGGGTAAAGTGTATGCGCCGAATACGGGCGATCTGCTCGACATCCTCGGCTTTGTCGGACAGCTTGGAACCGGCTTGCTGTTCGTGTTCGCCCACTTACTTGACTGGGGACGAACGAGCGTGCAGACGGCGCTGCAGGATTACGGTACGAAGTTCATTGTGGTTGGAGGATTGCTGAATATTATCTCCGCCATTGATGCGCACTCGCTGGCCAACGGAAGAAAGGCCTCCTGATGTTGAGTCATTTCAGCGCCATGCTGATCTTCGCGCTTTGCATCTCGGTCGTGTTCGGCATCACGCAGCGAGCTGTACCTAGAATGATGATTCGCTTTGGAGCCTTCACCTTTGCCATTCTGGTGTTCGGGACCGTTGCGGCAAGCTGGTTCATGTATCTGATTAAGCGATAGCCAACTACAGCATTTACTTCGTTATGCAACTTATTGGCTAGGTCGTCGTTCTGGTGAGGCTAGAATCTCCGTAGTTGTTCTTGTGTATTTCTTGCACAGCGATGGTAGTTTGCTCAATAAGAAAGCCCCACTTGAGGTAAGTGGGGCTTTCTTATTTGTTCCGCAAGGTAAGCATCCTACGGCTCGGCATTCGGGTCCGGAGCCTCACCTGGGGTCTGTTCCTCAAGCTGCCGCTGCATTTCTTCACGCTTTTTCTCGCGAGCCTCTGCGCGCTTCTGAGCTTTCTCGCTAAGCTCCTGCTCCGCACCAAGCAGTTCGATCACAGCCATCTCCGCGGCATCGCCCTTGCGTGCGTAGGTACGAACGATGCGCAGATATCCACCGGGCCTCGTGCTGTAGCGCGGGGCGACAGTGGTGAAGAGACGAGCAACTGCGGCGTCGGTCATTAGATACGCGAGCGCCTGACGCCGAGAGTGCACGTCGCCATTCTTGCCTAAGGTAATCATCTTTTCGATGATTGGGCGAGAGGCTTTGCATTTGGTGATGGTCGTTTCCACACGGTCATTGAGGATGACGGAGGTGACTAGGTTGCGCAACATTGCGCGGCGATGAGAGGTATTGCGGCCAAGCTTGAAGCCGCCATTCCGATGACGCATGGTGTGATCTCCTTCGATTTCCGCTTATGCGGAACTCGGATTACTGCGTGTTGCAGGAAAAGTAGGAGCCAGGAGCAGCGAAACTCCTGGCCCCGGATGGATTAGAAGTTTTCCGGTTCGGAGGCGAGATCGAGCTCGTCTTCCTCGTCCTCGTCTTCATCATCGTCGTCGTCGAAGCTGTAACTTGCAGCCAGAGTCGCGGCGGGCAGAACCGAGGTCGGTCCGGGTACAGGATTGCCATTCTCGTCGATTTTCATGCCGAGCGACAGGCCCATCTGCGCGAGTATTTCCTTGATCTCATTGAGCGATTTGCGGCCAAAGTTTTTCGTCTTCAGCATCTCCGCTTCGGTCTTCTGGATGAGTTCGCCGATGGTGGCGATGTTGGCATTCTTCAAGCAGTTGTAACTGCGGACAGACAGTTCAAGTTCTTCGACCGAACGGTTAAGATTCTCATTGCGGATCGACGGGCCGTCGAGCCCACCGTCATGACCGGCTTCCATTTCCTCTTCAAAGTTAATAAAGATGGTCATGTGATCTTTGAGCAGCTTGGCGGAAAGTCCGAGCGCGTCAGCTGGAAGCACGGTGCCATTCGTCCATATCTCAATGGTGAGCTTGTCGTAGTCGGTAATTTGACCCAAACGCGCTGCTTCTACGAGATAGTTGACCTTGCGTACGGGCGAGTGTACGGAGTCAACCGGAATGAAGCCGAGGCCGAGATCGCCGTCAAAGTTCTTGTCGGCGGAGATATAACCGCGGCCGCGCTTGAGCCGCATCTCCATGTCGATCTTGCCGCCTTCGGAGATCGTACAGATATACATGTTGGGATCAAGAATCTCGACATCGCCATCGGCCTCGATCATGCCGGAGGTGACTACGCCGGCAGCATCGGAGCGTAAATAGAGGGCCTTGGGGCCGTCGCCATTCAGCTTGAAGGGAATCTGCTTTAGGTTGAGGATGATGTCGGTCGCATCTTCAACGACACCGGTGATGGACTGAAACTCGTGGAGCACGCCTTCGATGCGGACCGCTGTAACGGCAGCGCCTTCGATCGAGGCGAGCAGCGTGCGCCGGAGTGCGTTGCCGATGGTGGTGCCGAAGCCGCGCTCAAATGGCTGCGCGCTGAATTTGCCGTACTTGGGGGTAATAGATTCATTATCGACTGCGAGACGCTTGGGCTTCTGGAAACCTCTCCAAAGCATAGGTTTTTCTCCTTTTCCAACACCACCGCGATGCATTTTGCGTATGAGCGGATCTTACGGTTGTGGAACCACGACGCTAGCTGCTAACTCCGTTTAGTAACAGGAGCTAGCAGCTATAAGCTTGATGAACTTACTTCGAGTAAAGCTCAACAATGAGTTGCTCGTTGACTGGCATCTGGATCTCGTCGCGCTTGGGCAGAGAAACGATCTTGCCGGAGAGCGCGTCGCGGTTGATGTCGATCCAGGTGACGGATTGAAGACCTCCGGCAAACTGCTTAGCCGTCTCGAGAATACCCAAAGCTTTCGAGTTTTCGCGCACGGCAATCTCATCACCAACCTTGCACTGAAAGGAAGGAATATTTACCTTGCGGCCATTCACCGCAACATGTCCATGACGAACAATCTGACGTGCCTGACGGCGACTGGTTGCAAGTCCCATGCGATAGCACACGTTGTCCAGACGCGTTTCAAGTTGCTCTAAAAGAAGATCGCCGGTAACACCGGTCCTGTTCGAAGCTTTCTGATAGTAGGCTCGGAACTGGGTCTCCAACGTAAAGTAAATACGTTTAGCTTTCTGTTTCTCGCGAAGCTGAAGACCGTACCCTACAACCTTCTTGACCTTCTTAGATTGACCGTGCTGACCCGGAGGAAAGTTTCTTTTTTCAACGGGGCACTTCTCGGTAAAACACTTGGGTCCCTTGAGGAACAGCTTGACCCCGTCGCGCCGACACATGCGGCAAACGGGTCCTGTGTAACGTGCCATAACTTTCTCCTGAATCGAGTGTCGATCGCTTTACACGCGCTCTGCACGCTTCTTCGCGATCCGTGTCATAGGTGGATGCTCCAGATCTAAGACGGCATCTAGAGCCTTAGAGATCGAGGAACGGATCAGACCCGGCGACGCTTTGGCGGTCGGCAGCCATTATGCGGCATGGGCGTGACATCGCGGATAGACCGCACATCAATGCCTGCCGTGGCAAGGGCGCGTATGGCCGACTCACGGCCGGAACCGGGACCGGAGACCCGAACATCGACCGAGCGCAGACCATGCTCACGCGCACCGTTAGCAGCGCCCACGGCAGCCTGTTGCGCAGCAAACGGAGTTCCCTTGCGGGAGCCGCGAAAGCCGAGCGAACCGGACGACTTCCAGCTAAGCGTGTTGCCCGTCTGGTCGGTGACCGTGACGATCGTGTTGTTGAACGATGCCTGAATAAATACAAGCCCGTAGGGAACGTTTTTCCGCTCGCGTTTTTTAAACTTCTTGCCTTTGCCGGCTGAAGCCTTGCCGCCGGACTTCTGCTGATTCTGTGTCTTAGCCATTTACTTAGTCGCTTTCTTCTTGCCGGCCACTGTTCCCTTGCGCGGACCTTTGCGGGTGCGAGCGTTGGTATGGGTGCGCTGCCCACGCACAGGCAGACTGCGACGATGGCGCAGCCCGCGATAGGATTGAATCTCGATAAGGCGCTTGATATTCAGCGAGATCTCCTTACGGAGATCGCCTTCGATCTGACCTTCTTTTTCGATCACCTGACGAATGCGATTCAACTGATCTTCGTCGAGAGTGCCCACCTTAACCATGGGGTCCACGTCGGCTTCGACCAGAATCTTCGCTGCACGTGAATCGCCGATGCCGAAGATATAGGTAAGACCGATGCGCGCCTGCTTGTGATTCGGTACGTCGACGCCAGAAATACGTGCCATCTAGTTTCCTTTTGTTGAGGTCTCTCCGGCACGGCCGGGAAACAGAGTGGAGGAGTTACGGCGAAAATCTGCCAGGTTCAACGCAAGCCTATCATTCGGCTAACTAGCCCGGCAGGGCCGCTTATGAACAACAGGTTAGCCTTGACGCTGCTTATGCTTCGCGTTTTCACAAATCACGCGAACCACGCCACGGCGATGAATCACCTTGCACTTATCACAGATCTTCTTTACGGAGGCACGAACCTTCATAAAACTCCTAAAGCTTCTAGCTGCTAAGAAAATAGCTGCCGAGCTTAGTTTCTCGTTGAGCAGTTAGTTTAAGCGAACAACAATGCTGGCCTATTTGTAGCGATACACAATGCGGCCACGATTGAGGTCGTAAGGGCTAAGCTCAATCGCAACCCGGTCGCCGGGAAGAATTTTAATGAAGTTCTTGCGCATACGGCCAGAGATGTGAGCCAGAGCCTGATGCTTGTTCTCGAGCTCCACCTTGAACATCGCATTGGGCAGCGTCTCGACAACGACCGCCATGACTTCAATTGCATCTTCCTTCGACAAACGATTCTCCTTGCACGTCTTCGCAGAGAATCTCATCAAGCAGAGACATTTCCGGTCAACGCACCACCTGTAATACTAACGCAAGCTTAAACATTTATCCAGCACGCGGGCAGTTCTGTAAGCCAGCGCGCTCAGCGCGTCAACACGAGTGGGCCGTCCTTCGTGATGGCGACCGTATGCTCAAAGTGAGCACTATAACTTCCGTCGACGGTAACCGCTGTCCAACCATCTTTGAGCACCTTGACGTCGGCCTTGCCAGCATTGATCATCGGCTCGATTGCGAGGACCATTCCCGCACGCAGACGCGGCCCCTTCCCGCGCACTCCATAGTTGGGCAACTGCGGATCCTCGTGCATGGCTTTCCCGATGCCGTGTCCAACAAACTCCTTGACGACGCCAAAGCCTTCAGCCTCGCACATCTCCTGCACCGTCGCAGAGATGTCAAAAAGCCGTCCGCCCGGGACGGCTTGTTGAATCGCCGCCTCCAGCGACGCCTCAGTCACATCCAGCAGCCGGCGCGTCGTCGCATTCTGGGGACCGATGGCGTAAGTGACCGCGCAATCGGAGTAGAAGCCATTGAGCACCACGCCGCAGTCGATCGAAAGAACATCGCCGTCCTTGAGGATGGTTTTGTCATTCGGCATCCCGTGGACGACCTGCTCGTTCAGTGAGGTACAAAGCGCGGCAGGAAAACCGTGGTAGCCCTTGAAGGCGGCTTTTGCTCCCGAAGCGTCGATGGTGCGATTCGCAACGCGTTCCAGTTCCATGGTGGAGACACCGGCCACGACCAAAGGCCGAATCATCTCATGCACCTCGCGAAGAAGCTCGCCGGATCGCCGCATCTTTTCTATCTCCAGCGGCGTCTTCAACATGATCGCCATTATGGTCAGGCGCTCCCATGAGCTTGGGGCTCGGTCCGCAGACGCGCGAGCGCTGAACGGATCTCCGCCGTCACCACCTCGACCGGCTCTGCGCCATTCACCTCGCAGAATCGTCCCTGCCGGCAGTAGTGCTTGACCACGGGAGCAGTCTGGTCATGGAAGCTCTTGATGCGTTTCTCAAAGACAGCTTCCGTATCGTCATTGCGCTGCTCAAGCTTTTCCCCATCCAGGTCACAAACTCCAGCGACAACGGAAGGCTGGCTGTAGATGTTGTAGATATGGCCCTGAGGACAAATGCGGCGGCCCGTAATGCGATGCAACAGTTCATCGTGAGCGACCTGGATACTGATCGCCACGACGGGGTAAGGAGCTTTCGTCTTTGCGAGAGAGCCGTCCAGCCAATCGGCCTGTGTGAGGGTGCGAGGAAACCCATCAAGGATGTAACCGCGCGCACAGTCCGGACGCTGCAACCGCTCAGCGACCATCTTATTGACCAGATCGTCGGAAACCAACTCGCCGCGCTGCATCCGCTCATCGGCAAGGCGGCCTAACTCAGTGTGATTTTTGCGGTGCTCGCGCAACAGATCGCCGGTTGACACCTGCGGAATCTCAAATGCGGCCATTAACAACTTCGCTTGCGTTCCCTTCCCAACACCGGGCGCGCCCAGTAGAAGCACAGGGCCGGGAATGAGAGCGGAAGCACCATTCTCTTGTTTGCTCTTGGTCAAGTCGCGCGCACCTACCAGCTACGACGGCCGCGAATTCGGCCTGACTTCGGGCTGAATCCGTCGTAGTGACGCATGATGAGTTGAGACTCAATCTGCTGAATCGTATCCATCGCAACTCCCACAACAATGAGGAGCGACGTTCCGCCAAAGTAGAAATTGACGCCCAGACCGCTGGTAACCCACACGGGCATGCGCTCGAAGATGCCGCCTATTAGAGGGATGTGATTGAACTTAATGCCACTGATGAGGAAGGTAGGAATAAATTGAATAATGCACAAATAAAGTGCGCCGACTAGAGTGATGCGGGTAAGCACATCATTAATAAAGTCCGAGGTCCGCCGGCCAGGGCGAATGCCAGGAATAAAACCTCCATACTTACGCATGTTGTCGGCAATGTCATCCGGACGAAAGACGATTGAGATATAAAAATAAGCGAAGAAGATGATAGCAAAAATAAAGGTGAGCTCATAGAGCGGCTCGCCAGGTGCAATGGCGCGCAGGATAGGACCGAAGAACGTAGTATCCGACAGCTTCGCCGACCCAAAGAAGCTCATGCCGGAGAACAGAAGCGGCGCGGAAAGAATGGAGCTAGCAAAGATAACCGGCATTACGCCGCCAGAGTTGACCTTGAGCGGCAGATGCGTGGACTGACCGCCCATCATGCGCCGGCCCACGATACGCTTGGCATATTGCACGGGGATGCGGCGTTCGGAACGCTCGACGAAGATGATGAAGGCAACGACGCCGACCATCAAAGCGAGCAGAATCAGGATAGCGATGGGAGTGAACGCACCCCAGGCACCGGTTGTAGCCTTGGTATAAAGATCGGCAACGCCTTTCGGCAGTCCATCGACGATTCCAGTAAAGATGAGTAGCGACATGCCATTGCCGATGCCGCGCTCGGTAATCTGCTCGCCCAGCCACATAATAAAGGCGGTGCCCGCGGTCAGAGTCAGCACACACAATGGAATAAAGCCCCACCGCGACATCGTCACCATGGACGAGCCGGCGTTGGTCTGCGTCAGCGTGAGAGCGATCGCAGTCGACTGGATGATTCCGAGCAGTACCGTAACATATCGTGTCCACTGGGTAATCTTTCGGCGACCAATCTCACCTTCTTTTTGTAGCTTCGCCAAAGGCTCGTAGATGACGGTCAGTAGCTGAAAAATAATCGACGCAGTGATGTAGGGCATGATGCCCAATGCGAAGATCGTCAGCTTGCGCAAATTGCCGCCAGAGAAAAGATCAACCAAGCCAAGCGCCGAGCCGGCGTTCTGGTTGAAAAACTGGGCCAGCGCTTTAGCGTCGATACCAGGCGTCGGAATATGCGCGCCAATGCGGTAAACGGCCAGCAGCCCAAGAGTGAAGAACAGGCGCGTCCGCAGGTCCGG
>CAXSDM010000034.1:5869-10452 GCA_964235575.1 uncultured Acidobacteriaceae bacterium | reverse complement strand
CCATTATTAAGCACCTTGATCAGTGAGTTCTTACGCCGGCGGAGGCCAAGCTCCACGATCTTCTCAAGCGTGAATTCTATTTCTTTATGCTCAGCCTGAAGCTCTGCGAGCCGGTCGAGCCCGACCACGGTGTACTCGACCCGGAAGATGTTGGTGAAACCCCGCTTGGGAAGACGCCGATGCAACGGCATCTGGCCGCCCTCGAAACCGCGCATGAGAGACGAACCCGAGCGCGAACCCTGACCTTTGTGCCCGCGGGTTGACGTTTTGCCCATGCCCGACCCCATACCACGGCCGACACGCTTCTTATTTTCGTTCGCCTTCTTCGGCGCACGCAGATTGGAAAGATTACGGATTGCCATATTTCCTCGCTCAACGCCGGCTGCCCGCCGACTCGCATTATTAGAACTTCTCGTTACTGCCCGTAAAACAACTCATTCGACGACGCGGACAAGGTGCGGAACTTTTTTCACCATGCCGTGAATCGACGGCGTATTTTCACGCTCAACAATCTGATTAAGGCGGGTAAACCCCAGCCCCTTGATCGTCAGCTTCTGCTTTTCTGGCGCGCAGATCATAGAACGGAAATACTGCAGCTTGATCTTACTTGTCTCTGCCATAACTCTCTCCAAAAACTTCACTTCCGCACAATTCACTTACAGCTAAAGCTCATCCACAGTCTTACCACGGCCGGCTGCAACCTCGGACCGATCCCTGAGTTGCACCAAGGCATCAAAGGTCGCCTTGACTACGTTATGCGGATTAGCCGTACCAAGCGACTTGGTCAGAACGTTCTGGATGCCACACGACGTCATCACCGCGCGAACCGTCTTGCCGGCGATGACCCCCGTGCCCTCCGGCGCAGGCTTCAGCATTACTTCTCCAGCGCCAAAATGGCCAAGCACCTGGTGTGGGATCGTGGTCTCGGTTAGATTGATCTTGAAGAGATTCTTCTTCGCCGATTCGATCCCTTTGCGAATGGCCTGCGGCACCTCCTTCGCCTTACCCGAGCCGTAGCCCACCACGCCTTCCGCTGGATCGCCAATGACTACCAGTGCGGCGAAGGACATGTTCTTGCCGCCCTTGACGACTTTGGTCACGCGATTAATCGAGACAACTTCATCTTTCAGATTCAACCGGTTCGCGTCTATCTTCCTGCGCATTGCCATGATATTTTCCTGTCCTGAACTTGTCTGGTACATCCTGGAGCGGCTTAGAAGTCCAGGCCGGCTTCCCGCGCCGCATCGGCCAAGGCCTTTACGCGGCCGTGATACAGATAGCCGCCGCGATCAAAAACAATCTTCTTAATCCCCTTCTCCTGCGCGCGCTGCGCGATGAGCGTACCCACACGCTTGGCAGCCTCGACGTTGCCGCCATAGGGAACATCTTCGCCCTTCTTGCCCGCCGAAGAGGCGGAGACCAGCGTCATGCCCTTGGCATCGTCGATCAATTGCGTATAGATGTGGTTCAGCGAGCGGTACACGTTCAGGCGAGGACGCTCAGCGGTCCCGGACAGCTTCTCGCGAATACGAGTATGCACTCGCTGACGAATAACATTGCGTTGGCGCGGATTAATCATTTTCTTTCCTTCCTAGCAGCGTCACCAGAGTACTGGCGACGTTCGGTATATCTCCTTACAACAAAAGGAGCTAGTTTACTTAGCTCCGGTCTTCCCGACCTTCTTCTTCAGCTTCTCACCCGTGTACCGGACACCCTTGTTCTTATATGGGTCCGGCTTACGCAGAGAACGCATATCCGCTGCAACCTGTCCAACCTTCTGCCGGTCAATTCCTGAGACTGTGAGATGAAGCTGCTTCGGATCGATGGCAACCTCAATGCCGGTAGGCAGAGGAAACTCGATCGGATGCGAGTAGCCCAGCGTGAACACAACCATGTTCTTGCCCTTCAACTCCGCGCGATAGCCGATACCCACAATGTCAAGCTCTTTGGTCCAGCCCGTCGTCACGCCCGTGACCGCGTTATAGACCAGCGCACGCGCAAGCCCATGGAAACCGGCCTGCGAATCATTCTGCCGCTCGACGAGAAGATCGTTGTCTTTCTTGACCAACGAGATGCCCTGGGGGATGAGAGCAGTGACTTTCCCTTTCGGACCTTCCACCA
The DNA here is from genome assembly GCA_964235575.1 of uncultured Acidobacteriaceae bacterium. Taxonomy (GTDB): domain Bacteria; phylum Acidobacteriota; class Terriglobia; order Terriglobales; family Acidobacteriaceae; genus Edaphobacter. The sequence goes on along the minus strand of CAXSDM010000034.1, from coordinate 8,331 downwards.
ACACAGTATTTCCGTCGACCGTGTACTTCACACTGGAAGGCAAAGCAATCGGCTTCTTACCAATTCGCGACATGGCATGTCCTTTTCGGCTTGCGAGTCATAGTGAACTGATTTAGGTCACTCTTCCACTGCAGCCTCTACGTACAACAATTAGCTCTTCATCGTGCCAACAATTACCAGACTTCACAAAGCAGTTCGCCGCCAATACCTTCCCGGCGAGCCTGGCGTCCGGTCATTACGCCCTTCGGCGTCGTAAGAATGGCAATGCCTAATCCACCCTGCACGCGGCGAATCTCATCTTTGCCTTGGTACACGCGACAGCCCGGACGCGAGACTCGCTTCAGGTCGCGCATTACACTTTGGTTGTTCGTGTCGTACTTCAGGTAAACCCGCAAGACCTTCATGCCTGCCTCTTCAGCTGGCTTGTAGTTTGCGATGTATCCTTCTTCCTTGAGAATGCGCGCGATCTCTGCCTTGAGCTTCGAAGCCGGAACATCCAGCTTTTGATGGCGGGCACGCATCGCGTTCCGGATGCGCGTCAGAAAATCCGCAATGGGATCGGTCAGGTTCATTGGTTCTCCTTCACCCCCCGTTCGCCCGAAGCATCTCTTCGGGAACCTGCGGAGGTGTTTCCCTACCTGTGCAACACTACCAACTGGACTTCACTACACCCGGGATCTCGCCTTTGAGCGCAAGCGACCGGAAACAAAGACGACAAACACCGAACTTGCGTAGAAACGCTCGCGGACGCCCGCACAGTTGACAGCGATTGTGCTGGCGCGATTTGAACTTAGGCTTCTTCGCGTCTTTGACGCGCTTTGCTGTGGTTGCCATATCTCTTCTATTCCTGTTCTTCGATCGCAATCAATGCGAGGAGTGTCTATGCGCCTTGCCGGAACGGCATGCCGAATGCCTTCAGTAAGCTGAGTGCGCCGTTGTCGTCGCGCGCGGTGGTCACGATCGTTACATTCATGCCCTTGATCTTGTCCACCTTTGCGTAATCGATCTCAGCAAAGATCAACTGATCGCGCAGTCCAAGTGTGTAATTCCCACGGCCGTCGAAGCTCTTTGAAGAAACACCGCGGAAATCGCGGACCCGAGGTAAAGCGATCGAGATGAGACGATCCAGAAACTCGTACATCGTGTCGCCACGCAAAGTCACCATCGCGCCAATGGGCATGCCTTCACGCACCTTGAATTGCGCAATGGACTTCTTCGCTTTGGTGGTCACCGGTTTCTGCCCGGCGATAGCGGCAAGGTCGGCAACCAGCGGGTCCATAATCTTGACGTTTTGCGTCGCTTCGCCAAGACCCATGTTGATGACAATCTTCTCGAGCTTTGGCACCGCCATCGGATTGCTGACGCCCAGGTATTTCTTCAGGCTCTCTTTAATCTCGCTGTCGTACTTCTCACGCAGACGTGCAGGCATCTCTGTATCGCTTTCTCTACGGCTTCGGAGTATGGTCGCAAGCCTCTTCGAGGCAGCTCCATGTGTACCGTTTCGTAGGATGAATCGTTGTTTAGTATATCGTGTTTCTAAGCCCGATTAGCCCGAGTTGCTACTGCTTCTTGCCTTTTTCCGGGATAACCGAATCATTCGTCTTTGCAAAACGAACCTTGCGGTCTCCCTCTATCCGCGTCCCTACCCGAGTCTTGTTTCCTTGAGAGTCAAGCAGCATGACGTTCGAGAGGTGAATGGTCGCTTCCTGCTCGGCAATGCCACCCTTGATATTGCGCTGAGGGTTTGGCTTCACGTGCTTCTTCATCATCATGACGCCCTCAACCAGCAAACGGTTCTTATCCGCCAGCACGCGCAGCACACGGCCCTTTTTGCCAGCATCTTTCCCGGCGATGACCACTACCTGGTCGTTACGCTTGATCTTGATCTTCGACTTCAGCTTTTCCTGAATACGAACGGGCATAGTGCATATCCTTCCTCGGCAGTCTGTCGGAGCCGGAATCCGCTTTGTTGTTCCATACCAATAACTAGATGACTTCCGGCGCGAGCGAAACAATCTTCAGAAACTTCTTATCCCGTAACTCGCGTGCGACCGGCCCGAAGACACGCGTGCCTACCGGCTCCATACCATCGTTAACCACCACGGCAGCGTTTGAATCGAAGCGGATGTATGTTCCGTCACGGCGGCGCGCTTCCTTGCGCATCCGCACAATGACGGCCTTCACCACTTTGCCCTTCTTGACCGTACCGTCCGGCGCGGCCTCCTTCACCGCCGCCGTAACCACGTCACCGAGGCCAGCCTTCTTGCCTAATCCTCCGCCGAGCGGAAGGATTACCTGCAGCTTGCGTGCGCCGGAGTTATCGGCTACCTCAAGCATGGTACGCATCTGTACAGACATAACACTCTCCTTGATCCCTCCACACCAGGATCCGATCTCTATAATTTCCTGAGCTTACTGCGCGGCTGCCGTCACGTCGGCTTTCGTGGATGCCGGCTCCGACA
>CAXSDM010000034.1:0-5769 GCA_964235575.1 uncultured Acidobacteriaceae bacterium | reverse complement strand
TATGCCCTCTTCGCTTTCCGCTCAGTGCGTGTGCTCTTGGCCGGTGCCACATGCTTCACCACCGGATTGGCTACCCGTCCTGCAGCGATCTCCCGCTCGCGGGCAACGGTCTTTGACCGTGCGATATCCAGCTTCAGGACGCGCAGCCGCTTTACGCCCTCCTGATTGCCGAGACTCTTCTGAAAGCGAAGACGAAACAACTGCTCGGCCGCCTGCTTCTCGGTCGTCACGAGCTCGTCGTCATTGAGGTTCCGAATCTTTTCAAGTTCCATCTCTATATCCTTCCGCCTGAACGGCATAGCCAGCTTCTGCAAGAAATTACTTGTTACTTCGCCGCGACTACTTCCTTGACATCGTGACGCATGACGAAGCTGGTCTTGAGCGGCAGCTTATGTGCCGCCAAACGCATCGCCTCTTTGGCCAGCTCCGGAGTTACACCTTCCATCTCGAACAGCAGCCGGCCCGGGCGCACGACGCATACCCAATGATCCGGCGCGCCCTTGCCTTTGCCCATGCGGGTTTCAGCCGGCTTCTTGGTAATCGGCTTGTCCGGGAAGACACGAAGCCAGACCTTGCCGCCGCGCTTGATGAAGCGAGTCATGGCAATGCGGCTCGCCTCGATTTGGCGGTCGGTGATATAGCCGCACTCCATCACCTTCAGGCCGAAGTCGCCGAACGAAAGATCAGAACCGCGCCACGCCTTCCCCTTCATCCGGCCACGCTGCTGCTTGCGGAATTTCACCTTCTTGGGCATCAACATATTGAAAACTCTCCACAGCCAATCTTTGGTCGTACTTCTACTACGCTGAGAACGCACCCGCGGTCGAAGCGACGGGAGCAGTGACGCCTTGATCGCGGCGCTTGCGCTGCTCGTAGATGTCGCCACGATACACCCAGGTCTTCACCCCGATGATGCCGTAGGTCGTCTTGGCTTCCGAAAAGCCGTAATCTATATCCGCGCGCAGCGTATGCAGCGGCAAACGGCCCTGGAGATACCACTCCGAACGCGCGATCTCATTGCCGTTGAGCCGCCCGGAGACGCGCACCTTAATGCCTTTGCAGCCAAAGCGCAGCGCCGAGTCGACCGACTTGCGCATCGCCCGACGGAAGCTGACCCGCTTCTCAAGCTGCAGCGCGATACTCTCGCTGACCAGCTGCGCATCGAGCTCGGGCTTGTTAACCTCGAGAATGTCGATGAACACCTCGCGCGAAGTGCGCTTCTGAATGTCCGCCTTCAGCTTGTCGATCTCGGCGCCCTTGCGCCCGATGATGATGCCCGGACGCGCAGTGCGGATGATCAGACGCAGTTTGTTGCCGGGGCGCTCCACCTCGACCGAGCTGACGCCCGCCGCCTTCAGCTTTTCGCGCAACTCGGCTTTCAGCTTGACGTCTTCGACCAGCAGCTTGTCATAGCCGCGCTCGACGAACCAGCGCGACTTCCACGGCTTGTTGATGCCGAGGCGAAACCCATACGGATGGACTTTCTGTCCCATAACTTTCCCTTTACTCAATCTACTCGGGCCGGTTGAGCCGGCGTGAGTGTTATCCAGAACTTCAAGTGTATTGTCTCTCGAATGCTGATCAAGAGAACGTAGATCACTAAACCTTCGCCGCAGCTCCTCTGCCCGACGACTTCTTGCCGACAGGCTTCCGCTTGGTCGCCGGCCCGCCGAGCGCGGTGCTCTCTGAATCACCCTGCAGCGCCTTACCCTTCTCGGCCACACTCACGATGATATGACACATCCGGCGCTGATAACGGAACGCGCGGCCCATGGGCGCAGGCCGAATCCGCTTCATGCGTGGACCTTCATTTGCAATGGCGCTATGCACGTAGAGGTTATCCACGTCGACATCAAGCCCTTGCTCATCGGACACGTAGGCTGCGTTGGCAATGGCCGATTGCAAGACCTTCTCGACGATAGGCGCCATGCGCTTGGTCGAGAAGTGAATCGTGTTGATCGCCTGCTCTACCCGCAGACCCTTGATCAGGTCGAGGACCAGCTTTGCCTTCTGCGGGCTGGTGCGCTGAAACCTGGCTTCAGCGCGGAACTCTCGAACGTTGCTTACCGACTTTGCCATCTTCGTATCCTTCCGAAATTCATGTGTGCTCGCTTCATATGAGCAGATCGGCCGTAACAGCTATCGCTTAGCGCGGCTTGGCAGCACTCTCGGCTTTAGCCGAGTGGCCCTTGAATGTGCGGGTCGCCGAAAACTCGCCCAGCTTGTGCCCGACCATATTCTCGGTGACGTACACCGGGATAAACTTTCGGCCGTTGTGCACCGCGATCGTGTGTCCAACGAACTCGGGGAAGATGGTCGAACGGCGAGACCAGGTGCGCAGCACCTTCTTATCGTTGGTCTGATTCATGACCGTGATCTTGGTCATCAGATGGCCGTCAATAAATGGGCCCTTCTTGGCGGAACGCGACATAACTCACTCCAGAACTGCATGCTCGATACAACGAATCTAGTTGGCTGCTTTCCTCATGAAAGGAGCAGCCGCAAGACTTGGTGTTGCTTTTACATCCCGCTCAGCTCTACTTGCCCTTATTACGCCGCTGCACGATGAACGTATCCGTGCGCTTGTTATTGCGCGTCTTGTACCCACGCGTGGGTTGACCCCAGGGCGTAACTGGATGACGTCCACCGGAAGTTTTGCCTTCACCGCCACCGTGCGGATGGTCGACAGGGTTCATCGAAACACCACGGTTGGCCGGCCGGATGCCCTTCCAGCGATTGCGCCCCGCTTTGCCAATCGTAACGTTTTCGTGATCCGTGTTGCCGACCTGTCCAATCGTCGCCATACACTCCACGAGCACGCGACGGGTCTCGCCGGAAGGCAACTTCAGCAGCGCGTAATCGCCTTCCTTCGCAACCAACCCAACCTGTGCGCCGGCCGAACGCGCCATCTGCGCGCCCTTGCCGGGACGGAGCTCAATGTTGTGCACGATTGTTCCCAGCGGAATATTCTTAAGCGGAAGCGCGTTGCCGACCAGGATGTCGGCCTCCGGGCCCGACATGATCGTCTGCCCAACCTTCAGGCCCACCGGCTGGATGATGTAGCGCTTCTCGCCATCCGCGTAGTGCACAAGAGCAATGCGCGAGCTACGATTCGGATCATACTCAATCGTGGCCACAGTCGCCGGGATACCGTACTTATCGCGCTTGAAATCAATAAGCCGCAGCTTCTGCTTGTGGCCGCCGCCCTGATGGCGAATGGTCATCATGCCCGTGCTGTTGCGGCCGCCGGTGCGCGGCTTTACGGTCAAAAGCGGCTTGTACGGCTTGTCGGTGGTTATGTCGTCGTTGACGAGCTTGGTCTGAAAACGCAGCGTCGGGGTGATCGGTCGAAAACTCTTGATAGGCATCGCGAAATCCATTCTCCTGGCCTGCGCCAGATAGTTGCTGCACTAGATGCTGTTGAGATACTCCGGCATCTTCTCGCCCTCTTTGAGGACCACATAGGCCTTTTTCCAGTCAGGGCGATAGCCACTGAACTTTCCGCGGCGGCGCTCCTTCCCCTCGACGATCGCGGTGCGCACCTTGCTTACCTTGACCTTGAACAGCACTTCTACCGCCTGCTTGACCTCGGTCTTGGTCGCTTTCTCGGCCACTTCAAAGACTAGCGTGTTCTGGGTCTCTTTTGCCTGCATGCCCTTCTCGGTAATGAGAGGGCGGCGGATAACAGTATAAAGGGTCGGCATTATGCGGCCTCCTGCGTGGCAGCGGCGTGCTGGCGCTTCGATATGGCCTTCTTGAGCGTGTCCTGCAGTGCACTAAGCGCGTCGACAGAAAGGATGGCGTGCTCGTAGCGGAGCAGGTCATAGGGATGAACCTCGGACGAGAGCACAAGCTCCACACCTTCAAGGTTGCGGCTGCCAAGATAAAGCTTCTCTTCCAGCTTGCGGCTGGACTCGACCAGCAGCGTGGTCTTGCCGGCATCGAGCTTACGCAAAGCCTGCGCGTACAGCTTGGTCTTGCCCTCGGCGAGCTCGAAGGTGTCGACCACCGTCAGCTTGCCATCCTGAAGCTTGGCGGCAATCGCCGAACGCAGCGCGCCCATCAACTTCTTGCGCGGGAAAGCATACTCGTAGCTGCGCGGCTGAGGTCCGTGGACCGTACCGCCGGAGCGCCAGAGCGGCGAGCGGATCGATCCGATACGCGCACGGCCTGTACCCTTTTGCTTCCAGAGCTTTTTGCCCGAGCCAGAGACATTCTTGCGCGTCTTGGTCGCGGCAGTTCCCTGCCGAAGCGAGGCGCGGTAGTGCTTAACCGCCTCCCACAGCAGCGCGTCATTAATCCCGGCGGCGAAGACCTCATCGAGCAATTCGAACTGCCCAACCGTATCGCCTCCAAGACTCTTTACCTCAATGTTTGCCATGCCTTCTTCTCTCTTTGCCCGCGATCGATGCCGCAGGCCGTTCGCTTGTTTGTCCGCCATCAGCGCGGCTGCTGTCGTGCTCTCACTTCTTCTTGAACTACTTCTTCTTGCCTACTTCTTCTTGCTAGGAGCGGCCTTCTTCGAAGCCTTCAGCGCATCCTTGGTCTCGACCCCGGCAAAGCCGCGGCGCTCACGCGGTGGCGCCTTCGCCTTCGAGATCAAGACGTACCCATCGCGATGACCAGGAACCGCACCTTCAACTAACAGGAGATTGTCTTCCGTATCAATTGCGCGGATGCGGAGATTGCGCACCGTCACCTGTTCGGTGCCCTTGTGGCCAGGCATACGCTGGCCGGGAAATACGCGCGAGGGAAACGACGAAGCGCCGATCGAGCCCTGCACCTGGAACATGTGTCCGTGCGACTTGGGACCGCCGCCAAAGCCGTGGCGCCGTACGACGCCGGCAAATCCGCGGCCCTTCGAGGTGCCGACCACGTCCACAAAGCGCTCACTCTCAAAGATGTCGACCATCACGCGGTCGCCGGCCTTTACTCCGTCTTCCCCCGTCACGTTTACAAACGGAACCTCTTTGATGATCTTCACTGGAGGCACGCTTGCTTTGGCAAAGTGGCCCGTCATGGCCTTGTTGATCTTTGAAGCCTTTACAAAATCAACATAGCCGATCTGCACAGCTTCGTAGCCGTCCTTGGCCATCGTCTTGAGTTGCGTGACCACGCATGGCCCAGCCTTCAACACAGTGACTGGGTGCACGTCACCGCGTTCATCAAAGACCTGCGTCATGCCAATCTTCTTACCGAGAATACCTAACACTGCCATCGTTGCTTCCTTTCCTCATCATGCCCTGGGGCACTGCCGGTCTTACAGGAGAAACTACTTCTGTACGGTTTTGATCTCGACGTCCACGCCTGCGGGAAGGTCAAGCTTCATTAACGCGTCGACAGTCTGCTGCGTCGGCTCGAGAATATCGATCAGCCGTTTGTGGGTGCGGATCTCGAAGGCCTCACGAGATTTCTTGTCCACGTGCGGGGAGCGTAGAACGCAATACTTGTTCTTCATGGTCGGCAGCGGAATAGGGCCTGCCACTTGAGCTCCCGTACGCTTGGCCGTATCGACGATCTCGCCGGTCGATGTATCCAGTACGCGATAGTCATACGCTTTTAAACGAATCCTGATTCTCTGTCCTGCCATGTCGCTTCTCTTTTCCCGTACGCAAAGAACGTTTGGAGTGGCTGCCGGCAAGACTCGAAAACCGGCAGCCCCCGAATACAACTACTTGATGATCTCAGAGATCGTGCCCGCACCGACCGTCCGGCCGCCCTCACGAATCGCGAAGCGCAGCCCCTTCTCCATCGCGACCGGCGTATGCA
>CAXSDM010000033.1:0-24719 GCA_964235575.1 uncultured Acidobacteriaceae bacterium | reverse complement strand
CTTGCCTCCTAGTTATGTTTTCCGCCCATGTAGCTGACCGCCAGATGCAGCAGCGTCAAAGCGAAGCTACAGGCTGCAACGAAGCCCCTTACTCGCTGCACACCCTGTTCGGTCTTGCTCACACGGGTCTCGAGCAGGTGCAGCCTGCCCGGCTGTCCTATGCCCATGACCTGTTCCATCTGGCTGCGCAGCACGTGCAAATCGGCCAGCACCTGCCCTTCAAATTCCGTCATATCCCCTCCTGTCCTTCTGAAATTGGCCTTTATGAAATTGGCAGATCTGTGTAGATTGCCGTTGACTCCCGCGAGTAGAGCGGCGGCGTGGACGCGTCGTACATGCGCACGAAGAAGGCTTCCTGCACGACCGCCCGTGGAATCGTGAAACCTCGCACTGGGCTGCGCAGGACCAGGTCTCCGCTGGCGCTGCTGGTTCCCGCTGCGCCGAATCCGCCGTCTCTGCGCCTCACCTCAAATCCGCCGCCTGCAGGCGGAGTCATGCCCGCGTCCACCGTCAGCGCCGTTGCGCTTGCGACAAACGTCAGCTGTTGCAGGTTTGCGAGCACGGGCGCGGAGGCACCGGAAGCTAACTCGAGCGCAGTCTGCGGAAGCAGTGCGTCCGCCGCGATCGCCTCCGACAGCTTGAGTCCCAGGCCCTCAGCCCAGTCGTTCGCGAAAACGATTCCGTAGGTCAGCGCCTCAGGACTGGTCCCTTGTTCCTGCACCTCTACACTTCGTACCACGACGTTGACTAGGTCACCGTTTGTAGTGAGAGCAAGCACGTCTCCTGGCCAGATGTCCCCGCCACCTGCAGCATGGATGGCCGTGTACCTGCCCCTCGTCGCCGCGGCACGATTTGTTGAAAAGCTGAGCACCGCCTGCGCCGCACTCTCGCAGTCCGCGGTACACCGCGCCATCGGGCTAACCGTTTTCCCCAGCCATCGGGCTGTGCCGACCCCTCCGCCTGCTGCCTCCGCCGCGAGACTCGCCGCATCAGCGAATCTCGCAACGGCCCTCCGGCGGCCACGATACGAAACGGTTACATATTCCCCGACAGCCGGTGCCCGTCCCGGAAAGAATGTAACCTTTCCGGTAGCAGATGAGGTCACACTGCAGTCCGCGCCTTGACTTGCCTTCCCGATCAGCCGAGTGAACGGAGTGCCGGTGGTCGCATTGAGGCTTCGCACCCACGCCGACCCGGTGCGGGTCAGCAGCACGTTCCCGATCGACCCGAACAGCTGCACGCTGTTGATGGCAACGAAGGTCACCAGCGCCGGTGAACTGGCGACCGTGCCGTCATAGAGCACTGTGATTGGCGTGTTGGAGCTGGAGCCCTCATCCCGGATCTCGAATACCAGAGCCGCCGGTGCACTCACCAAGCCGCCCCCGAACGCTTGCACCTGCCCTCCACCGGACACGTCGACCATGGCATAGTAGTTCTGCCGTACGCGCAGCATCTCCACGCAGTGCATACGGAGCCGCAGGGTGTAGCTGTGCCCGCTGATCAGGGTGAACGTCGTTCCCATCTCGACGCCGTTGACCATGGGAGTCAGCACTGTCTGCCCGCCGGCCTGCCGTACGTTGAAGCCCGCGAAGCAGTTTGCCTGCAGGACGGAGCCCTGGTACATCCCGCAGACTACGCCGGCGCTAGCTGCTGCCAGGACAACGCCGCTCATCTGCGCGACGAGTGTCCCGCCGACCTCCAGCGTGTCCCATGCCTGCAGCACCGTCCCGCCGTCGACGCCGTTGCCGCCCGTCATGCTCAGCCCCGCGCCACTCGTCCCGCCGCCGACACTCAGGTGCGAGCCGGGGTCATTGATCTCCCAGCGCTGCAGGTCGAAGCTCGTTCCCGTGAACGGGTCTGCCACAAGCGTGCCATGGCCTGCGCCCGGAGCGTCCGGCTCTCCTTGCAGGTCGAACACGGTGGTCGTTCCATCTCCGAGAAACACCTCCGTCCAGTACACCGAGGGCTCCATCGCACCGCTTAGCGTTACATCGTTGGCCAACTCGCGCACCGACGCCGTCTTAAGCTCGGCAAGACTCAACGAGCCGTCACCATCGCTGAAGGCATGCACGACACTGCCCGCCTGCGTCATCTGCAATGCGCCATTCAGGACGCGGTACGCCGAGTAGCTCGCGTTCGACAACAAGCCGGCCTGACCGGACCAGGCAAGATCCGCCTGCGATTCGAGCACGCCAACCGCACGGCTGTCGGTGGCTCCAGTCGATGTCAACGTACCCGCTCCCGCGCGCGTGGCGATCGCGGTCAGTGCGGTGCCGGCCGGACTGCCGGACGCGCTGCCCAGCAATGCCCCGCCTGTCTGCTTATCCAGCAGCCACTCATCGCTGACGGCGCTGAATGCCAGCCGGTACACCGATCCCTCGCTTGCCACGCCCGCGTAGACCGGGACCGGCTCAGTGGTGAGATAGCCTGTAAACAGCACGACTCCCGCAGCAGACGTCAGGATCACCCGTCCCCGGCGTGCCGGCACTGCAAGGCTCGTCCCCTCTAGGCAAAGCAGGCCCTTGGCGATCGAAGGCGCATTCAACGTCCTCTGAATTGCGAGCGCCTCCGAAGTATCGATGGCGGCGCTGTAGTCGACCGCACCCAACCCATCGAGATTGTCGATTGTCAGTCGCAAACGGCCTCCTCGGCCGCCGGCGCCGGCGGCAACCCTCGCATCGCGCGCACCTCAGCCACGCTCAGCACGCCCGCATTGAGCAGCTGCACCTGCATGGCGACCTCTTCCTGCTCGTCGCGCGTCTCAAGGTCGTTGAAGATGAACTCGAACTCCCGCCAGCCTAGGAGCTTGGCGAAGATGTCGCGCGTGATGTGCTCCGCGATCAGCTTCGCGACCGGCACGATCGCGCTTTGGAAGGCTTCATCCGCAAGCTGCCCGGCGGTCGACTGGTTGACATCGTTCTCGAGCCCGAGCAGCATCGGTGGAAGGTCGAAGGCATTTGCAATCATGCGGATCAGGAACTCCTGCCACTGCAGCCGCAGATCCGCGTCCGTGCCGCCCGCGAAGCGCAGCACCTCCGGCTTGTTCTCGCAGCTCAGCACCGGCACCCGTCCCGTGCCTTCGATCTCATCCTGCCACCAACGGATCAGGCGGTCATGCTGCTCCGGCGTTGCCTCGTTGAGCCAAAGCGCATATTGCACCACCGAGTTCGAGGCCAAGCGTCCCGCATAGCGATTTGCGCTCAGAAACTGGCCAATTGACTCGAACGCAACCTCCATGCGGCCCAGCCCGAAGGCCGTGTACGTTCTTGGATTGAGCCGCACATACATCAGTTCGTCATCTTTGAGCGGCGTGACCGAGCCGTCGCCGATCTGCCCGGTCATAAAGCCGTAGCGCGGCATCTCCGGGCTGCCATTCCACTTCGGGTCGACCTGGATCATGGCTCCGTCCACCGCAAAAAGCTCAAACGGCTGCTCCGGATCGCCCGTCGCCCGCATCTCCGCCGCGCCGAAGCCGCCGACCAGCGTGTCTTCGATGACCTGCTCCCAAAGCGTGCGGAAGCTGTCTCCCGCGTTCGGCTCCTCGAGCGCCCGCCGCAGCGCGTGCATTTTCGCCTGCGCCTCCGGAACATCGCCCATTGTGTAGCCGCGCCGCACCCGGATCTGCCAGTCCATGCTGGCGATGCGGTTCTTGACGATGTTGAGCGCGCGCCGCGCCACCGGTGTCTCCGCAAACCTGCGCAGATTGGCCGCGGTTGGCTTCGGCATCGTCGGCAGGCTCACCCGCGGGTACGGCGTCAAGATCGACGGCATCGCCAGCGTCTTGCGCGTTGCTTCCGGAGCAACCGCCTTTGCGGCCGCATCGACGCCCCGCAGTGAACTCCACGCATCCTTCACACGTTCTCCGATTCCCATAGCACCTCCATGCTTGCTCCCAAAATGCAAAAGGGACGCAGCTCGTGGCTGCGTCCCCGACCAGTTTGCCGGTCTTGTTTTTGCGTCTCTAACCTACACTCCGAGCTCCCGCTGAGCGGTCACCGCCACCCGTGCCAGGTCGCTCAAAGTCACCACCCGAATCTCCTGCTGCTCCATCGTCTCCACGCCAAACCGGTAGCGCTCCAGCTCGTCTCCGTCCTCGGCGGCAAGGGTACGCCGCGGCTCGACCACCGCCGTCAGCTCGAGCCGCCCGCCTTCTACCCGCGCCACACCTTCGCGCAGCTGCGAAGTCGAAAACGCCAAGCCTTTGGCCGACTCCACATCGCCCGCGAGGGACACCGCATGGAACATCTTCACCGTGCTGTTCTTATTTCGTTGCGTCTCCGCCCGGTACCCGCAGTCGATTTTCAGAGGATCGCCCGGCCGCGTGTACGTCGCCGCGGCAATTCGTTTCCGCATCAGCGCCCACACGCCGGCGCGCTCGAACTCCGTCCGCATCGCCGTCTGCATGCGCGCCCGTCCACCCTGCTCCCGTGTTCGCGGCACGCGCATCGGCTCCACATACATGCGCATCAGCTGCTCGATCTCTGTGGCTAGATTCTCCGCCAGGGTCGCCCGCGGCTCGGTCATCTGCACCGAGTTTGAGAGCGAGTCTTCGAGCACCTCCAGCACCGATTTCGGCTCCCGTGCGCTTACCCCGGCGCGCACCCGCTCCGCGATCTCCTGCTCCAAGCCCTCAAGCAGAGCCACATCCGCGTCGGCGTGCAAACATCGCACCCGGCTCCAGTCCCGCGTAAAGCGAACGCCGGGCGTCCCTGTTCCTGTGCCCGCCGCCTCGCGCAGCAGCACGCCGATATTCACGAACTCGCCCTTCACCACATCCGGTACATACCGAAAGAGGAAGAACTCACACGGCATCCGCTCCTGCACGCTGCGCCTCGCCTTCATCTTCACGGGCACCGACCATCGGCCCGCTGGACTCGCCCTACATGATCAATCTAGACCCTTCGAGGCCCACCGGGAATTGTTTCAGCCCCGCAATCATTGCCGCCTTGTTCCACATCGGGAAAGGCTCGCGGGCGGAATCGCGAAACTCCTCGATCAACTCCCGTACCTTGCCCCGGCGCTCCAGCATGGTTTCGACCAGCCGCTCGATCTCCGCCGGATCGCCCCCGTACCACTCCGGCGGAACGCACTCCGCTACCTCCCAGAGCTTGCCATCCGCCAGCCCTTCCATCCGGCTCAACCAGGGCTCGAAGCTCTCCCAGCCGGTCACCTCCGCATATACCCGGTTGCGCGGATACACGCCTCGCATCGGTGAATCCGGAAACGTCCAGGCTCCCGCGTTGAAGCAGTAGCCCTGGTCGATAAACACGGCGCGGTACTTCCGCTCGCGCGCCTTCCGCTCAAACACCGCCTGGCGTCCGTTGCAGTTGCCGGCCCACTTGTCCAGCACCAGCATCCCGGCAAACTCCGCCCGGTTCCGCACCTCGTCCAGCTGCGACTCCGGCAGGTAATCGACCACCTGCCCCGGAATCAAGCCGCCCACGAACTGGCTTCCAAACTGCAGCCCGGCAGCGCACCGCTCAGTCCGTCCCAGGCCGAAGTCGATGCGCATCTCCGGCGTGTTCTCCGTCAGCCAGTTCGTCACCTCGACCACCTCGGTCGCCGGCACGGTCAAGCCCATCGCCTCGGCCAGCCGCGTCGCGATGAGCTCATTGGCCAGCACACGCAGATGCTGCGGATTGTTCTGAAATTTCACCACCCAAAGCTTCCCGTCCGCCCCTAGCATCAGCTGGCTCTGCGCGCCGCCCCGCATCCGTCGAATTGCCTGCACCGCCAACACCGCCAAGGGCCCGTCCTCCGCTTTCAACATACCGTAACGCAGATAAGACGAAACACGGATAAAGCGGATGCACGCGGACAAGAGAGGATTAGACGGTTCAAGAGGATCGAGCCGATCTTAATCCACTCGTAGCCGGTCTTTATCCGTCCGTCCTATCCGCGTTGCCTCTCCGCTCGCACCGCCTGCGCGATCGCCATCGCCATCAGGCAATCGTCATGCGCACCCTGCGCCGCTCCAGTCCGTCCTCCTGCTCCCGTCACAAACGTCCTGCACTCCTCCAACATGCGACTGCTCATAAACATCTCCGCCGACTCCGCCAGCAGCGCACCCATCCGGCTCACCATCGCCGGCTTGCTGCCCGCTGTCGTCAACCAGCCGGCCACTCCGTTCTGCTCATACACCCGCGCGTACCGCTCCACGGCATCGAGGTACGCCAGCACGCCGGCCCCATGGTTGTTCCGCTCGACCGCAATCATCGCACCACCGTACTCCCGCGCCAGCCCGGCCGCCACGCGCGCCAACTCCAGCGTGCCGATCTTCTCCCGCAGCTCCGCACACTGCAGACCCGTCGCCAGCTCAATTACCTGCACCGCGGCATAGTCCCCTTCTGCCCCTCCACCTGCTGTATCGGCAGAAACCAGATATTCTTTACCCCTCAGCGCGGGAAACCACACCAGCAGTGCGCCTCCACGCCTCCGCTCGATCGGCGCCGGCACCTCCGTCATCCGCTGCTCGATCGCCGCCACCTCAAAGCAGCACTCGCCCGTCGCCTTGAAGCAGCTCACCGCATCTTCGGCAAACTCCTGCGACCGCAAACCGCGGAAGCTCCGCTCCAGCCCGCGGCGGAACCCGATCTGCTCCGCCGTCAAGCCATGAGCCTCCACCAGCCTGCGCTCGTCCGTGTTCCACTCCGCTGCCGCAGCCCCCATGTACGCCGGCTCCATCCACCACGGGAAGAAGTGCCTCGTCACGCCGGTCTCTTCGGCCCGTGTCCATTGTTCGTAGAAACATCCGTACGCTCCGCACGGCGTACTCTCCATGGTCAACTCACCGCCCGGAGCCAGCGCCGCCCGCAATCCGGCCAGCGTCGCCGCCGCATCTCCCGGCCACCGTCCAATCTCGCTCAGGTGCAGATTCTGGATCGTCAACCCGCGCCCTGCATTCTCCTCGCCGGCGCTGATCACGCGAAACTCACTGTCCATCTCGCCAAACACCATGCGTCCCGCGCTCGCGGTCGACAGCCGCAGCGAGCCCTCCTGCAAAGGCTGGGGCAGGTTCTCCCACATCCTCTGCACGATGGCGAAGATCCCTTCCGCCGCCTCCCGCGTATGCGCCACCTGCACCGTCAGCACGCCGCGCGTGAGAATCGTCTTCAAAAAGAAACGCCCCGCCACCCACGTCGTCAGGCCCATCTGCCGAGCCTTCAGTACGATGTTCTCGCGTCCTCGCGCAGCCTCAAAGGCCCTCTGCACGGCGTTCGCTTCGAGCGGCTGCAAACGTCCTTTGCGATTTCTCACCAGCAGTAGTTTCCGCGCGAGAAACATGCCAACCTTGGGTTCTTCCAGCCTTCGTCCCAACTCCTCTAGCCCATCTTTGTCGATCACCAGAAAACTCCAGCGCAAGAGAAGGAAGCAGACAGTCATGAACCTGACCGCTTCTCTCCGCTTGCGTCCGCCTACTGGGTCCGCTCCCAGCGGCATCCACCCGTCGCCAGCGCGCCCGGAATCGGCACAAACACTGCACGCGCCCCAACCGCCAGCACACCCGACCCGGTCAGCGTCTGCCCGCTCACCGGAGCCACCGTGCTCGCCACCGCCCCCACGTTTACCACCTGCCGCGGCAGCGCGTAGCCGGTGCAATCGGGCAGCGTGATCGCCTGCGCCGCCGGGCCGGTCAGATCGAGATACCGATCCCCCGCAATCTCCGCATAGCTCGCCACCGCCGTCTGGTGCCGGTTGCTCTCTGTCGCGCCCAGCAGCTCGTTGACCGCATCCTGCATCACCGCCGTCACATGCGTCTCCCCCGCCGCGCTCGGATGCAGATTATCCGGAAACATCGTTGTATTCGCCGACGCTCCATCCGCCCCCAGCACCGGGTCCGTCGCCAGGTCCGCCAGGTTATCCACCCCCCAGCCAAACGCCTCGGCGCGCAAAATGGCATCCAGCGCATCCTTGCCCGCGTCCCCCACCGTGCCGGTTCCTGAGCTGATCTCCGTCGCCAGCACCACCCGCCAGCCCAGCCCCTTCGCTCCCTGCACAATGCACTTCAGCGAATTCGCAATCTGCCGCGCGCTTTGCGACCCGTTCTGGATGTCGTTCACCCCGCCCCAGATCACCGCAATTACCGGCCCCGATCCTACGCCCGCCTGCTGCCCATACAGCACCGGAAACTGGTTGCACACGTCGAACGCCTCCGCCCCCGTGATCCCCAGGTTCACCCTGGCATAGGTCGTATCCGTCAGCGTCATCGTCGCCGGCCACACCGTCGCCGGCGTCAGCCCCGCACCCTCCGTGCGCGAGTCCAGCCCCGCCACGATCACCGGCGTCTGCGGCGTCAGGCTGCCGTAACCCGCCGGCACACCTTTGCTGTGGATGTAGTTCAGCGCGCTCGCCGCCGCCGCCGCCGCATCGCTGATCGTTAGTTGCGTGCTCCACGCCCACGCCGCCGCCACCTTGCCGAAGAACCACGTCCCCGTAAACCGGCTCGACCCGCCAATCTGGTAGTGGCCGCTCGGAGCGGTAGGACATGTGCTGTTGCCCTGGTGGACATAGCTCCCCACCTCACGCCCGTCATACAGGTAATGCGCATTCAGCCCGTTGCCTCCGCAGATCAACGTGACGATGTGCCATCCCGGAGCCAGAGCCTGACCCGCCTCCGTCGAATCCGTCCCATACGCCTGGAACCGCATCGATTTCGCGCTGTTCACCGAGCTCTGGATGAACGTCACCCCTGCCCCCGTTGCTGACAGCAGCGAAGGATTGGCCGGAAAGTTGAACGCCTCGCCATATCCCGGCGCCAGAGGATACGCCGCACTCCCGAACGTCGGCTCATAGATCGCAAACTGGAACGTCTGCGCCGCATTCACCGGAGTCGGCAGTTGAATGTACTCCCCCGTCGCTGCAAAGTTCAGGTCCGCCTTGCCCTCCCACGTCGCCCCGCTGATCGTCCCATCATTGCCCGCGCCGCTCGTGTCGTGCGCCACTGTCCCCGCGCCCTCGGCCAGCAGATACTCTCCCAGCAGGTTTCCCCGCTGTGGAAAGTTCATCGGCCCCACGGTCGTAAACCCGCTTGCCGAGCTCACCGCGCCATTGCCGTTCGCCCAGATTCCATCCTCACGCAGAAACCGCGTCGTCCCCGCAGTCGCTCCCGGATCCGGAACCGCACCCGCCGCGTGCGCCGGGCCCGAGCCGCCGAAGACCGGCAGACTTGAAGCCGCTATCGTACCTTGGAAGACTCCGGTCAGCGTACCCGCGTTCACCGTCGTCGCATGAATTGTTCCCGCCGTCATCCCCGCAGGATTGAACTGAAACTGAGTTCCCCGCAGGTTGAAATTCAACGTACTTGTCGCAGGCGAGTAATTCAAACTATCCTGGCCTACTCCGGTATCCATCTGGAACAAGTTATATGCCGAGTTCCACGTGTTACATCCGTGTGAGTTACAGTGCACCGAGACCGCCGCACCTTCACCCGCCTGCATCTCGAGACCATTTCCCCAGACACCCACAATATTCAGCCCGGAGTTAGGAACCGAATGCGTACCGCCGTTGCCGAAGTAACTCGACACCGGCACCGCATTCTGAATCTGAAAGCCCGAAAGTCCAGGCCCATTGTTTCCCGCATAGAAGACGCCGGCACTTTGGTTCCTGGTAGCGCGCGGCGTGTACTCCGTAATAATGTCCTGGTCCGCCGAGACCCACTCCTGGTAATAGTGTGGCAACTCTAGTGAGTCACCTGCCGCCCAGGACACATTGTTTGCAGCGAGCGTCATCTGCCCATCCACAGCCTTGGTCGTCTGGTTGTAGACGCTCAGTACCTCCGCCATCGGGTATAGATTGAAGCCACCCGTCGTATAACTCAACGTACCGCTGGTACTGGTCGAGTTAGGTCCGTTATTCACATAGGTCAACGAGTTAGGTCCGGTGGTGGTGACAACATAAGTCCCGTTGTAACTCGCATCCGTAACTCCCTGGATGGTGATGGGTAAGCCGTTGATGTCCGCCGGCATATTCTGGACTGTCGTCAACGAAACCACGTTGCCCGTCCGCGCAATCGAAGCCACGGCTAGGCCGATGTTGGCATACGCGCTGGTCGAGCCTTGCACACCGACAATGGCGTCGACCCCTCCGGCATAAAACAAGCTCGTGGCCGACGTCGAAGCCACCACCGGAAAGACCTGGCGAATGCCGTTGATCGTATCGACCGTCTGCTCCAGCCCATAGCCGCACAAGCCGCCGACCGCAATCGTCGCTCCCGAAGCGTGCGGACGAATCAGCGTCAGCTGCACATGGCCTGCATCGACCACCGTATACGCCGCCGTCTCAAACTGCCCGCCGCCTGCGCCGATATCGGCCACGCAGGCCACACCGCTCGCCGCCGGCAGCGCCGCGGTGCTGGTCGCATAGCCCGTCGGAGCGCCGCTCGTCACAATCGCGACCGACACCGCACCCGGCGCGATCACGTTGGCCTGTGAGGGAATCGTTTGCGCCGTATCGAGCAGCACGCTTACCGGAAACGTAGTCCCCGTAAAGTTTGCCACTGGATGCCGTCCGCCCTGCGGCACACCGCCGATCAACGTTCCGGTGGCGATCACCTTGGCCGGGTTGGTATCGATCAGGTAGCGGCCCTCACCCTGGGTCCCGCCGTTCGCCGTAGCCGAGACCTGCAGCACCGTCGCGCCCTGTGCGCAGCCCTGCGCACAGGTTCCCTCAAACACCCGCGCATCCTCGGCAAAGTTCCTGTCGAAGGGATGCGAACCCTCATCCGCGTTGTCCCGGAAACCGCCCGAGGCCCGCATGTACATGCCGCCCATCAGGCAGTCGCCCACGCCATAACAATCCTGCGTCTCGCCGAAAAGGACATGCTGCCCCAGCGTGTAGTTCGTGCCCGTCACACTCAAGCCCGTGTACGTTGATTTGAAGTACGGCACCGACCCCTGCACCGACGCCGGAAACTGATTCGACCCACCCGCCAAAGCCTGGTTGTTGATCACCAGGCCGGTCGAGAACACCTGCCCGGACCCCGTGGCCGCACGCACGGCCTGCGCCGACTGGGTCGAGACTACGGTAATCGTCTTCGCTGCATTCAGCCCCGGATTTTGCGGTGGCAGTGGATTCAGGAAGCTTTCATACACGGCTCCGCCGCGATCGTCTTCCACGTGAGTTTTATTCGCCCACGTCGTTGGCGCAGCCGCCTCGCTTGAAGCATAGCTCTGATCCGCCCGCACCTGGCATCCACTCGCGCAGTCCGCGCTCGCGGCCGCGTTCGCAATGCCGTTATTGCCCGCGCCGCTCGGATAGTCGTTCGCGTGCAACACGCCATTCAGAATGTTGACATCGAGCTCCGTCCCCGTCGGCTGCGCGATCGTCTGCGTCGCCTGCGCGCTCATGTTCACCTTCTGGCCCAGCCCAATCGCCACCCCGGCCACCTGCGCATCGACGTACTGCTTATCGCTGGCCTGCAGCGGCGACACGGGATCCGACGACAGCGTAAGAGGCCCGCTCATCGCATCGCCTGCCTTCAGCACCAGCGGCGTCGAAGCATCGAGCGGATGTCCTGTCACCGCTGCCGTGATCGCCGTATCCACATACGCCTTCGACACCGTCTGCATGGCCACGCTCGTGGGCAGCACCGAACTTCGGATGGCGCTTACCTGCGCCGCGCCCACCTGCGCCGGAACCACCCAGTACTCCCGGGTTACCGTGCCGTCGCTCAGGTGATAGATCACCGTGTAGTAACTTCCCATCGGCGTCGACCCCGCGTTCGGCACAAGCTGCACGCTCAACGTGCCTCCCGCGCCGAGCGTCACCGACGTTGATCCCGCCGGCACACTCACGCCACTGGTCGTCGAAAACGTCGGCCAGCTGATCAGCACCGTTCCCGACGCTGCCGTCCCGTCCGCGCGATCAATCGTACCGGTCACCTGCGTAGTCGCAGGCGTTGCCGTACTCTGCGCCAGCCCTGCCACGCCCGCCGTCGCCGCTGCGCCCAGCACCAGCGTCCAGGCCAGGCATAACTCCACCAGCCCTCGTCTACCTTCCCTCAGTTTCATTTAACCTCCCAAACCTCATGCCGTCTTATCTGCGTTCCTAGACTGCCCGCATCGCTCCAGGCAGATAGCTGCGGAAACAAACCACCGTCTCCCCGTCGTTCGCATCCTTTACCGGCAGCGCCCGAAAGCTTCCAGCCAGCCGCAGCCGCTCCAGCGTCCCCTTGGGCTCACCGGGCAGGTCCTCACCCTTCTCCGCTATGCCGGCCATCACCTGCAGTCGCGGATAGTGGTAGAACACCCGGTCTCCCTGCACACCCTCCATGCAGAACAGCGCCGACCACTCCTGGAAGAAGCTACCTCCTTCGCGGTCGCAGAACCCCGCCACTCCGCTCACCTTCATCCCCGCCGCCGGTACTCCCGCCAGCAAGGCCGAGCCCAACGTCAACACTCCACCGGCGATTGCCGTTATGCGTGCAACGTTCAACGTGATACGCCGCACGTAGTCCACATCCGCCCCGATCAAGGTCGCGCTCTTCACGTACCCGCCGCTCACGCCACTCCCCACAAAGCCAGTCGTTCCGGCATAATCGATGTCGACCGCAACCACGTCACCCACGTTGAATCCAGCCGCAGCCGTCGCCCCAACATCCAGCGCCGTCGCCGAGGTCGCACTCGATCCGGCCGTCAGCGCGATCGCCGCCATCGCCGCACCGCCGCTGCCATTGGCCGCCGTGCCTGCCTGGGTCTTCAGCACATTCATCTGCTGGCAGCCGGCACTCAGCGCCATCTGCAGCTTGCCCCAGGTATCGAACTCGAGATCAACCGTGGCAGCCGTCTCGGTCCGTACCTGCCCCACGGCCACGCCAGGCGCCCCGGCCACCAGCGCCTCTACCTTGGCTCCGCTCTTTCTCGCGAAGCCTGTGCACCAGCCCAGATCCACCCACGGTACAGGCGGAGCGTCAAGCGCAAACGCCGCCATGCCCGCAGGATCGAACAACGTCGGCTGCCCGGACATCCGATTCACCGGCGCAAAGTAAGCCCGCACCCGGCGCGCCACCGGAGCCACTCCCGGGATCAGCGAAACCGCACTAGTAGCCATAACAGAACACCTCCACCTCCGCCGTACGCTCCATCCGTTCGTTCTTCATCACGGCCGGCTTGAACGTCGCACCCGCCCAGAAGACCCTCGTCCCCGCGGTGGTCACGGTGGAAGCTCCACCGCCCGCAATCTCCGCCACCAGGTCGCCACCCGCGCTCTGCGGAGCGAGCCTCACGGCCGCTGCCAGCTCTGCATCCATCGCGCCCAGCGCCCGGCCGCGATCGAGACCTGCCATCGCAGCCGTTCCATCGGTCGCATAGCGGATCTCGCACACCGCCGTGAGCAGTGGAAGCGCGCCGCGTCCGTCGATGCGCAGCTCCGTCCAACGCAAACAGAACGCATCCGCAGGCACAATCCCATCCACCGCCGCAATTGGCAGCTCATTCTCCTGCACCACAACACCCGGCCGAATCACGCCGCGTACTACGACCGTCCGCGCCGGATTGGCGGCCGCGATCCGATCCCGCAGCACCTGGTAAAACGTATCCTTCGCCACTTGCAAACTCATCCACACCTCCGCCCTACCGATCTGTCATCCTTCGCAAAGCGGGGGATTTGCGTTCTCTCTCGTGGATCGCTCCGCGACCCTAAACTAATCCCGCCGCCGGTCCATTTAGTCCAAGCCGATACAGGTAGACCTCCCCGAACGCCTCCGAGCTCGTCGCCGAGGTAATCTCAAATAAAGCTCCATCGACCAGCACTCCAGCCGCCGAATCGAACAGCGCACTCGCCGCTCCGAACGCCAGCGACCCCACCGCCTGCACCACCGCTGAAGCCGAGACCAGCAACTCATACTGCGCTGCACGTTCGGCCTGCGCGGTCGCTACCTTCGGCTTCAATTTCCGGAACACCACCGGACCCAGCGCCACATCCTGAAACAGCGGCGCAGCCAGCCCAAGCTGCTCGCCTAAATCGCCCTGCACTGCCGGAGCCGGAACATGTAACAGTACTGTTCGTCCCCCTACGCTCCGCAGCAACGAATCCGCTACTCGCATCGGTCCACTCATCCAAGCGCCTCCGCAACGTACCCCTTCAGCAGCGCACGCACTCCGTCATCGATCAGCGTGTCTGCGAAATACTGCATCTGCATCGTGTCCATCCGGCTCGACTTCACATTCATCGCCGGCGTCGCCTGCGCATTGCGAACCACATGCGCGCAAGCCGTCTTGATCTGATCCGTTACGGTTACAAATCCCGCCGTATACGTCACCTCGGCCTCGTTGTAGCCAAGCCCAAGGAAGTTCGCGGGAAAGGTAAGCTCCCGCGCATTCGCCCACATATCGATCGTCGACACATCCAGCGCCGACCATGTTCCGGGCAGGCCAAACGCTGTCGCAATCTGAAAACCCATTGGATTCAGGTCCGCATAGTCGTCCCGGCGTCCCTTCGCATAACGCACCCGCGCGCTGATCAGCGCCCCAGGCAAAAGCGGTCCATAGCTTAACCGCCCCGTCTGCGCTCCAGCCGTTAGCCGGATCCGCTCCGTGTACTGCGTTGCCATCAGCGAAGGCCGCCGGCAGTGCGCCTCCATCAGCGCCGAGGCCATCCTTACCAACTCATCCGGCGTATCCGCTCCGAGCCCAAACGCCGCATAGTCTGCCGGCAACAAATACCCCATCTCACCCTCCCCCGTAACAAGAAGGCGGGACTGAAGCCAAAGCTCCAGTCCCGCCCATTGTTGT
Organism: uncultured Acidobacteriaceae bacterium; assembly: GCA_964235575.1. Classification (GTDB taxonomy): domain Bacteria; phylum Acidobacteriota; class Terriglobia; order Terriglobales; family Acidobacteriaceae; genus Edaphobacter. Next base: position 9,990 of record CAXSDM010000033.1, on the reverse strand, counting down.
CATGTCTTTCTTGTTGTCATTCCCGAAGGGAATCTGCGTTTATTTTCCTAGCTTCTAGCGGTCGACCAGCACCTGGTAGTGCGCATAGCTCGCGCCCTTCACCACCACAGCGCCAAACTTCACCACCACGTACTGCGACGCGAGCGAGCCCTGAACGCCAAGCTGGAAGATGCGCGGATTGGCATCGCTCAGCCAGTGATACTCAATCAGGTCCTCGGTCACAATGTAAGCCGGAAGCACCGCGCTCCCCGAGCCGGGGGTTCCGGTGTAAGGCAGGGTCCATTCAGGAATGAGAGGCAGATCACCCGCCTGCGTGCTCAGCGTCTTCACCGTGAAGCCGCTGGTGATCTCACGCGTGTTCAGCACCACGTTGAACTCCGACTTCATCTCGCGATCGATCAGGTCCAGCAGAACCGGATTCGCATAGATCGCCGTCGGACGTACACCGAAGCTGCTGTTTGCAAGCATCTGCGCAACCGCACTCTTCAGGCCGTCGACGATGCTTTGCGAGGTGCCGATCGTCATCGAGTTGCCGCCCCCCGCAATCTGGGCAGCCGCGCCAAAGTACTGCGCCGTGGTCGGCGAGCTGAGGCTGGTATCCGTGCCGTTCCAAAGCGCAACGTCATGCGTGCGCAGGACGCCGTCTACCGTGTCGGTCAGGTCCTTCGCCTGCAGGTAGGCAAACTGGCTCTGCTGCCGGCCAAGCTCGATATCGAACAGGTTGTAGTTGATTTGTGCAACGAGGGCCTTCAACGGAACGCTGCGCTCAACGCGGGTCGGGCTGACCAGCGGAGCCACGATGTTGCGGGGATCGACGAACCCGCTGCTCGCCGCAGGCGAGGGAATCGCGGTCTCTTCAAAATAGCGCGACGGATGGCCCGTGGCCGGAACCTGCTTGATGCGCTGCCCAAAGATACCGCGGCGGCGAACCAGATCGGTGATCTCGGTCTGGTAGAGTGGCACTTCGATCGCGCCAGGTCCAATGTAGTCTGCCGCACCATGGATATCCGTAAAGTTGATGTTCATCTTCTCCCTTTCGTCCCCTGGGGACGCACTGCTATAAGCGTCGCTCTACGCGAACGCGCAATCGTTCACACACTCAGGTCGACTGAGTGCAGCAAAGAAATTCTGTGTTTTGAAAACCAGTCCCAACTAGCCGACCAAGCCGGCCCGCAGCAACCCAGCCTTTACCGCAATCCGCTGCTCCACGCTCAGGCTGCCCAATGCCGCATCCACCGCGCCAGCTTCTGCGGAGCCGCCTTCCTTAGCCATCAGTGAAGCCGAGCCCCCCGCAACCGTTTTTCGCCCGGAAGCCTTCAACGAAGCGATCGTTTTCTCGGCCTCGTCAAGCCTCTGCTGCAGCGCTTCTTCGCGAGCACCCTGCCCTGCCTGCATCTCCAACCCTGCCAGCCGCTCCGCCGCCTGCTCAATCAACGCCGCAGCTGCATTCAGCCGTTCCATCAGCGACTCCGACGCGTTCATCTCTTCCAGTACTTCCATCTGCATCTCCATCAGTCCCCCTTACTTGCTCGCGACCGTTGCCGTGCTCACCGCTCCGGCCGGCATCGGCTGCGCATTCAGAATCGCGACCACCGCGCTCACCAGCAGCTGCACATAGTCCGCCGTCGCATCGATGCCGGCCTTTGCCAGCAGCGTCGAAACTGCATCCCCGGCCAGCAGCATCACCTCCGCCAGCTTCTGTGCGCCCGTCCCGCTCTGCGCTCCGCTGGCCGCGTACTTCTGCTCCACCACCAGCACCGCATTCTGGATCAGCGCCGTTGCATCCGCCGCCGCACCCATCGCCGGAGCGCTCCCCGGAAACATCAATCCCACCAGCTTCTCTACCGGCACCGCATACTGCACCGCAAACTTCAAGCCCTTGGCAAAGTCCTTGCCAACAGCCGTCAACACTCCAGCAAAGCTCATTCCGTCTCCCTATGCACACACGCGTTCGTCATCCTGGCAAAATCCAGAAGCACCGTATTCGCTGCTTGTCCGAGCGGCGCCAACCTACCGCGAAGCCGCCACGCGTCCGACCGGTCGCTTGACGCTCCGCCGCACACGGAAACTCGTCTGCCGGTAAGCCGCCTTCTCCCGCAGTAGAATCGCCGCTCCGGTAAACGTCACCTTCGTCAGCGTCCAAACCGACGCCCGCATATCCGCCACATGCGCATCTGCCAGCTCATAGCTCATGCCCATCGCACGGCTAAGCTCCGGCTCAGCATCACGGCCGACTGCGGCTTCAATTTCCGGGAAGTCTCGCGCAAACAGATACCCTTCGACCATCAGCTGCTTGCCCTCGATCTCCGCGCCCGTGATGATCCCGCACTTCTGCCGGGCATCGTGACCATCCCATCCAGCCTTGTAGTCCACCGCCATCCCAAGCAGGCTCGGCAGCGCAGCCTCCGCGGCACTCCGCGTCAACACCACCCGATGCCCACGGGAGCCGCTCGGCGCCTTATCGCTTGGCGCATCCACCAGCGTCAAGCATCCTTCAAACGGCAGCCGGTTCGGATGCCCCTGCACCTCCGGAAACTCCACCGCCATCGCCCGCATTGCCAGCGCACCCGGTCTTGCCCCAGATCTGCAGCTAGACCGGCAACCAGCCCTCCCCACTCCACGAGGACGCCCATCCTCAAACCCCATCCAGCCTCCTTATTCCATCCAGTTCCAGGTCTTCCATGCAGCTTCGTCGGACCTTTCGCGAGGCCCAGCCGCTGCCTCGTTCCAGAGCCCTAGACATCCGTCAGGCCTCACCCTCGTTCGCATACTTTGCCCATTGCTCCATCAGGATCTGCTCCAGGTTCTTGTCCTCGCCTTGATCCGGCCCAGGTTTGGCCAGATCGCGCTCCAATTGGATCAACAGCTTCATATGCGCGACACTGCCCTCGCGTGCCTTATCCAATAAGGCTGCTGTCAAGGCAGGCAGTGCGTTCACGATCTCATTCCGGGCTTTGTCCCGGACATCCTCCTCATTGGCATACTCCGGACTCTTCGACCAGCAGTTTCGCCTCGGCTCCGCCGTCTTGCTCCGGGTCGTACGTGCCTTCTTCATCGCCCGATCCTCGTTGCCCAAGCACAAAACAAAACGGGAGCGGGCAACCCAGAGGGCGCCGCTCCCGCTTGTCCTTCACTTGTATTTCAAGAATACCAGACTGGCCAAGGTACTTATGCCAACTTTTTTCAAGCTCTAAGTGGTCTCAAATGAACCATTTGGAGCTATTCAGCATACGCAGGGGGCTTGACAGCAGTTTCGTTTCACTCCTCGGCGCAGGCCGAAAGAGGCTGGAGCATCCTCCTCCTCAGAAACAACCGCGTCAGTTCATCCAGGGCTGCGTTGTAGCGTCGCACGACCGTTCGCAGAGACACACCCAGTAAAGCCGCGGTCTCTCCCTGCGTATAGCCCTGTAGAGCGATCCGCTGCAGCAGGTGTTGCTGCACCAGCGTCATGCCTTGCAGGCAACGCTCCACATCGTGCACAAAGATCACGACATCGTCGAAACCATGCACCTTGTAGTTCGTCACCTTGCCCCGAAACATCTCCTGCCCAAGCATCGAAGGAACACGCCCGGACTCCATGGACAGCTTGCCGTATCTCCGCAGCATCCCTTCCGTGTACTTCCGGTAGAACGGATAGCCGGCGTCGGCCATGCTCGGCCGCAGTGGCGCTGTCTGTGGCGTCTGTATTAGCTCTTCCGGACAAGTCTCCGGAGGACAAGCTCGCACCAGCTGCAGCGAACTTTTCCTGCTTCGTTCCGGCCTGGATGGCGCGGTCGCTTCGGTCGCTTGAACCGTCTCCAACACGAGGAAACACGGTCTGATCACAAGGGCTGCGCTCATCGTGCACCTCCCAGCATCCGCTCTGCTCGCTGTTCTCTGCACCTCTGCAGACCCACACGCGTTCCATCGCGCCCAGCCTGCCGTCTGCTCTTCGGTGCCGGAAACTCAGCCAGTTTGCGTGTGCAAGCCAGGCAGTACACCGTCTTCGCCGCTCCGGCCCGGAGCCAAAGCGCTCCGCACCCTTCACACACCTTCAGATCGATACGCATATAACCCATCTTCTTCTCCAAGGCAGGATTTCTCCCCCGGCGAGCCTCAACACTTTCAGTGGTCGGACTGGGCTCACTCGGGTTGTTAGGGAGTACCCGGACGCGTGTCCCCGAACCCTTTCCTTCGTGGGTTTCGGCGGTCGCGCCGTGTACTGCGTGTCATTTCATCTGCTGCGTCCTGGGAATACAGCCTCCTCGCCTGTCGCGGCTACCTCTTTCAAGCATCGAGAGCAATGCATCTTCCGCGTCTCTCCTGTGCCCGGCCGATAACCTGCCAGACGAAGAAAGTTTAGCTGTTGTATCGTCCTCAAATTACCCTGTCAATGCATCTTTTTGCAGAGCTCCTGATCGAACCTAAGCCCAATTCAGCCAATGTGTTAGCAAATATCATGGCCACAATTAGGCGAGGTTTTCCCACTATCTCGTTGGGAACGTAGATGTTCGCTTTTATTTCGCTTTATATGGGCTCCGGATGCTGTTTTTGGTCCACTGCTCCATCCCCGGAAAGTCGTACTGCGCTCCCGCCGCAAAAACCCTCTCGGGACGTTCAAATTGCTCGTTCTGAGCGCCTTCTCCGATCCGTCCCTCAACTTGGTAAACTGGCATCCATGCTCTCCCAGCTCTATGCGAAGTGGATGATTGCCTGGGAGACGGCGCTCACGGAACGTGACAAGAATCGCATCGTCCGTCCGGCGGAATGGGGCTTCGACTGGCTACCTGAACTGCAAGGACCCCCGCCAGCTAACGGGGACCTCGGCAAACTCATCGCCTTAAGCCTACAAATCGAGCAAAATTCCTCGGAGTTCTTTGGCTACACAACACCAACCGACTTCCGCCTGGAGACCAGGCACCCTCTGCTTTTCCCTACCAACGTTCGTCCTGAAACGATTGCAAAGGACGCCAAACTCAAACAGCAGGCTGCTTCCGGTAAGCTCAAGCCCGCACAGTTCCTCCGCTTCACCTCGGCTGTCCGGTCGCCGCATCCGGAAAACGATCAGGTCAACGCGCGCTGGTATCCCGCCCCGTTTGATCTAAAAAGTCAAAGCAAACCGCGTCAAGCGATGATCGTCATGCCACAGTGGAACGCGGACGGACTCTCCCACAACGCCCTTTGCGCCATCTTCAACCGCTTCGGTATCTCTTGTCTGCGCCTCTCCAAGCCCTACCACGACATCCGTCGTCCCGCGGAGCTCGAGCGTTCCGACTACGCCGTCTCAGCCAACGTTGGCCGAACGATGGCAGCCTGCCAGCAGGGCGTCGTGGACGTGCGCTCCTGTCTCGATTGGCTCGAACAACAAGGCTACGAACAATTCGGTATTCTCGGCACCTCTCTCGGATCCTGTTATGCCTTCATTGCAGCCGCGCACGATCCGCGTCTGCAGGTCTGCGCCTTCAATCACGCCGCCACCTGGTTCGGAGATGTTGTCTGGACGGGGCAAAGCACGCGGCACATCCGCAAAGCCTTTGAAGATGCAGGTCTTACCCAGTCTCTTCTCCGCGAAAGCTTTCGCGGCATCAGCCCCATGGCCTATATGGAGCGCTTCGCCGCCAGTCCCAGGCAGGTTCTCGTCGTTCACGCCACCTGGGACCTCACCTTCCTTGAGCAGTTCTCGCTCGACATTCTCAAACATTTCGACCAGCACGGAATCGACTATGTCGCCAAAGTTCTTCCTTGCGGGCACTACACCACGGGGGAAACCCCCTACAAGTTCCTCGATGGCTGGTATCTCAGCCGCTTCATCTATAGCGCCTTCAAGAAGCTTGCCACCAGGCCCACTGCCCTAACGCAACCTGCTCAACACGTCGCCTTCTGACATGTCCACCGCATCCGCTTGTTCCAACTCCGGCAGCCGAATCAACGCCACCACACACGGTGAAAGCACCATTGCCACAAACGCCAACGCAATCATCAAATCGCCCATTTCCATTCTCCTGTGAAGGCATCCTTTCGCCCTCTGTTCTCCTTATCGGCGAATCTCCTCCCAGCATGCGCAACTTTCTCACTTCCTCCAGCACGCTCGTCACATTACCTTGGAGTACCTCACCAGCCCTCCTCAAGGCTGCCCTGCTTGCCGCTACCAACAACAATCTCTCCGTGGGCCTACGCTCCCTCTCGAACCACGCATAAAATCAATCTCATGCCGATGGACCTCGCCGCTTCGCTCACCGACACTGACCCGGAAGTCGCCTCGCAGATCGCGAAGGAAGTTCTCCGCCAGCACGAAGGCCTCGAGATGATCGCCTCCGAGAACTTTGTCAGTCGCGCCGTTCTTGAAGCCGTAGGCACCGTCTTCACCAACAAGTACGCGGAAGGTTATCCCAACAAGCGCTACTATGGCGGCTGTGAGTACGCCGACGTCGTCGAGGATCTCGCCCGCAACCGCGCCAAACTCCTCTTCGGCGCCGCCCACGCCAACGTTCAGCCGCACTCCGGATCGCAGGCCAACGCCGCCGCCTTCATGACTCTGCTCACGCCCGGCGACACGATCCTCGGCCTCGACCTGGCCCACGGAGGACACCTCACCCACGGTCACAAGCTCAACTTCTCCGGCAAGCTCTACAACATCGCCGGCTACCAAGTCCGCCGCGATACCGAAGTCATCGACTACGACCAGCTCGAGCAACAGGCCATCGAGGTCAAGCCCAAACTCATCATCGGCGGCGGCAGCGCCTACCCGCGTCAGTTTGACTTCCCCCGCATGCGCGCCATCGCGGACAAGGTCGGCGCCTACTTCCTCGTCGACATGGCGCACTTCGCCGGCCTCGTCGCCGGCCACGCCCATCCCTCGCCCGTCCCCCACGCGCACATCGTCACCACCACCACGCACAAAACCCTGCGCGGCCCTCGCTCAGGCCTCATCCTTTGCCAGCAGGAGTTCGCCGCCGGCATCGACCGCAGTGTCTTCCCCGGACAGCAGGGCGGCCCGCTCATGCACGTCGTCGCCGCCAAAGCTGTTGCCTTCCGCGAGGCCCTCGACCCCACCTTTTCGGCCTACGCCGCGCAGGTCGTCGCTAACGCGAAAGTGCTCGCTCAGTGCCTCGCCGAAAAAGGCTTCCGCATCATCTCCGGCGGCACGGATACCCACGTCATCCTGATCGACGTCTTCTCTCGCGGCATGCTCGGCTCGGAAGCCGAACACGCCCTCGGCTCCGCCGGCATTACCGTCAACAAAAATGCCATCCCCTACGACACCAACCCACCCCTCAAGCCCTCCGGCATCCGCATCGGCACGCCCGCCCTCACCACCCGCGGCATGAAGGAACCTGAAATGCGCACCATCGCCGCCTGGATCGACGACGCCCTGGAGCATCGCTCCGACGCGTCCCGTCTCGCTCGCATCCGCGCCGAAGTCGCCGCCCTTGCCGACGACTTCCCCCTCTACGAGTTTCTCCGCCCCTAAACCTGCTCTCTGCCGCGTTCCTGAGGATCCACGTATGTCCATGCCCATCCTCGCCTGGCTCATCGCTATCCCTGTCCTCGGGGCGATGACCGGCCTCCGCGCCATGACCCCCATGGCCGTTCTCTGCTTCTTCGCCTATCGAGGCAATCTGGACGTCTCCGGCACCTGGACCTTCTGGACCGCCAGGCCCATCACCGTCATCGTCTTCGTCCTGCTCGCGCTCGGCGAGTACATCGGCGACAAACTTCCCCGAACTCCCAACCGCACCGCTCCATTCCCTCTCGTCTCCCGTATAGCGTTCGGGGCTCTCGTCGGAGCCCTGGCGGCCACCGGTCTCCACGGCTCCTCGCTCGAGGGAGGCTTTCTCGGCGCCGTCTCCGCCCTCGCCGGCACCTTCATCGGCTTTCACCTCCGCCAGAGGCTCACCCAGGAGAGCCGTCTGTCCGATCTCCCCGTCGCCCTCGGTGAAGATGTCGTCGCGATCGGCCTATCTTTTCTCGCCGCCGGCATCGTTACGGGTTGATCGTCCGACGCAGCGTTGCAGAGATTGAAATGAAACCCACTCCGGTTTCAATCTAGCCGCTACATTGAAACGATCTGCCTTCCCTTTTCAGTTTCTGAAACACACTTCGCCTCCGTCTCAACCTAGCCGCTACATTGAAACGACCCGTTCTCCTATTTCATATAGGAAACATACATCGCTTTCGTTTCAATCTAGACGCTAGATTGAAACGGATTAGAATCTTCTCATGCGCAGGCCCCAACAGGGAAAGTTCAAGAAAGAGAGGATCGCCTCTGAGTCGTTCGCCGCCTTCCTGCCCGATCCTTTACCGCCTGTACCGGATTTGGAACTCGGTGGCCAGACCGGGCGAAACCTGTCTTTGGCTGACCAGATGCTCGGAAGACTCGACGGGCTCTCTCGTATCCTGCCGCATCCTGACACCCTCATCGATTTCTATATCCGCAAGGAAGCTGTGCTCTCCTCGCAGATCGAGGGAACCCAGTCGACGCTCGCCGACCTCTTGCTCTTCGAGTTCCAGCCGGAGCCCAGTGATGATGACACCGTCGAAGTATCGAATTACGTCGGCGCCCTTCGCCACGGATTGAGTCGGCTGGAGAATCTTCCGCTCAGCCTTCGCCTCATCCGGGAGATGCATGAAATCCTTCTACGCAGCGGAAGAGGAAGCAGGTCGACCCCAGGACAGTTCCGTACTTCGCAGAACTGGATTGGAGGATCGAGACCGGGAAACGCCTTCTTTGTTCCCCCGCCCGTAGACGACATGAACATCGCCCTCGGAGAGCTTGAGCGCTTTCTTCACAGCGGTGCGGAACACTTTCCCGTCCTGATTCAGTGCGCCTTGCTGCATGTGCAGTTTGAAACCATCCATCCTTTCCTGGATGGTAACGGGCGCATTGGCCGCCTGTTGATCACCCTCTTGCTGGTGGAGCGGGGTGTGCTGAAACGGCCCATGCTGTACATGTCCCTCTATCTGAAGCAGCATCGTGACCAGTATTATGAGCTGTTGCAGCGAGTCCGCATGCAGGGCGAGTGGGAGGAGTGGATCGACTTCTTCCTTCAGGGAGTGTCCTCCACCTCTGAAAAAGCAGTTACCCTCGCCGCTGACATACTCGATCTCTTCCGCAAGGATGAGTCTGTGGTTAAGAACTCAGGGCCGCGCAAAGGCTCGGCGATCCAGGTGCTGCACCAGCTGCAGAAGACGCCCTACACCTCGCCAACTCGGCTTGCGCAAGCAACGGGCCTCAGCTTTAACACGGTCGGTGCCGCTCTGGCCGACCTACTGGCTCTCCAACTCATCGTCGAAATGACTCCGCGGCCCGGACGGCTGGTCTGCTATCTTCCCTATCTCCGTCTGCTTGAGGAGGGCACCGCGGCCGGTTGAAGGGAACCATCACTGGAACCGGCTTAGTCGAGAGGCGGTTTGCTTCAGCTATAGTTTTCCCAATCGTTGTCATTCTTCGCCAAAGGCGGAGGATCTGCTTGTCGCTTATCGAGACAGCTACACCCACGGGAAAACTGGTCGAGAGGCGATAATTTTCATGGATCAATCGTCGCCCGTAGCCCTTTGTTGTCATTCCCGAAGGGAATTGCGTCTTGCTCGTGCACGCGGCGAAGCTATCCCGCCTCTCGCCCGCAGAACTTAAACATCAGCCAGCCCCTACAAAGCCACAGTCTTTGCCTCAATCAAACTCCCGCATCGGGCCAGGAACGCATCCAGCGGAACGCTGCCTTCATCTCCCTTGGCGCGCACGCGCACGCTTACTGATTCGGTCGCTTCTTCCTTGTCGCCGAGGATCAAGATAAAGGGCACCTTTGCCAAGCCGAACTCCCGAATCTTGGCGTTCATCTTTTCATTGCGTTCGTCGAGTTCAACACGTAAACCCGCGGCTTCCAGCCTCGCTTTGACCTTGTGCGCGTACTCAAGATGCTTCTCGGAGATCGGCACAAGGCCCACCTGCACCGGAGCAAGCCACAACGGAAAGGCTCCGGCATAGTGCTCGACAAGCACGCCAAAAAAGCG
>CAXSDM010000032.1:22283-24918 GCA_964235575.1 uncultured Acidobacteriaceae bacterium | reverse complement strand
GCTCCAGATGGGGGCGTCACGGCTTCGACGGGATTGCTTGCGGCAGAGAGGCATGCCGGGGTGGGTACACCCGTAATCGCGCCCAAAACTATAAGTGCCGAACCTCAATTCGCGCTTGCTGCTTAATTAGTTAAGTAGCCGATCGCTCCAGCTTCGCCTACGGGCCGGTACCGATCGTCGCACAGTAGGCTGGTCTTCCCTGCTCCGTCTGAGCGGGCTGAGGACGAGATCAATCAGGCTGGTCGGTGTTCCGTCTTTGCCCGTTCTAAGGCACACTGACGAGACAAAGATGAACCGGGAAAAGCATGAACGCTCTCTGTTGAAGGTAGTTTCGGACGTGGGTTCGACTCCCACCGCCTCCACCATCCCTAGCTTAGGGATTGCAAGAATTTAGTAACTTTGTAAAATGCCGTGTATGGTAGAGACGCTCATTCCAGACAGCTTACGGCACAACTGAAGCCGTCTCGTAGAGCATAACGTGACTTAACAAGAGATTCCCACACTTAGACTTCTTCTCTACCATCGCTGAGTCACGAGCCTGACAGGGAGCTGTCCTCATGAAGCCCTTTGTACGGGGGCATAGCGAACGTGGCAAGCGCCGCCACAAGGCTGAGGCTCACGAGGAACAGCAGTCCGGACGTGTAAGCTCCCGTTTTATCGAAGCTGATGCCAAGCAGCAAGGGACCAATTCCTCCTGCAAGCGCGAAGAGACCAAAGCCGATGCCGTAGAGACGGCTGAAAGCCGCGTTCCCGAAGTAGCGCCGCACAAGGAAGGCGGTGAAGTCGACCTCCGCTCCGAGGACGGAGCCCAGTAGGAGCGCGGCGAGGGCATCGAGCAGTCTGCCGCGAGTGTAGACGAGCAGCAGCAAAGAAGTGATGACCGCAAGGCACACCCAGGCGAGCAGGCGAGCCGCGTTGAAGCGGTCCAGCAGCCACCCGATGCCGCCACGTCCCGCAATCACGGCGATTCCGGCGAGACCGGCAACGCGTGCGGCTTCGGCGGGAGTGTTGCCGCGATCTGCCAGCATCGGAATGAGACTGGCGAACGCACCGCTGACCGTAATCGCGATCAGCATCAGGACGACGGACATGACAAGAAACGCGCGCGTCCGAAGCAGTGGCCAGACCGAGACGCCCTCGGTCACGCGCCTGGGCAAAGGCAGGCGAGCATTGCGCGTTGCAACGATCGCCGCTGGAAAGGTGACCACCAGCGTAAGAAATCCAAGAGCAGCGTACGCAGAACGCCAGCCCAGATGTGCGACGAAGGCCTGAGCGAGCGAGGGCAGCAATGTGGCACCCAGGCCAATGCCCATAAGGGCTAATCCCAAGGCCAGGCCGAGGTGGCGCTCAAAGGTGCGGACCAGCACAGCCGCGTAGCCAATGGGAGACGCTCCCCCTCCCAAAAGCGAGAAGAGTGCAAACAGCAAATACAACTGCCAGAGATGATGCGTGAGCAGGGAGAGCGAGGCAAAGGCCAGGGACATGCCGACAATCGATGGAAGAATGACGCGGCGAGGGCCAAAGCGCTCGATGAGAAAGCCCCAGAGCGGGGAGCTGAGGGCGACGACGAACTGGCCGATGACGAGCGCGGTCGCGACCTGCGTCCGAGTCCAGTGAAACTCGCCCGTGAGCGGCCGGACAAAGACACCGAAAAGATAGACAAGAAGAGATCCGATGGAGATGAGGAGACAGATTCCGCAACCCAGGACGGTAAGCCAGTCGCGGTCCAGCAGAGGTGCACTCTCCCGTGGGTGGGACAGCGGTTGAGTGTTGGCCATCACAGGGCTCCCAGGCGTGAGCTTAATTGTGGAATGTGTTCGCTTCTGAAGAGTGGTCGACGAAAGCCATCATTGTCAAGAACGGCATAAGCGTTGCCGTGGATGAGTCAAGAGCGACGCTTGAGAAGTTACGGAGCGCTCGGGAAAAGACTCTGCATCGGTGACATGTCATCCTATACAGCACCAATACTTTTTAGCTGTCTGGCGGATGAATGGAAGCGAGCAGGTTGAAAAAGATCGGCTTGGTTGCGGGTTGTGCCGCGGGAGCAGTTGCCTGGGCCATGTGGGACTACGCGCGTTGGAGATCGCTCGGGCCAGGAGGACTGCCCACCACTGTACGCGGCTGGCTGACCACAACACGCCTGCGCATGAAAGCACTCGACCCGCTCGATGTCGCTCCGATCGCCGCTTCGGCGACCGATCACTGGGGCGCGTGGACAGAGGTTCGTCCGCGTACCGGCACGAGGCCAAACATCAGTCCATATCCGGTGCCTCACCGGCAACTCGATCAACTTCCCGGTGAGCCGGTGCGTGTCGCCCTGCGAGAGCTATTCGATCGAGCTGTGGCAGAAAACACGGGTCAGGTGGAATACGCACTTTCGCACTTTGAGAAAAGACATCCGGCTATCCGACGTACGGGGAAAGCAAGCAGTCTGGACCCGCCCTCGTTCGGCGAGGTTGCGCATATTCACCCCAGTGATCACTCCATGCACATGATCCTGAGTCCACGGGACGCGGTCGCCGTCATCGAAGCGGAATGGGGAGAGCGGCATGGACTCGCCGGTATCGCGCTCGACCTGCCGGTAAACTACGTCATGGTGTACGCGCCACGCAGCAAGGACGACCTTGCGGCTATC
>CAXSDM010000032.1:20222-22183 GCA_964235575.1 uncultured Acidobacteriaceae bacterium | reverse complement strand
TCGGGAGCACTTGACAAACGTATAGCTGTAGGCGCAAGCTCCTCCCGAACGTGTTCGATTTTCATATCACTCGCACGCTGCTGGATGGATCGAACACTCCACACGGGAGTAAAGCTTGAAGTTCATTCTATATCGACGAGAAGGCGAAGTCGCCCTGGGCGCGCTGCGGGGAGTGAGCCTTTTCGGTCCCAAAACGGCAGGCACGCAGCCTGCGGACCTGCAGTCCCTTTTAGCCGCTGGGCCGGATGCCATGCGGCAGGCCTATGACACCCTCCTGAAGGGTGAGGAGGTCGATCCGTCAGGAATCGACTATTTGCCGCCGCTTCCTTTTCCGGAGAAAGTCATCTGCGTCGGCTTGAACTATAAAGATCACGCAAAAGAGAGCGGATTTGAGGTTCCCAAATACCCGGCCCTCTTCGGGCGCTTCCCGTCGAGTCTCATCGGCCATGGAGCGCCCATTGTCCGTCCCAGGGTTTCTGAGCAGCTGGACTATGAAGGAGAACTGGTCGCTATTATAGGCAAGGCAGGGCGCAACATTCCCAAAGAGCGCGCTCTCGAGCACGTAGCCGGATATTCCATTTTCAATGACGCGTCTATTCGCGATTACCAGTTCAAGTCTGCGCAGTGGATGGTGGGCAAGAACTTCGACAGCACCGGAGCGTTCGGGCCCGTGTTCGTCACAGCGGATGAGCTGGAGCCAGGCGCGAAGGGACTGCGGCTGACTACGCGTCTGAATGGCGTTGAGTTGCAGAATGCCTCGACCTCCGACATGATCTTCGACGTAGCGACGCAGATCTCGCTGTTGAGCGATGCCATGCTTCTAAAACCCGGGGATGTGTTCGTAACGGGCACACCCAGCGGGATCGGTCTCGCCCGCGACCCGAAGATCTTCATGAAGCCTGGCGATGTATGTGAGGTCGAGATCGAAGGAATCGGCCTCTTGTCTAATCCGATCGTTGCGCAAGAATAATCTTTTCCGCATTTCAGAGGTGCACCATGACGATGATTCGCAGCTTTACCCCACAAGCTAAGCGTCCCGGCGAACTGGGCGTTCACTCGCTCGATCACTTCAGCGTCTCGGTTCCGAAGATGAGTGTCGCGGAGAATTTCTATGCGGCGTTCGGCCTTGATCTCAAAGCCGACGGCAACCACCTGGGCCTGACCACGTTTGACAGTCCGCATCGCTGGGGTGTGCTGACAGAGGGGCCGGCGAAGAAGCTCCAATACATCTCATTCGGCGCCTTTGAAGAAGACTTCGCCCAGATCAGAACGCGCGTGGAGTCGGCCGGAGTGAAGCTGCTCGATCCTCCCCCGGGCTTCGACTCGAACGGTTTCTGGTTTGCCGATCCCGACAACATCATGATCGAGGTAAAGATCGCGGACAAGTCTTCGCCGAACGATAAGATGAGCTTTGAAATGGACACAGTCGACGGCGGGCGGCGCGGCGCACCCTACCGGCGGCTCGCCGATCAGGTACGCCCTCGCCGCATGGCCCACATCCTGCTGTTTACCACCAACGTCGGTCGGGCAATCGAGTTCTACGGCCGTACGCTTGGGCTGCGGTTGTCGGATCGATCGGGCGATGGCATAGCCTTTCTGCATGGCATCCACGGCAGTGATCATCACATGATCGCCTTCGCCAAGTCTTCCGCGCCGGGCTTTCATCACGTCAGCTGGGATCTGCCGAACGTCAATCTTGTCGGGCTTGGCGCGATGCAGATGGCAGACAAGGGCTTTTCCCAGGGCTGGGGATTGGGTCGGCATGTGCTTGGCTCCAACTACTTCCATTACGTGCGCGATCCATGGGGCAGCTACTGCGAATACTCCTCCGATATTGACTATATCCCGGTCACCTGCGATTGGGATCCGGGCGATCACCCCGCGGAAGACTCGCTCTATTTGTGGGGTCCTGAGCTTCCCAAAGACTTTGTCACGAACTACGAGGCGGAAGTGCCTACGGC